>CADCVQ010000030.1 GCA_902806175.1 uncultured Solirubrobacteraceae bacterium
CGCGCCCCGAGGCACGCGTCCCGGCCGCGCCACGGCCGACACCGCCGCCGGCTCCCAGGCCGCGCCCGGCAAGGCCGACAGCACCACCACCGCCGGCGCCACCGCCCGACTTCCACGGCGAGTTCGGCTGACCGCAGCTACCCGGCCGAGCCGGGCGTCAGCGCGGCGCCCTTGGCCTTCATGTCCGTCAGCTGCTCGTCGATCCAGTCGCCCGGGTCGCGCTCGGTGACCGCTGCCTTGAGGCCGCTCGCGCGCCGCTCGCGCTCCTCGGCGCTCATCGTCAGTGCGCGGAAGATCATGTCGGCCGTCTCCTTGATGTCGAACGGGTTGACGCTGAGCGCCCACGCGCCGAGCTCCTCGTGCGCGCCGGTGTTCTCCGACAGGATCGAGACGCCGCTGCGCTCGTTGACGAGCGGGCCCTCCTTGGCGACGAGGTTCATCCCGTCGAACATCGCGTTGACGATCATGACGTCGTAGTGCTTGTACGCCGCGACGGCCTCTTCGAGGTCGTCGCGGAGCTTGAGCTGGATCGGCATCCAATCCGGCGTGCCGTGGCGATGGTTGACGATCGCGACGAGCGCCTCGATGCGCCCGAGGTACTCGCGGTACTCGGGCACGTCCATCCGCGACGGCATGAGCTGAGCGATGAACGTCACGTTCTCGATGAACTCCGGATGCTCGTCGAGGAACTGGTCGAACGCCGAGAAGCCGCGCAGCACGTTCTTCGACAGGTCGGAGCGGTCGACGCGCAGGATCAGGTGGTCACGGCGGCGACGCTCGATCTCCCGCTCGAACTCCTGCGTGCGGTCGCTCGCGGCGACCTTGCGCGTCGCCTCGTAGTCGATCGGCAGCGGGTAGTGGCGCACCCACACCTCGCGGCCGTCGACGTGCACGACGCCGCGCTCGAAGTCCACCTCGAGGTCCATCAGGTCGCGGCAGCACTGCAGGAAGTTCCAGCGGTAGGAGCGCGTGTGAAAGCCGACGATGTCGTTGGCCAGCACCCCGCCGTAGATCTGGTCGCGCATGCGCTTGGGCAGCACGCGCCACGCGTCGGGCTGCGTCCACGGGATGTGGATGAAGTGGTGCAGGAAGACGTCGGGTCGCGCCTGGCGGATGATCGCGGGCAGCGTGTAGAGGTGGTAGTCATGGACCATCACGACGGGCGCCTCATCGCCCTCGATCTGCTCGATGACGGCCTGCGCGAGGTCGTTGTTGACGACCTTGTAGCCCTCCTCGAAGGCATGGACCTCGTTCTCGCGGATGTCCGGCGCGTTGGAGAGATCCCAGAGGTAATGCTGGATGAACCACAGCATCGGGTTGGCGACGACGTTGTAGAAGCGGTCATAGGCGTCTGCCTCGGAGGCGACGAGCCGGACGTGAAAGTCGCCCAGCGGCGTCTGCACCTCGAACGCGCGGCCATCGTTCTCGCACGACTTGGCGACGTCGCCCTCGCCCATCGCCGAGGCGATCCAGACCGCGTCGCGGTGCGTCGCAAGGCCGGTCAGCGCGGTGACGAGGCCACCGGTGCCGCGCGTGAACGAGCCGTCGACGTCGAACGTCACCGGGCCGCGGTTGGACACCAGCACGAGTGGCCGCTGCGGTGCATCGCCGCCGTCGTTGGAGGTCGCCATGTCTGCCTGTCTTCCCGTTGATCGCGGTGATGATGTCCGGAGCGGCGAGATGTTCGGCCCTCAGGCCGGCAGCTCGAGCGCGAACGTCGTGCGGCCCCTGCCCGGATCGATCTCGAGCGAGCCATCCATCCGCTCGGCGAGCTCGCGCGCGATCGCCAGGCCCAGGCCCGAGCCCTGCGCGTCGTCGGAGGTGAAGAAGGGCTCGAAGACGCGCTGCGCCGCGGCGTCGGAGATGCCGGGGCCGTCATCGCTGACCGCCAGGCGCACCGATCCGTTGTCGCGCGCTGCCGAGACGACGACAGCGGTTCCCGCGGGCGTGTGCGTGAGGGCGTTGTCGATCAGGATGCGCAGCACCTGCGCGACGCGCTCGGGATCGCAGACGGCATCGATCCGGTCGCCGCCGAGGCGCAGCTCGAGCTTGGAGTCGTGCTTGTCCAGCGCGGGCGCGAACTCGGCGCTGACGGCGCGCGTGAGCTTGCCGAGGTCGGTCTCTTCGCGGCGCAGCTCCAGCGAGCCCGCCTCCAGCCGCGAGAGGTCGAGCAGGTCGGTCGCGAGCTTGCCGAGGCGCTCGACCTGCTCGCGCACGGTCGCGACGAACTGGCGCCGGGTCTCGTCGTCGAGCTCCTCGTCCTCCATGAGCTCCAGGAAGCCGCCGATCGAGAAGATCGGCGTGCGCAGCTCGTGCGATGCCGTTGCGATGAAGCGCCGCCGCGCGCTCTCGAGCTGGGCGAGCTGGCGCTGCATGTCGTCGAGCGCGGCCGCGAGCTGGCCGAGCTCGTCGTCCTTGCCGGCGGGGAAGACCGCCGTGAAGTCGCCCGAGGCCACCTGGTCGGCGCCGCGCTCGAGCACCCGCACCCGCCGCGCGATCCGGCGCGACACGACAAAGCCGACGACCAGCGCGAGCAGCAGCCCGAGCGCGCCCGCGGTCAGGATCTGGCGGCGGATCAGCGCGACGTTGCCCCGCACGTCGGCCAGCGGCGCCGAGAAGACGGCGACGCGGCTGACGGTCCCCGCGTCGCGGATCGGCACGGCGACCTGGCCGAGCTCGCCCTCGCGCGAGGGCTCCTCGCCGAGGGCGGTGCGGCCGGTCCGCGCGGCGACGTCGGCGACCTCGAAGCGTAGGTCCGTGATGCGGTTGTCGGTGTAGGAGTCCGAGAAGATCGACAGCTGCAGCCCTTCGGTGCCGTCGCCGACGGCCAGCAGCGTCACGCGCGCGTTGGTGCGGTCCGAGATCGACGAGACGAGGTTGTTGATCTCGTCGTCGCTGCCGTTGCTGCGTACGAGCCGGGTGATCTGCGGCGTGAAGACGAGCGCGGTCTCCGTGAGCGCCTTCATCTTCTGGTCGCGCAGCGAGGACTGCAGCTGCGGCGTGACGTAGAACAGGACCGCGAGGATCGCGACGAGCGTGACCGCGAAGGAGAGGATCGTCAGCTGCGTGCGCAGCGAGCCCCAGCGCATCAGGGGGCCTTCTCGCAACGGTCCACGCGAAGACCTCCTCAGCTCTCGTCGCGGAACCGGTAGCCCACGCCACGCACGGTGAAGAGGTACTCCGGGTGCTTGGCGTCGAGCTCGAGCTTCTCGCGCAGGTGGCGGATGTGGACGTCGATCGTGCGCGGGTCGCGGTAGGCGGCGTCGCCCCAGATCCGTGTCAGCAGCATCTCGCGCGTGAAGACGCGGCCTGGCGCCGTCGCGAGCGCGGCGAGGATCTCGAACTCGACGAACGTCGTCTGCGCCGGCGCGCCGCGCACCCGGACGGCGCGCTTGTCGAAGTCGATCCGCAGGCCCGCGACCTCGAGCGGCCCGTCCGACGCGTCGCGCTCCTCGCGCCCGTCCTGCGGACGCATGTCGGCGCGGCGCAGCGCGGCCTTCACCCGGCTGCGGAACTCGCGCATCGAGAACGGCTTGGTGATGTAGTCGTCGGCGCCGATCTCGAGCCCGAGGACCTTGTCGATCTCCTCCGCGCGCGCCGTCAGCATGATGATCGGCACCGTGCTGCGCGCACGGATCCGGCGGCAGACCTCGAGGCCGTCGAGCTTGGGCAGCATGAGGTCCAGCACGACGAGGTCGTAGGAGCCCTCGGAGAACCGATCCAGCGCCGCACGGCCGTCGGTGGCCTGCACGACGTCGTAGCCTTCCTTGCGCAGCGGATAGGACAGCAGCGTCTGGATTGCGTGCTCGTCATCGACGAGAAGGATGCGAGGAGCACGATCCACCATCCCCAATAGTGTGACAACGACGATGATCGATCCGCGCATTTACCGGGCTGCGCTGATTCCCGTCCTGTTTGCGTTCGTGCTGCTCGCGTTCTCGCTCGAGAACCGGCCCCAGCCGATGCGCACGCCGATCGCCCCCGACGCCTTCCAGGGCGACCGGGCCTTCGAGAGCGCCTACGAATCCGGCGAGGGGCTGTCAGAGCGCTTCGCGCAGCGCCGGCCGGGCTCGGACGGTGACAACCGGCTCGCCGGGGAGGTCGCGGCACAGATGCGCGACGCCGGCTTCCGCGTGCGCACGGTGCAGCGCGCGGGCGACACGATCGACGGCCGCCAGAGGCTGCGCACGGTCATCGCGCGGCGGCCGGGCACGATCGACGAGCAGATCGTCGTCGTCGCGCACCGCGACGCAGCGGGCACGCGCGCCGAGGCCGAGCTCTCCGGGACGGCCGCGCTGCTGGAGCTGACGCGCGTCTTCGGCGCCCCGCGCCAGGCGCGCCACACGCTCACGCTCGTCTCGACGAGCGGTGGCAGCGGTGGCTCGGCGGGCGCCGCCGAGCTCGCGCGCGAGCTCGGCGGGCTGCCCGTCGGCGCCGTCGTCGTGCTCGGCGACCTGACGTCGCGCAACGTCCGCGCGCCACTTGTCACGCCGTGGTCAAACGCGCTCGGTGGTTCACCGCAACGACTGCGCGCAACCGTTCAGGAGGCGGTGCGCCTGGAGACCGGGTCGGGCTCCGGAGCGCCGCGGGCGCTGAGCCAGTTCGCGCGCTTCGCGATGCCCGCGACGTTCGGCGAGCAGGGCGCGCTGCTGGCGCGCGGGCTGCCCGCCGTGCTGCTGTCGATCGGCGGCGACAGCCCGCCGCCGGCGAACGCGCCGATCTCGCGCGAGCGCCTCGAGACCTTCGGCCGCGCGGCGCTGCGCTCGGTGACGGCGCTCGACAGCGCTCCCGCCGCGCGCCCGATCACGACCGAGGCGTCCAGCCGCGACCTGCTCACGAGCCGCAAGATCGTTCCGGCGTGGGCGATCAGGCTCTTCACGGGGGCGCTGCTGCTGACGGTGCTCATCACCGCGGTGGACGCGCTCGCGGCGCTGCGGCGCCGGCGCGAGCCGATCGTCATCTGGCTTGGGTGGACGCTGACTGCGGCGCTGCCGTTTCTGCTGGCGGCCGTGTTCGCGCTGCTGCTCAACGCCGTCGGTTTGCTCGACGCGCCGGGCGCCCCGGTGCCGGCGCAGGCGCTGGCGGCCGAGCTGCCGGCGCTGCTCGCCGTGCTGCTCGTCTTCGCGCTCGGCTGGGTCTGGTTGCGTCGCGCCGCGCTGCGTCTGCTGCGCGGCGGCGCGGCCGACCGCTCGCAACCCGGCGCGCAGGTCGCGATCGTTCTCGTCGCGACGGCGGTCGCGAGCGTCATGTGGATCACCAACCCGTATGCCGCCGCGCTGCTGATCCCCGCACTGCACATCTGGCTGTTTGCGGTCGGGCCCGACCTGCCGATGGGGCGCGCGCTGCGCCTGGTGGTCGTGGCGCTCGGTGTCGTGCCGGCCGCTGCTGTCGCGCTCGCGCTCGCCCGCTCGCTCGACCTCGGTGTGATCGACGCGACGTGGCAGCTCGTGCTGCTGACGGCCGGTGGACACATCTCGCCGCTCAGCGTGCTGCTGTGGAGCGTCGCGGCCGGCTGCGCCGTCAGCGCGCTGCTTGCCGCCGCGCACGCCGCCGGCCCCGCCGGCGATGACGACGTCGCGATCACCGTCCGCGGGCCCAGGACGTACGCCGGACCCGGTTCGCTCGGCGGAACAGAGTCGGCTCTGCGGCGATGACGGGCGCGACGCGGCGCGCGCTGCGCGCCCTCTCCACCGTGCTGATCGTCGCCGGCGTGCTCATGCTCGCCGATGCGTTGCTGACGCTCCTGTGGCAGGAGCCGGTGTCGGCGATCTACGCGACGATCGTGCAGGGACAGCTCGGCGGCGACCTCGAGAAGCTCGAGACGCGCAGGCCGACGACGCTCGACCTCGCCGCCCTGCAGAGGCTCGCCACCGAGCGCCGGCGGATGGCGTTTCTCGCGCGCCGGCTGCGCGCCGACAGCGACGCGGGCGCCGCCGCCGGACGCATCCTGATCGACAAGATCGACGTCGACTTCGTGCTCGTCAACGGGACCGACGGCAACGACCTGCGCAGGGGGCCCGGCATCTACGACGACGTCCCGTTCCCGGGGGCGCCGGGCACGACCGCGATCGCCGGCCATCGCACGACGTTCGCCGCGCCGTTTAGGCGGATCGATCGCCTGCGCCCAGACGACCGCGTCATCGTCGAGATGCCCTACGGCCGCTTCACCTACGAGGTCGAGAAGACGCGCATCGTCGCGCCGACCGAGGTCTCGGTCATCAAGCGCGTGAAGTTCGACCGGCTCGTGCTGTCGGCGTGTCACCCGCTCTACAGCGCGGCGCAGCGGATCGTCGTCTTCGCGCGCCTCGTCGCCGCGCAGGCGCGCGGCGCTGCGCGGCTGTAACGCGCCCGCGTGCAGCATTCTGTGGCCGACTACCGGATACTTGCGGAGCCGATGAGCCTTTCACTCAAGCGCGAGGATGCGCCGCTCGATACCTCCCGCGAGATGCGAATGCAACAGATCAAGCAGCGCGTGCAGAGCGCGGACTACAGCGTCGACCCGGCGCTGGTCGCAGAGGCCATGCTGCGCCACGCCGTCAGTCACAGGCGGTGCTGGAAGCCGCGTGCCGACTGGGCGACGCCGCCGGACAGCAACTCCACGCCCGGCGCCGCGTCGTTCACGCTGCCGATCCAGGTCAGCGGCGCGGCGGACTCGGCCGCGTAGCGGTCGGCCTGCGCGACGCACACGAGCAGTTCGTAGTCCTCGCCGGCCGCGGCACCGAGCTCCCAGGCGGGACAGGCGAGCTGCTGCGCGACGCCGGCCACGCCGTCGGCGAGCGGCAGCACGTCGAGGTCGATCTGCAGCGCGACGCCGCTGGCGCGCGCGACGTGCGCGGCGTCGGACGCGAGGCCGTCGGAGAGATCGATCATCGCGTGCGCGCCGATCCGCGCGAGCGCTCGGCCTTCGGCCAGCCGCGGCTCGGGACGCCGGTGGCGCTCCGTCAGCGCCGCCGGCCCGTTCGCGCGGCCATCGAGGATCGCAAGCCCCGCACCGGACGCGCCGAGCGTGCCGGTCACGCCGACGAGATCACCCGCGCGCGCGCCCGCGCGCCGCACGACCTGCTCGAGCTCGTCGGCCCAGCCCACGACCGTGACCGCGAGCGTCAGCACGGGGGCGGCCGTGATGTCACCGCCGACGAGCGCGACGTCACAACGCCGCGCGAGCGCCGCCATCGCGTCGGCGAGGTCGATCGCGTCGGCGTGCTCGAAGGCGGGCGGCAGGCCGAGCACGACGTAGGCCTCGCCGGGGTCGGCGCCCATCGCGGCGATGTCCGACAGCGCGCCGGCGAGCGCGCGGTGGCCGGCATCGGCGGCGCTCGCGGTGTGGCCGAGGCGAAAGTGCACGCCGTCGACCATCGCGTCCGTCGACGTGACCGACAGGGTGCGCGCGCGGACGACGGCGGCGTCGTCGCCACTGCCGACGAGCACGCGCTCGGGCGGCGCAGCGAAGCGCTCCCGCAGCGCCGCGATGAGGTGAAACTCGTCCGTCAGCGGTGGCGGTAGACGATGCGCGCGCGGTCGAGGTCGTAGGGCGACAGCTCGACGCGGACCCGGTCTCCCGGGAGGATCCGGATCCGGAACCGGCGCATCTTGCCGGCGACGTGGCCGAGCACCATGTGATCGTTGTCGAGCTTCACGCGGAACATCGCGTTGGGCAGAGCCTCGACGACCTCGCCCTCGAACTCGACTTTTTCTTCCTTGGCCATTGCGCCGCAACGGTAGCGCACTGCGCCGGGGGCTACGGCGCTACGGCGGGGTGACTTCGCCCGGGTCCTCGGGCTCGACTTCCACGTCGGGCGGGTTGTCGTAGACGTCGGGGTTGTAGGCGTCGGGGTTGTAGCCGTTGCCGCCGGTTCCGCTCTGCGGCGTGCTCGGCGTCGGCCTGATCGCGCCCTGGTCGCGCTGCACCTGCTCCTGGGCCTGCCGGGCCTGCTCGGCAAGCTGGTCGGGGGTGTACTGCGGCTGGACCGGCGCCGGGTTTGCGCGCTTGCGCTTGAACGCCTTCGCCTTGAACTGCTGCTTGGGCTTCTGGAACTTGCCGCAGAAGCCGCGCGCAGCGGCCTTCATGTACTGGCCCCAGATCTGCGCGGGGAACGTGCCGCCGTCGACGTTGGCGCCGTTGAACAGCGGGCCCATCGGGATCCGGCCCTTCGGGAACCCGACCCACGTCGACGTCGCCAGGCGCGGTGAGAAGCCGACGAACCACGCGTCGGAGTTCTTGTCGGTCGTGCCGGTCTTGCCGCCGACCGGGCAGCCGGTCTTCGCGCGGCCGCCCGTCCCGGGCTTTGAGATGTTCATCTCGAGGATCTTCACGACCTCGTACATCGCCGCTTCCTGAAAGAGCCGCTTGCGCTTTGGCTTGGAGAGGTCGTCGACCTCGCCGTTGGGGAACGTGACCTTCGTGATCGCCTTGGGCGTGTTGCGCCAGCCGCCGTTGACGATCGTCGCGTAGGCGTTGGCCATCTCCAGCGGCGAGCAGCACTTCTCCAGCCCGCCGAGCGTCTCGGACGGGTAGCCCTGCAACGACGACGTGATCCCGAGGTCCTGCGCCGCCCGCTTGACCTTCTTCGGGCCGAGGTCGAGCGCGAGGCGGATGTAGACGGTGTTGTCGGAGCTCAGCGTGCCCGAGATGAGGTTCGGCGAGCCGCCCTTGCACCTGCCGCCGTAGCAGTTGATCGTCACGCCGCCGTACTGCGGGCCGAGCGTGATCGGGCCCGACGGGTAGCTCGCCGACGCCGGGTTGATGCCCGCGCGGACGGCCGCGACGAGCGCCATGATCTTGAATGCCGAGCCGGGCTGGCGCTTGCCGTCGGCGGCGAGGTTGTACTGCGAGGTGCCGTACTTCGCCGACGACGCCATCGTCCGGATGTAGCCGTTCTTCGGATCGATGCTCACGATCGCGGCCGACGGCGCGCCGTCGAAGCTCAGGTTGTCGGCGATCGCCTTGCGCGCCTTCTTCTGCAGGTCGAGGTCGAGCGTCGTCTTCACCCGCAGGCCGCCGCCGCGCACGCGCTTGACGCCGTAATCCTTGATGAGCTGGTCGGTCACGTAGTCAAAGAAGAAGCTCTCGCGCTTCTGGCGGAAGTAGCCGCTCGGCTTGAGCTCCAGCGGCTGCGCGACCGCGTCGGCGGCCTCGCGCTCGCTGATGTAGCCCAGGTCGGCCATCTTGCGCAGCACCTGGTTGCGGCGCGCGACCGCGGCGGCCTCGGCGCGGAACGGGTTGTACTCGCTCGGCGCCTGCGGCAGGCCCGCGAGCAGCGCCGACTCCCCGAGCGACAGCTTCGAGGCGCTCTTGTCGAAGTACGCGCGCGACGCCGCCTCGATGCCGACCGCCTGCTGGCCGCCGTTGGTCCCGTAGGGCACCGAGTTGAGGTACTTCGTGAGGATCCACTCCTTGCCCTTGCGACCGGTGTGGACGTTCTCGAGCTCCTCGGCGAGCTTCGCCTCGCGGACCTTGCGCTCGAAGGACTTCTCGCGGTTGCCGGTATAGAGCGTGCGGATCAGCTGCATCGTCAGCGTCGAGCCGCCCTGCAGCGTCTTGCCCGAGCTGGCGTTCTTGAACGCGGCGCGAATGACGCCCTCGAAGTCGACGCCCTTGTGCTGGTAGAAGCGCTCGTCCTCGATCGCGACGGTCGCATCGCGGACGTTCTTCGGCATCTTGCTCGACGCGATCGGGATCCGCAGCACGTCGTTCTGGATGATCCCCAGCTGCTGGCCGTCGGCGGCGTAGACGCGCGAGATGCGGCCGGGGTCCTGCGGCTGCAGCGCGTTGAGCTCGGGCGCGGAGTTCGCGATGCCGACGACGTAGCCGACGGCGCTCAGCCCCGCGATGACGGCACCCGCGATCAGCACGGAGATCGTGATGATGATGACGCGGCCGGCCCCGCCTCGCTGGCGGCGTCGGCGCTGGCGTTCGAGGCGCGCGGACATTGTTGGCAGTCGCGCGCCGCTCGCCGGGAGCAGCCGCGCAACGATGGATTCTAGGGCAGAGCCACCTTCGCCCTCGTGGTACCCGATCCTGCCCGTGCACGGTCACGACGATCGGTTGCCAAGATGGCCAGGTGGGTCATGTTGAACGTCACGACAGCAGCCACTGATGCTCTTGCGCGCGCTGCCCGGCCGCATCGCCGTGGCGGCCGACGAGGCCGTCGCCGACGCGTGGCGGGCGCTGTGGATCTCGCGGCTGCTCGTGTGGGCTGCGGCGATCGGCGCGGTCGCGCTGTTCGGCCTGTCGGCGCGCGCGGGGGACTTCGATCCCGCCGGGCTGACGACGCCCTACGGCGCGACCGGCGACGCGCTCGCCGCGCCGCTCGGGCGCTGGGACTCGGTCTGGTTCATGGCGATCGCGTCAGACGGCTACGGCGGCGGCGCGCGCGAGGCGTTCTTTCCGCTCTATCCGCTGCTCGTCCGCGGCGCGGGTGCGCCGTTGGGGTCGACCCTGATCGGCGGCGCGCTGGCGTCGACGGCGCTGCTCTTCGTGGCGCTCGTCCTGCTGCACCGGCTCGTCGCGCTGGATCACGACCGCGCGGTCGCGCGCAACGCCGTCCTCGTCACGGCGCTGTTTCCGATGTCGTTCTTCTTCTCGGCGGTCTACAGCGAGTCGCTCTTTCTCAGTCTCTCGGTCGGCGCGATCTATGCAGCGCGGCGCGAACGCTGGGCGTGGGCGGGGGCGCTCGGGCTGCTCGCCGCCACGACGCGCAGCGCGGGCGTGCTGCTGCTCATCCCGCTGGCGATGATCTACCTCTGGGATGTCGCGCGCCCGAGCCTGCGCACGATGCGCCCCCTGCGCGCCGACGCGCTGTGGTTGGTGCTCGTGCCGCTCGGCCTGGCCGCCTACTGCGGATTTCTTGCGCTCGACGGCCACGACCCGCTGGCGCCGTTCAACGCGCAGGAGGTCTGGTTTCGCTCGTTCGCAGGACCCTTCGCCGGCGCGTGGGACGGACTCGTCGCCGCGGTGCAGGGAGCGCGCCAACTGCTCTCGGGCGCGCGCGAGCCGGTCTACTTCACCGCCGCCGGCGGGGATCCGTTCGTCGTCGCGCGGCACAACATCGAGCTGCTCGTATGGCTCGTGCTGGCGCTCGTCGCCGTGGCCGGCGTGCTGCGGCGGCTGCCCGCGGCCTACGGCGCCTACGTCGTGGCGGCGCTCGCGCTGCCGCTCTCCTATCCCGTCGGGCCGCAGCCGCTCATGTCGCTGCCGCGGTTTCTGGCGGTGCTCTTTCCGCTGGCGATCTGGCTCGCCGTCTGGATGACCGGCCGTGTCGCGCGCGAGCGCGTCGTCGTCGCCGTGTTCGCCGTCGCCCTCGCGGTCTATACGGGCATCTTCGCCACGTGGCACTGGGTCGCGTAGTCACGCTCGACGCGCTTGGGACGCTCGTCGAGCTCGAGCGACCCGCGCCGCGACTTGCGGCCGAGCTGCGCGCCCGCGGCCTGCAGGTCAGCGACGCGCAGGCCGGCGCCGCGCTGCGCGAGGAGATCGCCTACTACCGCGCGCACCACGACATCGCCGTGGACGCGGCGTCGCTTGCGCTGCTGCGCGAGCGCTGCGCGCAGGTGCTGCACGTCGCGCTGCAGCGTGCGGGCGCCGGCGCGGGCGCGCTTGCGCCGGGCGAGCTGCGCGACGCGCTTCTGGCGGCGCTGCGCTTCCGGCCGTTTGACGACGTGCCCGGCGCACTCGCCGAGCTGCGCGCGGCCGGCCACCGCCTGATCGTCGTGTCCAACTGGGACGTGTCGCTGCACGAGATGCTGCGCACGACCGGCCTGGACATGCTCGTCGACGGCGCGATCAGCTCCGCGGAGGCCGGCGCGCGCAAGCCGGCGGCGGGCATCTTCCGTCGCGCACTGCAGCTCGCCGCGTCGCCGGACCGCGGGCGCCCGGCGCTGCACGTCGGCGACTCGGTGACGCTCGATGTCGCCGGCGCGCTGGGTGCCGGCCTGCGCGCGGTGCTCGTCGCCCGCGGCGCCACGCCGGACCGCGTTCCGGCGGGCGTGCCGGTGCTCGCGACACTGGACGGGCTCGCGGCGCTCGCTGCGTAACCTGCCCCGACGATGTCCGATGCACCGCCCCCGCCGGAGTCCCCGCCCAGCGCGCCTGCTGCTCCCGCACCCGCGCAGCCCGCGGGCGCGCCGCCACTGCTCGGTCGCGCCGGGTGGCCGCCGTGGCTGGCGGCGCTCGCGTTCGTGGCGGGCTTCGGGATCACGATCGTCGCCGGCCTCTTCGTCTTCGTCGCGGCGACGGCGGTCGGCGTCTCCGAGGACGCGCCCGGCATCGGTATCGGCCTGACGCTCGCGCAGAACGTCGCGCTCGTCGGCGCGGCCTTCTTCTTCGCGTCGATGGGGCGCGGCCGGGCGGCGGCGGCGGACTTCGGCCTGCGCCGGCCGCGATTCTGGGCAAGCGTCGGACTGCTCGTCGCGGTCTGGATCGGCTTTCTCCTGCTGAGCGCCGCGTGGGCCACCGCGTTCTCGCTCGACGAGCCGCAGGAGCTGCCCGACGAGCTCGGCGCAAACGGCCCGCTGCTCAACGCGCTCGCGGTCGTCGTGCTCGTCACGGTCATCGCACCGCTGGGCGAAGAGCTGTTCTTCCGGGGCTTCTTCTTCGGAGCTGTGCGCAACTGGAAGGGGCCATGGCCCGCGGCGCTGATCACCGGCATCGTCTTCGGGGGCATCCACGCCGGCTCGTCGCCGGTCGGTTACCTCGTACCGCTGATGATCCTGGGCGCCGCCCTGTGCCTGCTCTACGAGTGGACCGGCTCGTTGTATCCGCCGATCGCGCTGCACGCGCTGAACAACTCGATCGCGCTCGGCGCGAACCTCGACTGGGACTGGCAGATCCCGGCGATGATGGTCGGCTCGACCGCGGCGGCGCTGCTGTGCGCCTGGCTGCTCGCGCGCGCTGTCGGCGACGCGCGCCGCGTGCCGGCCGCGAGTTCGCCGGCGCCCGGCGCCGCCTGAACGGAGTCGTCCGCCTGCGCCACGTGGCATAGTGCCGCCTCGATGCGTCGCGCCGCCGTCATGTTCTCCCTCTTGGTGGCGGCGGGCGCACCGACCGCGGCCGCGCGCGCCCAGGCACCTGCCGCGCCGCCGCCGCCGGCCGACGCGCAGATGACGCTGAAGGTCGAGCGCGTCGGCGGAGCGCGCGCCACCGTCCTCAGCGGGTCGAGCGTTCGGGTCCGCGGGACGCTGCCCGTGTTCGCTGCGGGCGAGACGGTGACGGTGCGGTTCTACATCGCCGGCAAGAAGCGCTTCGCGCGCCGCGTCGCGCTGCAGCCGCAGGCGGACGGAACGGGCGCGATCGCGCTCTCCTACAGGCCGCGGCGGGTCGGCACGATGAAGATCACGGCGACGCATCCCGCGTCGCCGGCGATCAACGTCTTCATCGCGAAGGCGCCCGCGGTCGACGTCATCCCGCGCCGCGTCACGCCCAGCAGCGGCGCAGCATCGATCCGTGCGCTGCAGCGCCGGCTGCGCCGGCTGGGCTATGTGACCGGGGCGCGCGGCTCATTCGACGGGCGCACGGCGCGCGCTGTCCTCGCGTTTCGCAAGGTCTCGGGGATGGCGCGCACGACGAGCGCCTCGACGGGCGTCATGCGGGCGATCGCGCGCGGCAAGGGCCGCTTCGTGATCCGCTTTCCCAAGCACGGCCGCCACATCGAGGCCGACCTCTCGCGCCAGGTCATCGCCCTGATCCAGGCTGGTCGCGTGCGGCGCATCTACCCGGTCTCGTCGGGTGCCCCCAGCACGCCGACGGTGCAGGGCTCCTTCAAGGTCTACTCCAAGACGCCCGGCACGAACGCCAAGGGCATGGTCCACTCCGCGTACTTCATCCGCGGCTACGCGACGCATGGCTATCCGTCGGTGCCGGTCTACCCGGCCAGCCACGGCTGCCTGCGAGTGCCGATCCCCGACGCGCTCAGCCTCTTTCGGTGGATCAAGATCGGGACCCCGGTCGACGTCTACCCGTAGCGCGGACGCGCGAGGGGGCTGCCGCGCCCCTTGGCATAGCGCGAGGCGAAGCCGAGCAGGAAGCCGTACACGAGCAGTCCCAGGAGCGCCGGCACGCCGCGCCGCACCCAGCGGCTGTCGGCGTTCGCGGAAACGGCGGCGAAGGGCCGCAGCAGCACGTCGTTGGCGTCGTCGATCGCCTCGCGGACCGCGCCGTTGCGCCGCTCGCGCTCGCGCTCGCCGGCGGGCGTCGGGTCGGCGGCGCGCGGATCGCCGGTGATCCGGTTGCGCGAGGCGTCCGACGCGCGGTCGATGTCGGCGACGGCGAACAGGATGAAGCCGCAGGCGACGATCAGGCTCAGGGCGATCGCGAGGAAACGCAGGAGACGTTCGGCCACGCATCTAAGGTAGGCGAGCGATGAACGCGCATGGACGATTGACCGACGAGCTGCGCGACCACGCGCTCGTCATCGGCGAGGTGACGCTGACGAGCGGGCGCAAGGCGCAGTACTACGTCGACGCCAAGCGGGCGATCCTGCGCCGCGCGGGCTTCATGGCGCTCGGCGAGCTGCTCGCCGCGCGCGCCGAGCAGTGGCGAGCGACCGCCGTCGGCGGCATGACGATGGGCGCCGACGCCGTCACCTGCGCCGCGCTGGCCGGCGGCGCCGACGTAAAGGGCTTCTTCGTGCGCAAGGAGGTCAAGCGCCATGGTCTCTCGCGGCGCATCGAGGGCCCGCTGCTGGCGCCCGAGGACCGCTGCCTCGTCGTCGAGGACGTCGTCAGCACCGGCGGCTCGACGGTCGCGGCGATCGAGGCGCTGCAGGAGGCCGGCCACGAGATCTGCGGTGTCGTCAGCGTCCTTGACCGCCTTGCCGGAGGCGGCGTGCGGATCGAGGCCGCCGCGGGCGCCCCGTACGCGGCGCTGGTCACGATCGACGACATCTACCCCGAGCGCCCCGACCGCTGAGGCGGCGCCCGACGAGGTTGTCGATGCGATCGTGGCGTTTCTTGCTCGGTATGGCGCAGCAATCACGCCATCACGGACCCGGGCGGCGACGCGGCGGCCGCCGTCGCGGGCTCACGCCATATCTCACCCGGGTAGCGAGCGAGCGCCCTCGTGGCGCATATCCCGCTCACACGCGCGTCACATAGGCCACGCCACGAGCTACGCGTCGAGGTCGACGCGCACCACGAGCAGGTCGCTGCCCATCGCCCGCACGCTGCTGGCGTTCATCCGCGACATCGAGCGCAGGCGCGCCCGCGGATCGTCGCCGTCGAGCACGTGCGCGGTCCCGCTGCGCCAGCGCCCATGCACGCGGATCCGCACGCGCGGATCGGCCTCGATGTTGCGCACGTACGCGGCCTTGCGGCCCATCTCGGCGACGATCCAGAACGTGTTCGTCGCGCGCTCGAAGCCGTTCGATACCGGCGTGCGGCGCGGCTCGCCGCTCTTGCGGCCGGTCGTCTCGAGCAGCGCGATTCCGGGCGCCAGGCCGCGCGCGGCGAGCGCGCGGATCGGCGGGTTGAACACGCGCACCTGAAACGCGGTGACGAGCCGGCGCTTGCGATCTGGCGACGCCACGGGCGCCCGAGTCTAGATGGCTGATTCCACAACCGGCACCGCCATCTGCACGCGTCTCGCGGCGCAGGATCGCCACATGTCACAGGAGGCCGTGCCGCTGGCACTGTCCACCTTTGACCTGCGACCCCCTGCATCCGCGATACACGCACATCTGACGGCCCCGGCCGCGGAATCAACCATCTAAGTTCGCGATCAGCGCGCGGCCGCAGCGGGGCGACGCGACGTGGCGCGTCGTCGCTCGCTATTGCGGAGGGAGTGCCCCAGGCAGGAGTCGAACCTGCGGCCTACCGCTTAGGAGGCGGTCGCTCTGTCCACTGAGCTACTGGGGCGCGGCGGCGGACTTCGCCCCGGAGGCTACCTGCGGCGGCGTATCGGTCGCCGCAGCGGGGCTCTCGGGAGAACGCGTCGAGGCGGCGGCCTCGGCGGCCTTGACGTTGAGCGGGAAGTGGCAGGCGGCGAGATGGCCGCCGGCGTATTCGCTCAGGCGCGGGACCTCGACGCGGCAGATGTCCTGCGCGCGCGGACAGCGCGTGTTGAAGACACAGCCGGAGGGAGGATCGACCGGTGACGGCGGCTCGCCGGTGACCACGGCGCGCTCGCGGGCGCGGTTCTCGCGCGGGTCGGGGATCGGGATCGCCGACAGCAGGGCGCGGGTGTACGGGTGGATCGGCTTGACGTAGAGCTCCTCCGACGGCGAGAGCTCCATGATCCGCCCGAGGTACATGACCGCGACGCGGTCAGACACATGGCGCACGACCGACAGGTCGTGGGCGACGAAGAGGTACGTCAGGCCGAGGTCGTCCTGCAGGTCGTCGAGCAGGTTGACGATCTGCGCCTGGATCGAGACGTCGAGCGCGCTGACGGGCTCGTCGAGCACGATGAGCTTGGGCTCCAGCGCCAGCGCGCGGGCGATCCCGATGCGCTGGCGCTGACCGCCGGAGAACTCGTGCGGAAAGCGGCTGAGGTGCTCGCGCTGCAGGCCGACGCGGTCCAGCAGCTCGGCCGAGCGCGTCGCGATCGCCTCCTTCTCGACGCCGTGCAGGGCCAACGGCGCGCCGATGATCTGACCGATGCGCTTGCGCGGGTTCAGCGACGCGAACGGGTCCTGGAAGACCATCTGCATCTCGCGCCGCACGGGCTTGAGCTTCGCGCGGCTGGTCTTCGTGATGTCCTTGCCGCGGAACGTGATCGTGCCCGCGGTCGGGTCGAGCAGGCGCATGAGCGTGCGCGACAGGGTCGTCTTGCCACAGCCCGACTCGCCGACGAGGCCGAGCGTCTCGCCTTCGCGCAGGTGCAGCGTCACGTCGTCGACGGCGTGGACGTTGCCGACGACGCGGTCGACCAGCAGCCCCTTCTTGATCGGGAAGTACTGCTTGATGTGATCGGCCGCCAGCAGCACCGGACGCTCGCCGTTGGAACGCCCGGCGACGGGCGCGGTCTTCGCGGTGGCGCTCATCCGGTCACGCCGCCGGCGACGAGGCCGATCTGGCCGTCGGTCTCGCGCAGCGCGGCCTTGCGCTCGGGCGTCACCACGCAGCGGTCGGTGTGGCCGCTCTCCCCGCCGACCCGCGCGATCAGCTCGGGCTTGGCCAGGCACGCGTCGTGCGCGTGCGGGCAGCGCGGCCGGAAGTGGCAGCCCTGCGGTCGCGTGATGAGCGACGGCGGCATCCCCGGGATCGACGGCAGCCGCGTCGGGCGCGGCCGGTCGACGCGCGTGATCGAGCCCAGCAGGCCCCACGTGTACGGATGCTGCGGGTTGTAGAAGATCTCGTCCGTCGAGCCCTGCTCGACGATCCGCCCGGCGTACATGACCGCGATCCGGTCGGCGATGTCGGCGACGACGCCGAGGTCGTGCGTGACGAGGATGATGCCGGCGTTCGTGCGCGTGCGCAGCTCCTTGAGGACCTCGAGGATCTGCGCCTGGATCGTGACGTCGAGCGCCGTCGTCGGCTCGTCGGCGATGAGCACGGCGGGATCGCAGGACAGCGCCATCGCGATCATCACGCGTTGGCGCATGCCACCGGAGAACTCGTGCGGGTAGGAGTCGAAGCGCTCGCGGGCGCGCGGGATCCCGACCCGCTCGAGCAGCGCGACGACCTGGTCGCGCGCCTCGCCGTCGGGCACGTCGCGGTGCGCCTGGATCTGCTCGACGATCTGGCGCCCGACGCGGTGCACCGGGTTCAGCGACGTCATCGGGTCCTGGAAGATCATCGCGATCTCCTCGGCGCGGACCTTGCGCAGCTGGTCGTCGCTGGCGGTCACGAGGTCGAGGTCGCGCAGCTTCGCCGATCCGGCGAAGCGCGCGTTCGGCGAGCGCGTGAGCCCCATCAGCGTCATCGCGGTGACCGACTTGCCCGAGCCCGACTCGCCGACGACCGCAAGGACCTCGCCCGCGTGCAGTGCAAGCGACACCTCGTCGACGGCGTGGACGATTCCCTCCTCGGTCGCGAACGAGACGTTGAGGTCCTGCACGTCGAGCAGCAGCTCTGAATTCGGGGCCATCACGACAGCCTGATCCGCGGGTCGAGCGCCGCGTAGACGATGTCGACGACCGTGTTGAGGATCACGATGAAGAACGCGCCGAAGAGCGTCACGGCGAGCACCGGCGGCACGTCGAGCGTGCCGATCGACTCGGCGAAGTACTGGCCGACCCCGTCGAGGTCGAAGACCGTCTCGGTGAGGATCGCGCCGCCGCCGAGGACGGCGCCGAAGTCCAGGCCCCACAGCGTGACGATCGGGATCAGCGAGTTGCGCAGGACGTGGTGGATCATCACCCGGCGCTCGCTGAGCCCCTTGGCGCGCGCGGTGCGCACGTAGTCGTCGTTGATCGTGTCCAGGACGTTTGAGCGCAGCACGCGTGAGTACACGCCGATGAACAGCGTCGCGAGCACCGTCCAGGGCAGGATCATGTGCTTGACCCACTCCCACAGGCCCTCCTCGCCGATCTCGGCATAGCCGCCGTTGGGGAACAGGCCCGCCTTGAACCCGAGGTAGTAGCTCGCCAGCGCGCCGAGCCAGAAGACGGGCATCGAGACGCCGATCAGCGCGAGGACGGTGACGAGCGTGTCGGACCATCTGCCTGCGCGGATCGCGGTGTACAGGCCGAGCGCGGTGCCCATCGCGAACCACAGCAGCGCCGCGCCGATCGCCAGGGCGAACGTCCGCGGGATCCCGCGCCTGATCTGCTCGGCGACGTTGGTCTGGGTGTAGTAGGAGACGAGGTCGCCTGTGAAGACCTTCTCCATCGTCGTCGCGTACTGGACGGGCAGCGACTTGTCGAAGCCCCACTCCTTCTCGATCGCGTCGATCTGCACCGGGGTGGAGTTCTTGCCGGCCATCCGGTCGGCGGGATCGCCGTTGGGGATGACGTTGAAGATCAGGAACGTCAGCACCGAGACGGCGAACATCACGAGGAGCATCCCGACGACGCGGCGCGCGACAAAACGTCCCATCAGTGGTTGTCCCCGTGGGTACGTGCGGGGGCGACCACTAGTGCTCCAGGCGGACCTTCGCCCGCGGGTCCAGGGCATCGCGCACGCCGTCGCCGAAGACGTTGAGCGCGAGCACGGTGAGGACGAGCATGAGGCCCGGGACGATCGTCAGGTGCGGCGCCGTCGACAGCAGCTCGACGCCGTCGGAGAGCATCGTGCCCCAGGACGGCTCGGGCGGCTGCACCCCGGCGCCGAGGAAGGAGAGCGCGGCCTCGAGCAGGATCGAGTTGGCGACGAGCAGCGGGAAGAACACGAGGATCGTCGACGCCAGGTTGGGCAGCAGCTCGCCGAACATGATGCGAATCGGCCCGGCGCCCTGCGCGCGCGCGGCCTCGACGAACTCCTTCTCGCGCAGCGACAGCACCTGGCCGCGGATCGGTCGCGCGAGGTAGACCACACCGACGAAGCCGATGATCAGCGTCGGGATCCACTTCGATCCGCCGGAGATCTGCAACGGCCCGATCTGCAGGCCGCCGAGCGCGAGCGACACGCCGAGCGCGACGCCGAGCAGCAGCACCGGGAAGGCCCACATGACATCCAGGCTGCGCGAGATGATCGCGTCCGTCCAGCCGCGGAAGTAGCCGGCGAGCGTGCCGAGCATCACCGCCAGCAGCACGGTGATGATGGCCGCGGTGATGCCGATGAAGAGCGAGTTGCGCGCTCCGTAGAGCAGGCGCACGGCGACGTCACGGCCGTTTGAGTCGGCGCCGAGGAAGAACTTCTTCTGGAACGTCGGGGCGATCGGAACGCCGTCGAAGGTCACGACCTGCTCGGATTTGCCGTTGACGACGATCGTGTCCGAGAGGTGATTCTTCGCAGGGGTCGTGTCGGCGATCTGGGCCCACAGCGGGGCGGCGAGCGCAAGCGCGACGAGGAGGAAGAACAGAGCGCCGAACAGCAGCGCCGGCTTGTTGCGCTTGAGCCTGCGTCGCGCGAGCTGCCACGCGCTGACGCCCGGTGCGGGAGCGGCCTCGGCCTGCCCCCCGTCGCTGAGGACGGGGGACAGGTCGGGCTGAACTGACGAGTCGGCGATCGACATCCGCGCTAGCTATCCATGCCGTGGTCGATTGCCGTGTTCACGGCTCTACTTCAAGCAGAGGTTCGTGAAGTCGAGGTTGTACACGGGGTGCCACACGGTGCAGTTCTCGAAATCCACCTTGTCCGAGTAGAACACGGTGAGCTTGCGATGGCCGTAAGGCACGACGTGCGCGCCCTCGACGATCAGCTTGTCCGCCCGCGCGTAGTCATCGGCAACCGCCTCGATGTCGGCGTTCTGGTCGGCCTCGGCGAAGATCGCCTGGGCCTCCGGATCCTTCACGTTGCCGAAGTTCTGGTTGTTCGTCTCCTGGATCGACCGCTCGTCGACGAGGAAGAAGAAGTTCCCGGGATGCGGGAAGTCCTGAAACCAGTTGGCGAAGCCGGCTTGCGCCTTGGTCTTCTGGTTGCCGATCGTCGTGAAGTAGACCGAGGCCTCGACGATCCGCGGCTTGGCCTTGAAGCCGATGTCGTTGAGGACGTCGGACAGGTACTCCGCCAGGGACTTGCTCTCCGGCTCGTCGTTGCCGTAGACCGTCACCGACTGGCCGTCGACGCCGGCTTCCTTGACGAGCGCCCGGGCCTTCTCCACGTCCGGCGCTGCCGTCGGGTCGCCCCACGGGCAGGGATCGATCTTCTCGTAGCCCTGCATGCCCGGCGGCAGGAAGTTGCAGCCCGGCTCGAGCAGACCACCGAACAGGCGGGCGAGGGAGCGCTTGTCGACGGCGAAGTTGACCGCCTGGCGCGCCTTCTCGTTGTTGAACGGCGCCACGTCGTGGTTGAGGAAGTAGTAGTACGTGGAGTTCGTGACGAACTCCTTGTAGCGCTTGTCGGTGTACTGCGCGCGCACGTCGCGCAGCTGGTCGGGCGCCGGCGGGTCGTTCATGTAGTCGATCTTGTTCTGGATCGTGTCCTGCGTCTGCCGGCGACGGTTCTTGATGATCTCGACTTCGATCTTGTCGGCCTTGCCGACCTGCTGGTCGGGGACGTTGAAGTCGGGCATCTTGACGAGGTCGTAGCCGCGGTTGACGCGGACGTTCTCGAACTTGTACGGCCCGACGCCGGGCGGCGGGTCCTTCGTCATGTTCTGAAACGGCGTGTCGCCCGGGACGAGCGACGCGAAGACCATCGTCAGGATGTACGGGAAGCGGCCGTCGGGCTTGAGCAGGTTGATCGTGATCTCGCCCGTCTGGTCGTTGGCCTCGATGCCGGTGATGTCGGCCCGTGCCTTGCCGTCCTTGACGTACTTCTCGGCGCCCTCGATGCCGAGGTAGAAGGACGATCCGCCCGACTCGAGGTTCAGCACGCGCTTGATCGAGTGCTCGAAGTCAGACGCCTTGACGGCCGTGCCGTCGCTGTACTTGACGTTGTCGCGCAGTTGGAAGGTGTACGTCTTGCCGGCGTTGGTGATCTCGGGCATGTCCTCGGCCAGACCCGGCACGACGGTCGCGCCCTCGGCGCCTTCCTCGTGCCTGTAGGTCAGCAGCGGCGTGTAGACCGTCCACAACGACTGCCATCCCTCCTGCGTGTACGAGAGCGCCGGATCGAGGTAGTCGGGAAACGACGTATACGCGGTCCTGATCGTGCCGCCGGCCTTGCCGCCGGCATCAGACGCGGCGGTGCCGCCGCCCGTCGTCGTACCGGCGCTGTCGTCGTCATCTCCGCCGCATGCAGCGAGGCCGAACGTGGCCGTGCACGCGAACAAGAGGCACAACACGCCTCTGAGGGACCTTGGCATCTAGAGCTTCCTCCTGGACAGGCCCCCGCGTCCTACGCGCGGAGGCGGTATGGGCTGCGCATACCCGAACCCGGCGCGATAAGCGTACTCCTCACGCTCCGGCGGGCGATTGAAATGGACAGTAACGTTCAGTTGGCCGCTGCTGCGCCGTTTCCTGCGTCAGTCCAGGTAGCTGGCGACCGACTCGACCGGCGCGCGCTCGGGCACGCGCGGGTGCTGTCGCGCGTGACCGAGGTGCAGCAGCCCGAGCACGCGCTCGGCGTCGGGTATGCCGAGCGCCGCGCGGCCGCCGGCCGTGCGCAGAACGCCCGGCGTGCGCCAGTAGCCGGCAAGGCCGCGGCCGTGCGCGGCGAGCAGGACGACGTAGGCCGCCGCGGCGGTCGCGAGCATGTCCTCCTCGTCCATGACCGGGTCGCCGGACTGCGTCGTCGTGACCGCGACGAGCGTCGGTGCGCGGTCGAGCTTGGCGGCCGCGACCGGGTCCTCGACGGCGGCCTTCAGCCGCTGCAGCGCCCGCGGCCCGAGGACGCGAAAGCGCCATGGGTTCGTGAGCTTGTGGTTCGGCGCCCAGCGCGCGAGCTCGAAGAGCTCGTCGAGCGTCTCGCGGTCCAGCGCCTCGGGCGCGTAGGCCTTGTGCGTGCGACGCGTGCGGATTGCCTGCTCGAGCTCCATCTAGCGGTCGTCCCCCGGGTCCTCCTCGCCGGAGTCCTCGTCGTCCTCGTAGAGCGATTCGCGCGCAAGCTCGGTGCCCTTGGCGTCGAAGAGCTTGCAGTCCAGCGTGTCGCCGCGGTAGCTGTCGGGCGCCAGCAGCGTGAAGCGCTCCATGACCAGCGTGCACTGGTCGACTGTGAGGTCGGCGAGCTCGCCGGTGACGACCGCGCCGCCGGCGACGAGCGGCCGGCCCCAGACGAGCGTCATCGTCGCGATGTTGCCGTCCTCGCCGCGCCAGCTGCCGATCGCCTCGTCGCAGAGGTCGAGCTCCCAGTCCGGGTTGGCCTGCGCGGTGTCGGCCGTGTAGTCCGCGACGGCGTCGAACTCGGTCGGCTCGCGATCCTCGCCGCCCGGCCGGAACGAGACGTAGCCGAACAGCTCATAGCCGTTGGACGTGATCGTGGTCGCCGGGACGAACGTGCGCCCGTGCCAGGTGCGGTCGGGGTAGAACGCGATCTCACCGGGATCTCCGAGCTCGTCCTCGCCCGGCTCGATCGCGTCGCAGGCGCCGAGGAAGTGGCGCTCGAGCGTCGTCGCCCAGCGCCCGTAGGGCAGCGGTTCCTGCGGGGGTTCGGCGACGAAGCGCGGAACGAGGCGGGGCTCGACGGGCATCGGCCGCAGTCTATGGCGCAGGCGCACCGCCGGATGGATCAGCGGCCTCGCCTGCCGGCAGCCCCGGGGAGATGAATCCGGTCTGGTAGGGGCGGATGACGGCTTGGGTGCGGTCACGGGCGTTGAGCTTGGTGAGCACGTGCGCGACGTGGGTCTTGACCGTTTCCGGGCTGACGACGAGCTGCGCGGCGATCTCCGCGTTGGTCAGCCCCTGGGCGAGCAGGCGCAGGACCTCGGCCTCGCGGTCGGTGAGCCCGGCGGCGTCGAGGCCGCCGACGGGAGCCTCGGCGGCTGCGTGGCGCGCTGCCAATTCGCGGATCGCGGCCGGGAACAGCAGCGAATCACCGGCGGCGAGGAGCCGGATCGCGCGCACGACCTCGTCGGGTCGGGCGCGCTTGAGCAGAAACGCGGACGCTCCGGCGCGGAGGGCATCGAAGACGTAGTCGTCGTTCTCGAAGGTGGTGAGCACGAGGATTCGAGGCGGGTCGTCGACGTTGCTCAGCAGGCGGCGGGTCGCTTCGATTCCGTCGACGATCGGCATGCGGACGTCGATCAGGACGACGTCGGGGCGCAGTCGGCGCACCAGCGGCGTGACGGCGGCTCCGTCGTCGGCTTCGCCGACCACGCTGAGGTCCGGCTCGGCATTGATGATCGCGCGCAGGCCGCTTCGGATGAGCGGTTCGTCGTCGACGAGCAGCACGCCGATGTTCATGGCGCGGGGTGCAGGGGAAGGCGCACCTTGACGCGCCAATGACCGGCGTCGGGACCCGCGAACACGTGGCCGCGCAGGCTGGTGACGCGCTCGCGAATGCCGTTCAGCCCGCGACCGCCGCCCGCACGCTGCGGCTGCGATGCGTCGAGAGGATTGGTCAGCTCGAGTTCGAGGTCGTGGGCACCGACGTCCAACCGCAGCCTGACCGGCGCGCGGCCGGCGTGGCGCGCGGCGTTGGTGAGGCTCTCCTGGACGATTCGGTAGGCCTCACGCGAGACCGCTTGGGGAACCTCGTCGATCCGGCCCGTCAACTGCGTCGTGACGTCGATGCCGGCCAACCGCGAGCTTTCGACGAGCCGCTGCAGGTCGGTCAGCGTGGGCGTCGGCGCGCGCGACGCGGCGCCGTCGTCGCGCAGCAGGCCGAGGACGTGGTCGAGGTCGCGCAGGCCGTTGCGGGCCGATGTCTCGATGCTCGTCAGGGCTTCGCGGACGAATCGCGGATCGTCTTCGAGCACGCGCCCGGCGGCGCCGGCCTGCACGGTCACGATACTGAGCGCGTGGCCGACGGAGTCGTGAAGCTCGCGCGCGAGGCGGTTGCGCTCGGCCAGGCGGATCGCGTCGCGCTGCACGGCAGCGAGACGTTCGGCCGGCGACGGGCCGAGCAGTCGCGGCGCAAGGCGCGCGAGCAGCGCGCCCGCCGCAGCCGCGAGGTACACCAACGCGAGCGGTGAAAGCAGCGCCAGCGGCACGATCCAGGCGCTCCCCGCCCCGCCCGGAACCGTCGCGTCCAGCTGGCCCAGCTGAACGTCTGCGGACGCAAACGGCGCGTTGCAGGCAGAGACCACCGCAGGGGGCAGCACGACCGTCAGGCTGCCGATCACGCCGCCCACGATCAGGTGCGCGACGAACCACGCGGCCGAGCGTCGGCGCGTCTGCCACGAGGGCTGCGCGTCAATCGCCGCCGGGCCGGCGATCTGCACGCCGAGCAGGCTCCGCACCGCGCCGATCTCGAGCTCGCGCACGGCGGGCAGCATGCCGATCGCGATCGGCAGCGCCACGCCGCACACCGCGATCGCCAGTCCCCAGGCCGCGGCCTCGCCGAGTCCGCCCTCCAGCGCCGGCGCGACGAACCCGGCGAGCGTCCCGAACGGCGGCACCAGCGCCGCGCCGATCACGAGGTAGGCATAGCGCTGCCACGTCGAGGCGGCCGCTGGGATGGCGAGCACGCGCACCCGAGGCATGGCGCGATCGTGACAGACGCCCGGAAGCTCGCACATCCCTCGCGCGGGGGACACAGATCGCCCAGACGGGGGACGAACGAGCCGCCGATCGTCGCCAGAGTGGTGGCCATGACACCCGCACCTCACAAGCAGGCGGTCACGGCAGCGCTCCTGGGATGCGCCGCCGCAGGGGGATACGCCGTCCTCAAAGCCGCGTGGGCCCTGGGGAGCACCGTCGGCGTGACCGCCGATCCGGCGGCCTGGGAGGCCTTCCTGGCCCGGATGGGCGGACGAACGCTCGCGCTCTCAGGGACGGTGCCGCTCGCGCTGCTGGCCGCTGTGATCTTGCTGTCGCTCGTGCAGCCATGGGGCCGGCGCGTGCCGCGGCGCGTGCGCGCGTCGCTGGCATGGATCGGTGCTGCGGTCATGACGCCCGTCGGGCTGCTGGGGCTCGGCGGCACGATCGGCGACGCGCTCGCCGGCAGGCCCTTCCCGCTGCTGACGCCGGCGATCTACATCTACGTCTACGGCTGCTTCGCCGTGCTCGGCCTGTCGTTCGCCGTAGCCGCGCGGCGGACCCGCGAACTGCCACCGAGCCCGGCCTCGGCCCGCGCCGGACGTCTCGCCCCATCTTTCGCCCATCCACAGGAGGACCGATGACCCCCACGCCTACCGCATCGACCCGCGCCCCGAGGAGCACCGTCATGACGAGCACGAGCCCCGGCAGAACCGCGACGTCCGTGCCGCGCATCGCCGGCCAGGCCGCCACGGCGATCCTCGTCGCCGTCTTCGGATTTCACGCCTACTGGGGCGCCGGGGGACGATGGGGAGCCGCCACCGCCTACGGCTCACCCGACATCCCGCCACCGGCGGCCAGCGCCGTCGTCGCGGTCCTGATCGCCGCCGCGGCGCTGCTGCTGCTCGCGCGCATCGCGATCCTCGCAACCCCGCTGCCGCGGCGGATGCTGCGTATCGGAACGCGGCTGCTCGTCGCGGTCTTCGCGCTCGCGGGCGTCAACAACCTCATCCAGCCCCAGGAGGCCTACGCCCGCGACTGGCACATCTACCTCTTCGGGCCGCTGCTCCTGGCCCTGGCCGCCCTCTGCGCCATCGCCGACCGCTCCAAGCACGACGTTCGCGCCAGCTGATCGTGAACACGCCGAGCATCGACCTGCGAAATCGGCTTCAGCCTCCGGATACGACGCGATCGTGGAATCGTCCGGACGAACGGGCTCGACACCGCCTCCACGCGGGTCCAGTCGGGGGCCGGCCGCTGACGGGAAGGTGACGAGCCGCAGTCAGCGATCGCGCGCGAGGACGCACCGCATGTGCAGGAAGTACGGTCGGCTCGCGGCCCGGGCGAGCATTGGCGCTGCAGCGAGCGCGGTCGCCGTCGGCTTGGGCTCGCGCAGCTCCTCCATGAGAAGGCCGCCACGCGACAGGGCGCGTGTGTAGGCCTCGAGCGGCCGGTCGATGCCCTCGAAGGTCATGTGCAACCCGCCGACCTCGAGCTCCTCGGCGAAGCGCTGCTCGGCGAAATAGTCGTCCAGCGCTTCGGGTGCACGGTTGAGCGGATGCACGATCGCCAGGCAGAACCTCCCGCCGGGCTCGAGCACTCGGGCGATCTCCGTCACCGCGCCTGTCAGGTCGTCCATGTCGTGCAGCGACATGAAGGCCAGCGCGAGGTCGAAGCTGTGGGCCTCCCACGGCAGCTTTGCGGCGTCGCCGCAGACAAGCTCGTCGTAGCCGCCAGCCTCACGCGCCAGGTCGACAAGCGTCGGGGAGCTGTCGATTCCCACCAGGCGATGCCCCTCGGCGGCCAGTGTGCGGCCCACCCGGCCCTCGCCACAGCCGACATCCAGCGTGCTGCGGCCCGCAGGCGGGACGAGCGCATGAAAGGCCGGCCAGTTGAGCTGCTCGTAGTACACGTCGTGGCCGACCACGCGCGTCCACCGTTCCCATCGCGCGGCGTGGCGCTCCCATGCGTCGCTCAGCGATCCGAAGCCCTCCATCGCCGCATCTTCGCGCAGCTACGACGAGCCAGCCATCTGCTCGGCCGGGCCGGGATCTGCAGGCCCGCTATGACATCGACCTAGCCCTCCAGCACGAGCGTGACCGGTCCGTCGTTGACGAGCTCGACCTGCATGTCGGCGCCGAAGACGCCGCCCGCCGCGCCCAGCTCGGCACGGAAGATCTCGTACAGCGGCTCGGCGACCGCCCCCGGCGCCGCGGCGACGTATGACGGCCGGTTGCCCCTGCTCGCGTCGCCGTAGAGCGTGAACTGGCTGACGACGAGCACCTCGCGGTCGCCGAGCGGCTCGTTCATCCGCCCGTCGGCATCCGGGAAGATCCGCAGCGCGCGGACCTTCTGCGCGAGCTTGATCGCGACCGCACGGTCATCGTCGTGGGTGATCCCCAGCAGGACCAGCAGCCCGGGGCCGATCTGCGACACGACGTCGCCGCCCGCGCGCACGCTCGCGCGCGACACGCGCTGGACGAGCGCTCGCACGCGCGCGACCCACTAGCCGAAGAAGACCTGCGCCGTCTCGAAGAGCGCCGGGTCGAGCAGCTTGGGCTGGCTGAGTGCGTCCTCGAGCGCGACGAGCTCGATCGCCGTGCCGTGCAGCGCGACCATCTGGCCGAAGTCACCGTTGGACGCGGCGTCGATCGCGGCGACGCCGAAGCGCGTGCCGAGGACGCGATCGAAGGCGACCGGCGAGCCGCCGCGCTGGATGTGGCCGAGCACCGTCGCGCGGCTCTCGTAGCCGGTGCGCTCCTCGATCTCCTTCTCGAGCTCGAAGGCGATCCCGCCGAGGCGGACATGGCCGAAGGAGTCCAGCGTGTCGGCGGCCGTCGCCGCGGCGCCGCCGTCCGAGCGCGTCGCGCCCTCGGCGACGACGACGATCGAGAAGGTCCTGCCGCTGTTCTCGTGGCGGTTGCGGATGTGCGCGCAGACCTCGTCGACGTCGAAGGGGTGCTCGGGCACGAGGATGACGTCGGCGCCTCCGGCCATGCCCGACCAGCAGGCGATCCAGCCCGCGTCGCGGCCCATGACCTCGCAGACGATCACGCGGTCGTGCGACTCGGCCGTCGAGTGCAGGCGGTCGATCGCCTCGGTCGCGATCTGCACGGCGGTCTGAAAGCCGAAGGTGAAGTCCGTCGCGTTGAGGTCGTTGTCGATCGTCTTGGGGACGCCGACGGTGGGAAAGCCCGCCGCGAAGAGCTTGTTCGCGACGCCGAGCGTGTCGTCGCCGCCGATCGGGATGAGCACGTCGATGCCACGCTCCTGCAACGACGCCAGCACCCGCTCTTCGCCGTTCTCGGTCTTGTAGACGTTGGTGCGCGACGTGCCGAGCATCGTGCCGCCCTTGTGCAGGATGCCGCTCGTGTTCTCGCGCGTCAGCTCGATCGCGTCGTTCTCGAGCACGCCCTTCCAGCCCTTGCGAAAGCCGAAGATCTCGTGGCCGTAGTGATCGATGCCCTTGCGGACGATTGCGCGGATGACGGGGTTCAGGCCGGGGCAGTCGCCGCCGCCTGTCAGAAGTCCGATGCGTGCCATGCGCGCCATCCTGCCACGCGGGCGCCGTCAGCCGTCGGCACCCTCGTGGCCCGAGCGGGTGAGCGCGCGGCGCGCGCGCATGAGCGGCAGCGGGTCGCGCGGATGGCGCACGATGCGGCGCGCGAGCCCCGGCGCGACGACGCGCGCGAAGAACGGTCCGGCGTCGAAGGCGCTGCGCACGGCCTTCACATACGCGCGCGAAAGGCCGGGATGCAGCAGTCCCTGGCTGAGGTCGGCGAGATCGGCCCGGCGGAAGGCCTCGACGAGCGGCGCGTGGGCGCGGCGGTAGGGCGTCAGCTTGTGGTGCTCGGCCACGACGAGGGCGAGTTCGTCGGCCCAGGCGGAGCGGCCGGTGCGCGCCAGCCAGGCGTCTTGGGCGGCGATCGACGGCGCCAGGTAGTCGAGCGTCCTGAACGCCACGAGATCGTGGAAGGCGCCGGCGATCGCGAGCTTCTCGTCGCGGTCGGGGCTCTGCGGCGCGAGCGTGCGGGCGAGGTTCAACACGCGGTAGACGTGCGCGTGGTACCCCTGCCAAGAGCGCTCGTCCGGGCCCCCGTGGCCGCGGTGCTCGGCAAGGATCTGCTCGACGAGCGGGTGCTCCCGGATCAGCTCGGGAGCGACCACCCGCGGATCCTCGCAGATCAGCTCAGCGCCCCGCCGGCGAGCGCGAGCACCAGCGCGAGCGCGGTCGTCCACGCGAAGGCCGACGCCGCAAGGCCGCGGTCGAGGTCGTAGGCGTGGGCGACGACGAGCGAGTTCACGCCGACGGGCATCGCCACCTGCAGGAGATAGGCGTCGGGAACGTCGACCGCGGTCGCCGCCGCGAATCCGAGCAGCACCAGCGGCCCAACCCCCATGCGCAGGCCGACGACGATGCCCACGGGCGCGCTCAGCCGCGGCGCCAGGCCCGTCCGTTCCGCCGCGAGCTGGACGCCGGCGACGAAGAAGCCCAGCGGCGCGAGCCCGAGCACGACCGCGCGGGCGATGTCGACGAGCACGTCGGGCGCAAGCGCATCGGGCGCCACGAGCGCCGCGGCGACAGCGATCAGCGGCGGATTGCGCACGAGATAGGTCCGCAGCCGCAGGCCCGGCGCCTGCCCGCGGGTCGTCATCGCGGCGGCAACCGCGAACGCCACGATGAAGAACGTCGGCCCGCCGACGAGGGCGTCGTAGGTGATCGCCGCGCCGAGCTCCTCGCGGCCGAGCAGCGTGGCGACGACCGGCGCCCCGAAGTAGCCCGTGTTGCCCATGATCGTGGCGACGACGACCATCGCGGCGGTCGCCACGGGCAGCCTGAGGACGCGCGTCGCCAGGCCGTAGGCGGCGAGGCCGGCGACGGCGAGCGCGGCGTAGCCGAGCAGCAGGCCGATTCCCGCGCCCGCCGTCAGCTCCGCTCGCGCCAGGACGAAGAACACGACGAACGGCAGCGCGGCGTAGAGCATCGCGTCGAGGATCCGCCGCGTGAGCCTGTCCGCCGCGGCGCCATAGCGGCGCTCGGCCCAGACGCCCGCGGCCACGGAGGCGACGATCGCCAGCGCCAGGAGGGCCATCGCAGAGATTGTGCTGCACGCTCGCGTTGCGACCGGGCGCGCCCCGGGGGGATTACGCCTCGCGCAGCTCCGCCGCCGCCTGCTCGGGCGCGACCGTGTTCATGTGCACCCCGGTCCCGAGCTCCAGCGCCGCCTCGTGCGCCAGGCGCGGGACGATGTCGATGCGCCAGCAGAAGCGGTCTGCGTCACGTGGCGCCGTGCGGATCCACAGGTTCACCGGCGGGCTCGCGCCGAAGCGCCGGCGCAGCCGCGACAGCGCGTCGTGCAGGAGCGCGACGCCGCTCGGCCCGTCGTCCTCGAAGCGCTCGCGGCGCCGGCGCGGCGTGAGCATCAGCGTGTACTCGTGGCGCGAGGCGTAGGGGCAGGTGAGCACCGCCTCGTCGTCGATCGCGACGACGCGATCGCGCCGCCGCACCTCCTCCTGGACGAGATCCTCGAGCAGGTTGGCGCCCATCGTGCGCGCGGCGTGGGCGCTGAAGCGCTCGCGCTCGCGGGCGACGGTCGCCGGCACGAAGCGCAGGGCGAAGAGCTGCGCATGCGTGTGCGGCTGCGTGGCGCCGGCCTCGGCGCGCTCGTTGACGCAGAGGTGCAGGTACGCGGCGCCCTGCTGCGCGCGCATCCGCTCGCGCCAGACCTCGACGGCAAGCGCGGCCTGCTCGACCGACAGGTCAGCCAGCGAGCAGACGGGCTCGGGGCTGTTGACGATCACCTCGTGTGCGCCCCGCGCCGGCAGCGCCGTGTACAGCTCGGGCCGGGCGTCGGGCGGCGCATCGTCCGCGCCCGCCGTGAGCGCGGGGTAGCTGTTGGGCACCACGCGGACGGTCCAGCCGGGGCCGTCGGCCGCCCCGCCGCCCGGGCGCAGCGCGAGCAGCTCGGGCGGTGTCTGGTCCTCGTTGCCCGTCGCGAACGGGTCTTTCGCCGGGTCGATCGGCGCGGGCGCCGTGACTGTCAGCTCGGCGCCCGGGCGCGTTGCCCGCTCGGTCGCGACGATCGCGCGCAGGCCCGTCAGGGGATCGATGCGGATCTCCGGCACGTCCGCTCAGCGCGCCAGCGCGTAGCGCTCGATCGCGGCCGCCAGCTGCGCCTCGCTCGTGAAGCGGCCCTGGTGGACGACGCGCTTGCCGCGCGCGTCGTAGAACGCCGTCGCCGGCAGCCCGACCGCGCCGTAGCGCCCGGTCATCGCCTGGCGCGGATCCTCGATCGACGGATAGGGCATCGGAAAGCGCGCGCTGAGCTTGCGCGCGTCGCCGCGGTTGTCGCCCGAGTTCACCCCGAGAAAGGCGACGCGCGCTCCATACCTGAGCGCCACGCGCTGGAAGATCGGCAGCTCGAAGATGCACGGGTCACACCACGACGCCCACAGGTTCACCACGACCGGCCGGCCGCGCAGCGCGCGCAGCTGCGCGTCGAGTGCTCTCGCTCCACCGGGCTGCAGGTCGTTGACGCGACGCTGCAACGCCGCGAGCTCGGCCGGCGCTCCGGCGACTGGACGCGAGACCTGTGCCAGCGAGAGGGGGCGCAGCACGTCGGAGCCGCCGCTGTTGCTGTCGCCGGCCTGCAGCAGGCCGACGACGACGGCCGCGCCGACGGCGAGGCAGGCGATCGTGACGAGAGCCTTGCGCATGGGCGAGAAGGGTCGCAGACCATCGAAATACCCCTCACCACATGCAGGACGTTCGCTATCATCCGCGCTACGCGGGTAAGGGCCAGTTGTACGCAGTGGCGCCTCACCCCGCCCCCGGGTTCGTCCCGGGCGTCTGGATCGCGAAGGCTCGTGCACGCGATCCACCTCACGTTCGAGCAGGAAGCCGATCTTGGCTGATCCCACGCCAGTGGCCACCGTGGCCGCGTCCGTTCTTCCCAATCCTTCCGACATCGCCCGCGCGGAGAAGTTCACCCGCGAGGCGTTCGTGCACGCCGGTGAGACCACCGAAGGCGCGCTCGCGCGCGGCACCGCTCGGCGCCGCGCCTTCGATGCTGCGCTGCTGGAGATCGAGGCGGGCGCGAAGGTGCCGTCGACCGACTGGCGCCGGCGCTATTCGCTCATGCTGGGCCTCGAGCGCGTCCTGTCTGACGACGAGCCCAAGCTCGCCGACGGGACGTCGCTGAACCCGCACCAGGTCGACGCCCTGTCGGGCACCCTGACCGCGCTGCTTGCCGACGCGCAGCGCCAGAACGGCAACGGCTCCGCCAACGGCGCGCTCGCGTCGGCCACGCCCGTCCTGGCCGTCGACGACGAGCAGGAGGACTTCGAGGAGCCCGCGCCCGTCGCCACCGCCGACGAGGATGACGACGATGACGAGCCGGAGGTCATCGAGCCGCTGGACTTCGAGGTCGACATCGACATCGACGACGAGGAGGACGAGCCCGAGGCCGAGGAGGAGCCCGACGAGGACGGCGCGGAGAGCGTCTTCGACGAGGACCAGCTCGACGAGCAGCCCGACGATCCAAACGCGCACAAGCGCTTCTGGTTTGAGCATGCGACGGGCGCCGGCAAGACCGTCGCCGCGATGGGCTTCGTCGACGCGTCGCGGACCGGCGGGATCCTGATCCTGACGCACCGCCGCAACCTCGTCGACCAGTTCCACGGGGAGCTCAAGGACCGCGGCTACGCCAAGCGCGTGACGCCCGCCCTGCTGAAGGGCCAGGACGCCGCCAACGGCCCGGTCACGGTCGAGACGTACCAGTGGTTCGTGCGCAACGCGGGCAACGTCTCGCCGTGTTACTCGATCGTCATCTGCGACGAGGCGCACACCGCGCTGGGCGAGAAGACGAGCGCCGCGATCCGCGAGTGGTCGGGGCCGATCTTCATCGGCATGACCGCGACGGGCGCGCTGATCGCGCGCCACGTCACCGATCTCTTCCCGACCCAGACGTCGCGCTTCGACCTCGCGCAGGCCGCGCGCCGCGGCGTCATCGCGCCGCTGCGCTGCGTGCGCATCCCGCCCGGCCCCGGCGTGCGCACGATTGCCAAGGTGCCGCTGCGCCGCGGCGAGGTCGACGTCGAGTTCGACCAGGAGATGCTCGCCGAGCTGCTCGACCAGGCGCCGTTCAACTTCGCCGTCGCCGACCTCTACAAGACGCGCTTCTACGGCGTTCCCGGCGTCGTCTACGCCGCGGGCGTACGCCACGCCTACAACGTCGCGGAGGCGTTTCGCGAGCACGGTATGAAGGCGATGGGCGTCTCCGGCGAGACGCCCAAACGCGAGCTCGCCGAGATCCTCGCCAGCTACGAGCGCGGCGACATCGACGTCCTCGTCAACGCGCAACTGCTCGCCGAGGGCTGGAACTCGCCACGCGCGACCGTCTGCATGCACCTCGCGCCGACCGCCTCCAAGCGGATCTACCAGCAGCGCGTCGGCCGCGTCACGCGTCGCCATCCGGGCAAGGAGGCCGGCATCGTCGTCGACTTCGTCGCGCCCGACACGAAGAACGACGACGCCGTCGTCACGCTGCACTCGCTGCTGGAGCGCGACGTCTATCGCGGCGGGGCGATCGTCGTCGGCCCGGTGCGCCGCGGCCGCGGGCGGCGCGTGCGCGTCGAGCGTCGCGTGCTGCCGGTGACCTCCGACGAGGACCGGCGGATCGAGGTCTTCGAGCGCGAGCTCTGGCGGATCGCGGTCGAGCACCTGCCTTACGGTGAGCAGATCCAGTGGGCGGCGCTGGCCGGTGCGCGCGTCGCGCCGAGCGGCTGGCGGCGCGCCCGCGCGATGCTGCACTTCGACCGCGGCGGCGAGTTCAAGCGCGCCTTCCTGCTGACTGACGTCGAGCGCAACA
>CADCVQ010000031.1 GCA_902806175.1 uncultured Solirubrobacteraceae bacterium
TCGCCGGCGCGGAACCCGCGGCCGGTGGCGCAGTCGCGCCACCGCCACCGCCGCCGCCGGCAGGCGGTGGCGCGGCGTTGTCCTGCCGCGGGGCGCTTGCCTTCTTGCAGGCGCCCTGGGCGCGCTTGGCGAGGGCGTCGTCGACGGCAGAGCCGAAGTCCGAGTACTGCTCGATGTCGTTGGGGATCAGGCCCTTGAGGTCGCGCAACTGCTTCTCGGAGTACGTGCAGGGATTCAGCCGCCCGTCCTGGGTGTAGTCCTTGAAGATGTCGGCGAGCAGGTCGGCACGCGCCGGGGCCGCGCATGCGAGGCTGACCGTGCACGCGAGCAGAAGGACCAGGATGCGGCGCGTCATCGACCTCTCACGCTAGCATCGACGCCCGCTACCCATGGCCGTCACGACCCCCGCCAGCCCGCGGGTCGCCACGCGCGTGGGCGTGCGCCCGGCCCTCATCCGCACGCCCCGATCGGGCGCCGCGCTCCTCGCAGCCCTCGTCGCGGTCTGCGCGTACGCGGTCTTCGCGCATGGCGCAGTCGGGCTGCCGGAGGAGCCGCGCCTGCAGATCGGCGTCGCGCTCGTCGCGGTCGGCGCCGCCGTCGGGCTGCTGCTGACGCGCACCCTGTCGCTGCGCGCACCGGTGGAGGCGTGGGTCGCCGTCGGGCTGCTCGCCGGCTTTGCGATCTGGTGTGGCATCTCGCTGCTGTGGTCGGTCGCGCCCGAGCGCACGTGGGCGCACGTCAACCGCGCGATCGCCTACGCGCTCGTCGTCGTGCTCGCGATCGCGCTCGCGTCGAGCGTGCCGCGCGCGCTCAGCCGGCTGGCGTACGGCTGGCTCGGCGTCGCGCTCGTCTGCGCGCTGTACGCGGTCGGCGGCAAGATCATCCCGGGCGTCGAGATCCTCGGCATCGACTTCAACCACGCCGCGCTCGCCTCGCGCCTGCGCGCGCCGCTGGAGTACTGGAACGCGCTCGGGCTCGTGATGGTGCTCGCGATCCCGATCGCCCTGCGCGTCACGACCGACACGACGCGCCACGACGTCGTCCGGCTGGCCGCGCTCGCCGCGTTCTTCGTGCTGTTCGTCTGCCTGTGCATGACGTACTCGCGCGGCGGGCTGCTCGCCTGCTTCACGGCGATCGTCGTCGTCACCGTGCTGGGCGGCCAGCGCCTGCGCGGCCTCGCCGTCGTGGGGGCGACGATCGTGATCTCGATCCCCGTCCTCGGCCTGGCGTTCAACCGCCCCGCGCTGAAGGGGATCAACGTGCCGCTCGACGAGCGCGTGCCCGACGGCATCCTGCTCGGCCTCGTCATGGCGGGCTGCCTGATCGCGCTGCTGATCGCCGGCTGGGGGATGCTGGCGCTCGAGCAGCGCACGCCGTGGGACGAGGAGCGCACGCAGCTCGTCTGGCGCGGCCTTGCCGCGCTCGCGGCGATCCTCGCCGTGTTCACGCTCGGCGCGATCCTGACCGCGCCGGACGGTCCGGGCGGCTGGGCCGACCGCGCCTGGGAGAAGTTCAGCCAGACCAGCAGGGACGAGGTGTCCGACCCGTCGCGCCTCGTGTCCTCGAACTCCGGAAACCGCTGGGTCTGGTGGAAGGAGGCCGCGGGCGCTTGGTCGGACAGGCCGGTGCAGGGCTGGGGCGCCGGCTCGTTCCCCGTGACGCACAGGATGTACCGCGAGGTCGAGCTCAACGTCACGCAGCCGCACAACATGCCGCTGCAGTTCCTCGCCGAGACGGGCATCGTCGGGACGCTGCTCGTGTCCGGCGCGATCGGCTTTCTGCTGTTCTGCGCGCTGGATCGCCTGCGCGCGATGCCGCGCGGACGCGAGCGCGACCTCGGGGCGGGGCTGTTCGCCGGCGCGATCGCGTGGCTCGTGCACGGGCTCGTGGACTGGGACTGGGACATCCCGGGCGTGACGATTCCCGTGCTGCTGTTCCTCGGGGTGCTCGCCGCGACGCCGTGGGAGCCGCGCCGCGGCGTCGCCGTGCTGCACAGCGCGACCGGCCCGCGCGCGTTCGCGCTCGCGCTCGCGTGCGTGTTCGCCGGGCTCGTGATCCTCTCGTCCGGGCTTCCGATGCTCGCCGATCAGAAGGCGAACGCTGCGCAGGCGGTCTCCACCGAGGCCGGACGCAGCGAGTTGCAGGACGCGGCGGCGAACGCCGATCTGGCGGCGCGCCTTGACCCGACGGCGGTGCGCCCGCTGCTCGCCGCCGCCGCGCTTGCCGAGGGCCGCGGCCGCCTGCTCGAGGCGCAGGGCTACCTCGTCGACGCGGCCGAGCGCCAGCCGTACAGCTCGGCGGTCTGGTTTCGACTGCTGGAGCTCGCCCTGAAGACCGCCGATCGGCGCGGCGCGAACGCTGCCGCCCGACGTCTGCTCGAGCTTGACCCGATCGGCTCCGGGTCGCGCGCGCTCGCCGCCCGGCTGGCGATCTTCGACGTGCCGGCCGCCGGCTCGCCGACGGCGACGGGCACGCCACTGAGCCCGCGCTATGACGCGTCGCAGGCTGCGATCCCGGCGCCGCTCGGCGGGCCCGCGGCGGGAACGCCGCCGGCGGGTGCGGCCGGCAGCCCGCCC
>CADCVQ010000032.1:0-346 GCA_902806175.1 uncultured Solirubrobacteraceae bacterium
GCGGATGTCCGAGCCGATCGACGTGCACGTCAATCCCGCCCGCACGCTCGCGGTCGTGCAGATCCCGCTGCACGGCACCGGCGAGAGCAAGCAGGCGCTCGCGTCGCTGGCGGCGCTGCGCGACGACGTCGTCCCCGCGACGATCGCAAACGTGCCCGGCACGACCGTCGACGTCAGCGGCGAGACGGCCGGCAGCAAGGACTTCAACGACACGATGAAGTCCCATCTGCCGCTCGTGTTCGGCTTCGTCCTCGGGGCGGCGTTCCTGCTGCTGCTCGTGACGTTCCGCTCGGTCGTCATCCCAATCAAGGCGATCGTGCTCAACCTGCTGTCGGTGGGCGCGAGC
>CADCVQ010000032.1:356-2555 GCA_902806175.1 uncultured Solirubrobacteraceae bacterium
GCTGCTCGGCTTCGAGGCGGGTGGCGGCGTCACGTCGTGGCTGCCGCTGTTCCTGTTCGTGATCCTGTTCGGCCTGTCGATGGACTACCACGTGTTCATCCTCAGCCGGATCCGCGAGGCGGTCCTCGGCGGCGCCTCGACCGAGGCGGCGGTGGCGGAGGGCATCAAGTCGACGGCCGGCGTCGTCACGAGCGCGGCCGCGGTGATGATCGCCGTGTTCTCGGTCTTCGCGACCCTCGGCGCGATCGAGTTCAAGCAGATGGGCGTCGGCCTCGCCGCCGCGATCCTGATCGACGCGACGCTCGTGCGGGCGGTGCTGCTGCCGGCGACGATGAAGCTGCTCGGCGACTGGAACTGGTACCTGCCGCGCGGCCTGTCGTGGCTGCCGAAGACCGGAGCGGTCACGACGCAACGGGCGTGACCGGGCCACCCGCACGCGATCATCTTGCCCGCCCCTTCCGGGGGCGGGCAAACGCGTGCTAGGAGTCGCTCTTGCGAGACCGGCGCTCGGCGGCCTCGCGCTTGAGGTCGACCTGCGCGGCCAGCGCCGTCGCCGACTGGCGCGCGCGGCGCTCGTCGACGGTCTCCTTGGGCTTGCGTGGCTGGTAGCCGCCGCCAGTGCGTTGCGGGCCAGACTGCGCGGGTTGGGCCGGATCGGCCATGAGTCCTCCGTGCTGCGACCTGCGTCGCGTCAAATGAAGCGGAGCTCCAGGATGGCGCTGCGCTCCAGGACGAAGCGGCGCCACGCTCGGCACTCCCTTGCCCGTTGACGGTAGCAGGCGACCGCCGGACGTCCGGGGCGCCCGCGACCGCCTGCGGCGCGTCAGCGGTCTGACAGCTCGCGGTCCTCGACGAGCCAGCCGGCCCCCTCCGGCGTCAGTGCCCAGCCGTCCCCCGGCAGCGCGACGACGTGGCCCTGCTCGGCCAGCGACGCGAGGTTCAGCGGCGTGCGCATGTCGCGACGGGCGCGCCCGATCGCCGCGTCGATCGCGGCAACCTGCACCGCCACGCCAGGCTGCTCGCCCGACAGCCTCCACAGAGCGCTCATCACGTGCGCGAGATCGCGGCGGCTCATGCAGCCATCGTCACAGATCCGCTCGCGGGCGGTCTCGAGTTCGGGTGGCGATCAGCCGTGGCGATCAGCCGTGCATCGCGCCGACGAGCGCGCCGCGCAACGCGGCGATCTCGAGCACGGCGGCCACGACGTAGTCGTCGCGCGCATCGGCGATCGCGGCCTCGAGGCGGTCCATGTACGGCGACGGACTCGGGACGCCGAACTCGAGTGCTTGAAATCGCTCGGCCTGCAGGCGGATCAGTCGGGCTCTTGCGTCGTTGACTTCCATGGCGCAAGCCTGCCCGAGCGCGGCCGCCGCGCCCAGGGAGTCTGCATGAACCTCGTGGTTCGGATAACCCCCGCAGGCGTTGTCCGGGGGGGCGATCTCTTGTATCGTGGCGCGCACGCGGGGTGTGGTCTCTCCGCCGTCCTGCCGCTCGTCACAGCGTGGGTGCGGAAGGGCGTTGCAGAGGATCCGACCTCCAGGGGGAGGGCGAATCCACGATCGGTATCAAGCGGTTACAGCCGCAACCACGACGGAGGGAATCCAAGGTGCTGACACAGTCTTTCGGAGGCGACGTCAAGCTCTACTTCGCGCCCGACGAGCGCGTTCCGCCTGCGGGCGCGCCCACGGGCGGATACGCGAGTCTCGGACAGAACGCGCCGATCGCATGGCCGTCGGGCTTCGCGGTGGCGACGCCCGTGACAGGTCAGCTCTCGCCGCACGCACAGGCCGCCCTCAAGCGGATGGGCATCACGAAGGACGACAAGTAGAGCCCACGTCGCACTGAGTTTCCGGGGCCGGGGCGAAAACGCTCCGGCCCCGGTGCTTTAAAGCGTCAGCGCGCATCGACACGCGCGAGCGCCGCGACCTGCGCATCGGCGGAGACCGCCGCGACCTCGCCCGGCACGTCGGCCAGCCGCACCTGACGCACGAAGCTCAGCCGTCTTCCGAGCGGCGCGAAGAAGTCGTCGTAGTGCGTCGGCACCACGACGCGCGGATCCAGCCGCGGCAGGATCCGCTCCCAGTAGCGCGGCGTGAAGCTGCGCCCCGCGACGCCGGCGAGGAACACGTCGACCGGCTCGTCGCGCAACTCGTCGTCGTCGAGGTCGGCCGAGCCCTGGTGATAGAGGCTCACGCCGGC
>CADCVQ010000033.1 GCA_902806175.1 uncultured Solirubrobacteraceae bacterium
GACGGCCAGCGACCTGACGCCCGAGCTGCTGGATGCGGGCCGGCGCACTGCCGAAGCCGAGGGAGTCGAGCTCGAGTGGGTCGAGGCCGATGCCGAGAACCTGCCGTTCGAGGACGGCTCGTTCGACGTCGTGATGTCGGCGATCGGCGTCATGTTCGCGCCCCATCACCAGGCGTCGGCCGACGAGCTCGTGCGCGTGTGCCGCCCCGGCGGCACGATCGGGTTGCTGAGCTGGACGCCGGACGGCATGCTCGGCGCGCTGTTCGCCACCATGAAGCCGTTTGCGCCGCCGCCTGCGCCCGGCGCGCAGCCGCCGCCGCTGTGGGGCAGCGAGGAGCACCTGCGCGGCCTCTTCGGCGAGCGCGTGCAGTTCCACACGCTCGAGCGCGATGTGCTCGAGATCACGGCTTTCGAGCGGCCGCGCGAGTACGGCGAGCACTTCAAGGCGCTTTACGGGCCGACGATCGCGGCCCGTGCCAACGCCGCGCGCGACGGCCGCGAGGCACAATTCGACGAGGCGCTGGACGCGTTCTGCGACACATGGAACCGCGGCAGCGCCGACCGCGCGCGCTTCGAGAAGGAGTACCTGCTTGCCGTCGGGACGCGGCAGTGACGTGAGCATGTGCCACTGCGGCGCTTCATGAGTCGGCCCGGGACGCAAGTGCGCTCAAACGGCCCGCGTGCGGGCATCATCCCGGGATCGTTGCCCGTGTAGAACAGCTTCTGAGACCGCGTACACAGGGGACCGCGCGCAGCGGCGAGCCCTTCGAGCAGGGCCGCTTCGAGGACCTCCCGCTGCGCCCGCGCGTGGCGCACCGCTACTACGACGCCGACCACGACGACGTCGTCGTGCACTCGGTGCCGTTCGGGCGCATCCGCGTCCACGTCGTCTCCTACGGCGCGCGCGACGCGCCGCCGCTGCTGCTCGTCCACGGCCTGATGACGTCGAGCTACTCGTGGCGCTACGTCTTGGAGTTGCTCGGCGACCGCCACCGGCTGATCGCCCCGAACCTGCCCGGCTGCGGTCACAGCGACCCGGTCCCGGACCGCCCGCACAGCGCCGGCGCGCTCGCGACGTTCATCGGCGAGTTGCAGCACGCGCTCGGGATCGCCGGCTGCGCGGCGGTCGGCAACTCGCTGGGCGGATATCTCTGCATGCGCCGCGCGCTCGCCGAGCCGGCGAGCTTCGGCCGCCTGGCGGTCATCCACCCGCCGGCGTTCGTCGAGCCGCGGCTGGTCGCGCTGCATGTCGCCATGAACGTGCCGGGCGTCGCGTCCATCCTCGAGCGCGTCATCCGCCACGACCCGCGCCGCTTCGCGCATCGCAACGTGCACTACTACGACGAGTCGCTGAAGTCGATCGAGGAGGCGCACGAGTACGGCGACCCGCTGCGCAGCGCGGCCGGCGCGCGCTCCTTCGCACGCTACCTCGCCGACGCGCTCGACCCGCGCGAGCTGTGGTCGTTCACGCGCGCCCTTGCGCGCCGCCGCGACGGCGGCCAGGCCTTCCCGGCGCCGCTGCTGCTCGTCTACGCGCGCGAGGACCCGACGGTGCCGCCGTCGCACGGGCCGCGCCTGCACGCGCTCGTCCCGCAGGCGGAGTTTCACTGGCTCAAGCGCAGCTCGCACTTCGCGCAGGTCGACAGCCCCGAGCAACTCGTCGCGCTGCTCGAGCCGTTCCTCGCAGGCTGAGCTGAGCGGGGTCAAACCGGCAGCGCGCGTAGAGCGCCCGGCTGCCGGGCGGCCGCCCTGCTCACACAGCCGGCGCGCGGCGCCGATAGCGTCCGCGCACGTGCTGCTCACGATCACGACGACGCACCGCCCCGCCACGGATCTCGGCTTCCTGCTGCACAAGCACCCGGGTCGCGTGCAGCGCTTCGACGTGCCCTTCGGCGCGGCGCATGTCTTCTATCCGGTGGCGAGCGAGGAGTGCTGCAGAGTTGCGCTGCTGCTCGAGATCGACCCGGTCGGCCTCGTCCGGCGCGGCCGCGGCGCGAGCGGCTTCGCGCTCGCCGAGTACGTCAACGACCGCCCGTACGTCGCCTCGTCTTTTCTGTCGGTCGCGCTGGTGAGCGTCTTCAAGAGCGCGATGGCGGGGACGTGCAAGGGCCACGAGGAGCTCGCCGGCACCGCGATCGGCCTGGAGGCATCGCTGCCGGTCGTGCCCGCGCGCGGCGGCGCGGAGCTCGTGCGGCGGCTCTTCGGGCCGCTGGGTTACGAGATCGACGTGACGCCGATCGCGCTGGACGGACAGTTCCCCGACTGGGGCGACGGGCGCCACGTCGCGCTCACCCTCCGCGGCGAGCTACGGCTGGCCGATCTGCTGCGCCACCTCTACGTCCTGCTGCCCGTGCTCGACGACGACAAGCACTACTGGATCGACGAGGACGAGATCGGGAAGCTCATGCGCCGCGGCGAGGGCTGGCTGGCCGAGCATCCCGAGCGCGACCTGATCGTGCGCCGCTACCTCAAGAAGCAGGCGCGCCTGGTTCATCCCGCGCTCGCGCAGCTTGACGAGGCGCTGCCCGCAGGCGCAGACGCCGAGGACGGAGCAGACGCAGCCGCCCGCGAGGAGCAGCTCGAGGAGCGCGTGTCGCTGCGCGACCAGCGCCTGGGGACCGTGCAGTCGGTGCTGAAGGCGTCGGGCGCGCGCCGCGTGCTCGACCTCGGCTGCGGCGCCGGCGCCCTGCTGGCGCGACTGCTGCGCGACGACTACGAGCGCGTCGTCGGCGCCGACGTCAGCGTGCGCGCGCTCGAGCAGGCCGCGCGACGGTGCAAGCTCGACGCGATGCACGACGCGCAGCGCGAGCGCATCGCGCTGTTGCACAGCCCGCTGACCTATCGCGACAAGCGCCTGTGCGGCTTCGACGCCGCGGCGCTCGTCGAGGTGATCGAGCACCTCGACCCGCCCCGGCTGGCGGCCGCGGAGCAGAACGTCTTCGGCTCCGCGCGTCCTCGCACGGTCGTCGTCACGACGCCGAACGTCGAGTACAACGTGCGCTGGGAGACGCTCCCGGCGGGCAGCCTGCGCCACCCCGACCATCGCTTCGAGTGGACGCGCGCGCAGTTCGCGACATGGGCCGAGCGCGTCGGCGCACAGCACGGCTACGCCGTGCGCTACCTGCCGGTCGGGCCCGACGACCCCGACGTCGGCCCGCCGACGCAGATGGCGGTGTTCTCGCGATGAGGATCGACCTCGCCGATCCCTGCCTCGTCGTGCTGATCGGCCCGTCGGGTTCGGGCAAGAGCACGTTCGCGCGCCGTCACTTCCTGCCCACCGAGGTGATCTCGTCGGACTTCTGCCGCGGCCTCGTCGCCGACGACGAGAACGACCAGCGCGCGACCGAGGACGCGTTCGCGGTGCTGCACTTCATCGCCGGCCGGCGGCTGGCGCAGCCGCGCCTCACGGTCGTCGACGCGACGAACGTGCAGCGCGAGTCGCGCCGGTCGCTCATCGAGATCGCCAAGCGCCACGACCTCTTCGCCGTCGCGATCGTGCTCGACACGCCGGAGGCGACCTGCCTCGAGCGAAACCGCGCACGCGCCGACCGCGCCTTCGGGCCCCACGTCGTGCGCCAGCAGCGCTCCCAGCTGCGCCGCTCGCTGAAGGGCCTTCAGCGCGAGGGCTTTCGCCGCGTCTGGGTGCTGCGCTCGCCCGAGGACATCGACGCCGCGGAGGTCCGGCGCGCGCCGCTGTGGACCGACCGGCGCGCCGAGCACGGGCCGTTTGACGTCATCGGCGACGTGCACGGCTGCTATGCCGAGCTCGTCGCGCTGCTGCGCGCGCTCGGTTACGACATCGGCGCAGACGGCGCGACGGTGACGCCGCCCGCCGGGCGCCGCGCGGTGTTCGTCGGCGACTACGGCGATCGCGGGCCCGACACGCCCGCCGTCCTGCGGCTCGTCATGGCGATGGCGGCGGCCGGCAGCGCGATCTGCCTGCCCGGCAACCACGACGTCAAGCTCCTGCGCAAGCTCAAGGGCCGCGACGTGCAGATCACGCACGGGCTCGGGCAGACGCTCGAGCAGCTGGCGACGCAGCCGCCGCAGCTGAGCGAGCAGGCGCGTGACTTCCTCGACGGCCTCGTCAGCCATGCGGTGCTCGACGACGGCAAGCTCGTCGTGGCGCACGCGGGGATGAAGGAGGCCTACCAGGGCCGCTCCTCCGGGCGCGTGCGCGAGTACGCGCTGTTCGGCGAGACGACGGGGGAGACCGACGCGTTCGGGCTGCCCGTCCGGCTGCAGTGGGCGCGCGACTACCGCGGGGCGGCCGCCGTCGTCTACGGGCACACGCCCGTCGCCGCACCCGAGTGGCTCAACAACACGATCAACGTCGACAGCGGCTGCGTCTTCGGCGGGCGGCTGACCGCGCTGCGCTGGCCCGAGCGCGAGCTCGTCAGCGTTCCCGCGGCGCGGACGTACTACGAGCCCGCCAAGCCGTTCCTCGCGGCCGACGACGCTGCGCCGCCTGCCGGGGACGAAGACCGTCCGGCGTTCCTGCTCGACGTCGACGACGTCGCCGGCAAGCGCATCGTGCAGACGCGGCTGGCGCGAACGGTGACGGTTCGCGAGGAGAACGCCGCGGCGGCGCTCGAGGTCATGAGCCGCTTCGCCAGCGACCCGCGCTGGCTCGTCTACCTGCCCCCGACGATGGCGCCGACGGCGACCTCGCAGCGCGCCGAGCTGCTCGAGCATCCCGACGAGGCGTTCGCCGAGTACCGCGCCGACGGCGTCCCGCACGTCGTCTGCGAGGAGAAGCACATGGGCTCCCGGGCGATCGTCGTCGTCTGCCGCGACGCGGTCGCCGCGCGTGAGCGGTTCGGTGTCGACAGCGCCGAGACGGGCGCGATCTACACGCGGACGGGGCGCCCGTTCCTCGAGAGCCCGGCCGACACCGAGGCTGCGCTGAGTCGCGTGCGCGCGGCGGTCGACGGCGCCGGGCTCTGGGACGAGCTGGACACGGACTGGCTCGTGCTCGACTGCGAGCTCATGCCCTGGTCGGCGAAGGCGCTCGAGCTCATCCGGCGCCAGTACGCCTCCGTCGGCGCCGCCGCGCGGGCGGGCCTCGCAGCGACGGTCGCCGCGCTTGACGCCGGCGCGGCGCGCGGGCTCGACGTGGCGGCGCTCGCCGCGGCGCAGCGCGGCCGGATCGAGCACGTCGAGCGCTACGTCGACGCCTACCGCCGCTACGTCTGGCCCGTCACCGGAGTCGGCGACCTGCGCCTCGCGCCCTTCCACGTGCTCGCGGCGCAGAGCGGCGTCTTCGTCGATCGCGAGCACACGTGGCACCTCGAACTCTGCGACCGGCTCACGGCGGCCGATCCGGACTGGTTCACGAGTACCGCGCGGCGCATCGTCGACGTGACCGACGCGGGCAGCCAGGTCGCCGCGGTGGCGTGGTGGGAGGAGCTGACCGGCGACGGGGGAGAGGGGATGGTCGTCAAGCCGCTGGGCTTCGTCGCGCGCGGGCGCAAGGGGCTCGTGCAGCCGGGCATCAAGTGCCGCGGCCGCGAGTACCTGCGGATCATCTACGGGCCCGAGTACGCCGCCCCCGGCCAGATCGACCGCCTGCGCCGGCGCAGCCTCGGCCGCAAGCGCTCGCTCGCGGTGCGCGAGTTCGCGCTCGGCGTCGAGGCGCTCGAGCGCTTCGTGCGCCGCGAGCCGCTGCACCGCGTGCACGAGTGCGTCTTCGGCGTCCTGGCGATGGAGAGCGAACCCGTCGATCCGCGGCTGTGAGCGACGACATCCGCGCGCGAGCGCGAGCGGCGCTCGGCTCAGGCGCACAGGCGCCGCGCGGTCTCGCTCAGCACAGCGGCGCAGCGCTCGACGCTCGCGATGTCGCCGTACTCCTCGAGCGCGTGGGCGCCCGCCCCGCCGGGACCGAAGACGACGGTCGGGATCCCGGCCGCCGACGTGAACGCCGCGTCCATCCACGGGTGGTCGCCGACGATCTGCGGCTCGCTGCCGAGCACGTCGCGGGCGGCGGCGCGCAGCACGGCGACGACCTCGCTGCCGGGATCGACCTCGAACGGATCGCGCTGCAGCCCGATTCGCAGCTCGGTGTGCAGGCGCGGGTCTGCCTCGCGGGCGAGCTCGAGCAGCTGCTCGAGCTCACGGCGCACGGCGTCGATGCGCTCGCCCGGCAGCGTGCGCCGCTCGATCGCGACGACGCAGCGCGCGGGGTAGCTCGACAGCTCCTGCCCGCCCTCGATCAGCGCGGCGTGCAGGCTCGCCGGCCCGAGCAGCGGATGGGGCGCGGCCTCCAGGCGCGCCTGCAGCGCGCCGATCCCGGCGAGCACCGGGCCGATGCCCGCGATCGCGTCGACGCCGAGGTCCGGCCGCGAGCCGTGCGCGGCGCGCCCGCGCACCTCGAGCTGCGCCCAGACGAAGCCTTTGTGGGCGACGCAGGCGCGCAGCCCCGTCGGCTCGGTCACCACGCACGCGTCGGCTCCGAAGCGCCGCAGCACCGCCTGCACGCCGGCGCTGGCGTGCTCCTCGTCGGCGACGGCGGTGACGATCACGTCGCCGCGCAGCCCGGCACCGACCGCCGCCGCGCCGGCCAGCATGCAGGCCGCGACCCCGCCCTTCATGTCGTAGGCGCCGCGGCCGTACAGCCGGCCGGCGCTGATGCGCGGCTCGTGCGCGCGCTCCATCCCGGCCACACCGACGGTGTCGGTGTGGCCGTTGAGCATGAGCGACGCGCCGCCGCCGCTACCGCGCGCGACGGCGACGATGCTGGGGCGTCCGGCGGGCTCGTCGACGACCGTCACCTCCAGACCGCGCTCGCGCAGCCACGTCGCGACGTAGTCAGCGATCTGCGCCTCGCCGGCGGCGCCCGGCACGAGCGCCGGGTTGACCGAATCGATCGCGACGAGATCGGCCAGCAGCGCCGCGGCGTCCAACGCGGTGCTAGTGGGCCGCCCACAAACGTTGCACCCGAAACCTCGGGCGCCGATCACCGCCGGGCTGCGTCCTCGGATCTCGATGTGGCAGGGCCACACCTTCGATCCTGCGTCCTTGCCTGGCGGCGCCGGCATCCCGGGGTTGCGGGCACAACGTTCCTGGGCGACCCACTAGGCGTTCTGCGGCGGCGGCGCGAACGCGCTGAGCAGCAGCAGCTGGGCGACGCCCTTCACCAGGCGCGAGAGCTCGATGTCGGACTCGGGCACGATCCACCAGGTCTGGCCGTGGCGATCGCCCTCCTCGAGCACCGGACCGAGCAGCTCACCCTCCGTCGAGATGAGGCATGGCAGCGGGTAGCGCGCCTGCGGACCGCCCGCCGCGGTGTACTGCGTACGGCGGCAGTCGACCGACCAGCCGGCGACGAACTCCGGTGTGCGCATGAAGCTCGGCGGAGAGATCGGCACGCGCTCCGACGGCTGTTGGCCGATGCGGCGCAGGAACTCGGCCGCGACGTCCTTCGCAGTCAACGTCGCAGGCAAGTCGGCGTCCTCGAGCTTCTCCAGGTTGCTGCGCGTCTGGTCGCCGTTGAGCGCGATCGCACGATCCAGCCAGTGCTCGGGAAGCTGCGCGCGGGGCGCGTTCGTCGCCTTCGCGAGGGCGACGCTGCCGATGTCTGCGCGGCAGTTCTCGCAGTACGGACCGCCGGCGCGAATCGCGATCTCAAAGCGGCTGAGCGCATCCGCCGAGATGCCCTCCGGCGCGTCGGGTAGCAGGCGCGCGTGGGTGTCGCAGACCATCGTTCCGCAGCGGTGGCAGGAGTCGACGGCCGTCTGGCCACACGCGCACGCTCCGACGTTCCCGTTGCTGTAGCTCACCCCGCGCAAGTCTAATCCCGAGGCGGGCTGGTGTCACGCATCCCGCCATAGACTGGCGCGCGTGTATGCAGACGACCTGCTGACCCCATGGGCCGAGCAGACGATCGGGCTCCTGCCGCCGGTCGCGCTGTTCGACGCCCACACGCACATCGGCATCAACGATCCCGACGGCTTCAAGTGCACCGGCGAGGAGCTGCTCGAGGTGCTCGCGCCGAGCGGCTCGCGCGCCGTCGTCTTCCCGATGCACGAGCCCGACGGCTATCCGCCGGCCAACGACCACGTGCTCGCGCAGGCGGCGCAGTCCGACGGGCGGCTCGTCGCGTTCTGCCGCGTCGATCCGCGCGCCGATCCGGTCACCGAGGTTCGCCGCTGCGTCGCCGCCGGCGCGCGCGGGATCAAGCTGCATCCGCGGGCTGAGCTGTTTGATCTCGACGATCCCGGCGTGCGCGACATCGTCGCCGTCGCCGAGTCCGAGCACCTGCCGATCCTCGTCCACGCGGGCCGCGGCATCCCGGCGCTGGGCGTGCACGTGCTCGAGTTCGCCCGCGAGTTCCCCAACGCGCGGTTCATCCTGGCCCACTGCGCCGTCTGCGACCTGGCCTGGATCTGGCAGCGCCTGCACGAGTACCCGAACGTCTTCATCGACACCGCGTGGTTCAGTGCCGCCGATCAGCTCGCGGTCTACTCGCACGTACCTCCGGGCCAGATCCTCTACGCGACCGACATCCCGTTCGGGACGCCGCCACTGACGGTCATCGCGTCGCTGCGCCCGGCGCTGCAGGCGGGGCTGACCCCGGCGCAGCTTGCGAGCGTCATGAGCGGGCAGCTCGAGCGGATCGTCGCCCGCGAGGAGACGATCGATCTCGGCCCGGCCGTCGGCGACGGCCGGATCCGCCGCGACGCGCTGCTCGCGCGCGTCGAGTACTTCCTCGAGGCCGCGTTCGGGATCGCGATCAGCGGCGGCGACAACGCGGAGATGATCGACCTCGCGCGCCTGGCGACGCTCGTCTCCGACGACGCGCCGCAGGCGCCGCTGGCGGTGTCGATCCGCGAACTGCTGGCGCTCGCGCTGGCGATCCCGCTCGGTGAGTCGCTGATGGAGCGCTTCGCGCACATCCACCTGCTCGTCACGGCGGCGGCGATTGCCGCGACACCCGACGTTCCCGTCACATAGACCGAACGGCGACCCGGCCGTTGCGCCGTCGCGGCGCCGGCGCCGCTGTGCGAGCAGCTCGTGGTGCCCGTGCGCGCGGGTGCGCCCTTCGACAACGCGTCGAAGCCGACGGATTTTGCGATGACGGTGCAGCAATACTCCAAGCCTCGATAACCTCAAGTCAGTGACTGGCGATTCGTCAGCCGAAATTGCGGCCGATCCTGACGGCCAGACGGCATCGGAGCCCAACGGGGAGAGCACGGCCGCGCAGGCGACCGACGCATCCCGCGACGTCCCCGCGCCTGCTTCCGGCGCCGAGCCGAAGGCGCAAACCGCGTTGAACGGGCAGCCCGGGGCGCCTGCCGCCGAGGCGCCCGCTCCCGTCGAGGAGGCGCCCGCTGCGGCCGCTCCCGTCGAGGAACCGCCCGCCGCGTCCCCCGCTCCCGTCGAGGAGGCCGTCGCCGATTTGCCCGCTGCTGGCGCTCCTCTCGAGGAGGCGGTTGCCGAGGCGCCCGCTGCTGGCGCTCCCGACGAGCAGCCGTCCGAGGCGCCCGCTGCTGGCGCTCCCGTCGAGCAGCGGGCCGCCGAGGCAGCGCCTGTCGCCGCGGAGCCTGCGCCGGCCGATGCCGCCGCCGCCGCGCCCGCACCCG
>CADCVQ010000034.1 GCA_902806175.1 uncultured Solirubrobacteraceae bacterium
CGCGGGCGCGGCGAGATCCGGTACCTCCGGCGCGGGCGCGCCGCCGCCGTCGGGGCTCGCCTCAGGTCGCTGCGCGGGAGGCGGCAGGCCGGCGCCGCCGTCGGGCGGCGGGTCATCGGGCGCGGGCCCGTCCTCGTCGCCGAGCGCGCGGTCGATGTCCTGCGGATCGGCCGATCCGCCGGCGAGCGGGTCGCGCCGGCGGCGGTGCGTCAGCGCCAGGTGCGCCGCCCGGCGCACGTGCTCGGCGTCGACCTCACCGGCGCCGACGAGCGCCGCCAGCACGCGTGCCGTGCGCGCCGTGACGACGTCGCCGCGCATCCCGTCGACACCGATCTCCGCGCACGCGCGCACGATCCGGTCAAGCTGGCGCTCGGGCAGCACGACCTGCGCCAGCAGCGCGCGCGCGGCGACGATCGAGGCCGCGACATCGGCGTCGGCCCGCGCCCAGCGCTCCGCGAAGGCGACCGCGTCGGCCTCGTAGGCCAGCCGCCGCCGCACGATCTCCGCGCGCGTCGCCGGCTGCACGGGCGCGGCGACCTCGACGCCCAGGCCGAAGCGGTCGAGCAGCTGCGGGCGCAGCTCGCCCTCCTCGGCGTTCATCGTGCCGACGAGCAGGAAGCGCGCGTCGTGGCGCACCGAGACGGCGTCGCGCTCGACGTGGCAGACGCCCATCGCGGCCGCGTCGAGCAGGACGTCGACGAGGTGGTCGGGCAGCAGGTTGACCTCGTCGACATACAGCACGCCGCGGTGTGCGCGCGCGAGCAGGCCGGCCTCGAAGGCACGTTCGCCGGCCAGCGCGCGGCCGAGGTCCAGCGCCCCCACGAGGCGGTCGATCGTCGCGCCGACGGGAAGCTCGACGAGTGGCGCCGGGCGCTCCTGCACCGGCGCGCCGCCGTCGACCATGCCGTCGGGCGCGAGGTCGCCGGGCGCAAAGCAGAACGGCTGGCCGGCGGCGGCCGGCACCGGCGGCAGCAGCGGCGCGAGCGCCCGCACCGCCGTCGACTTCGCGGTGCCGCGCTCGCCGCGCACGAGCACCCCGCCGACCTCCGGCGCGACGGCGTTGACGAGCAGCGCCTCGCGCAGGGCCTCCTGCCCGACGATCGCCGAGAACGGGTAGCCGGGCGTCACGAGAGTGACCACCCCTCTTCCAGCTCGCCCTCGAGCTCGAGGTAGCGCGCGCGGATCGCGCCCATCGTCTCGTCCGACGGCGCCTCCCAGAGGCCGCGGTCGCTCGCCTCGATCAATCGCTCCGCGATCGCCCGCGCGGCCCATGGGTTCGAGCGGCCCATGAACGCGCCGACGTCCTCGTCGAGCAGGTACTTGCGCGCGACGTCCTCGTACATCCAGTCCTCGGCGACGCCCGTCGTCGCGTCGTAGCCGAAGAGGTAGTCGACCGTCGCCGCGAGCTCGGCCGCGCCCTTGTAGCCGTGGCGGATCATCGACGCGATCCAGCGCGGGTTGGCGACGCGGGCGCGAAACACGCGCCGCGTCTCCTGCGCGAGCGAGCGCGTGACGACGCGCGACGGGTCCGACGAGTCGCCGAGCACCGCGGCCGGCTCGCGGCCGCTCAGCGCGCGCGCCGTCGCGACCATCCCGCCGTGGTACTGGTAGTAGTCGTCGGAGTCCAGGATGTCGTGCTCTTGGCTGTCGACGTTCTTCACCGCGACGTCGATCCGCGCAAAGCAGTCGCGCATCGCGTCGCGCGCCGACGCGCCGTCGAGGCCGCGGCCGTAGGCGAAGCCGCCCCACGCCTCGTAGACCTCCGCGATGTCGCCGCTGTCGCGCCAGTCGCGCGCGTCGAGCAGCTGCGCGAGGCCGGCCCCGTAGGCGCCCGGCTTGGAGCCGAAGACGCGCGTCGTCGCCTGGCGCCAGGCGCGCTTGGCATCCAGCTCGCCGGCCAGCGCCGCGGCGTCCTGGCGGGCGTGAGCGGCGACGAAGTTCATGTCGGCGGGCTCGTCGAGTCCCGCCACCAGCGCGACCGCGTCGTCGAGCAGCCTGAGCAGATGCGGGAAGGCGTCACGGAAGAAGCCCGAGATGCGCACGGTCACGTCGATCCGCGGGCGGCCGAGCTGCTCGAGCGCGATGACCTCGATCCCCGTGACGCGGCGCGACTCGCGCGCCCAGACCGGTCGCACCCCGAGCAGGGCGAAGATCTCGGCGGCGTCGTCGCCCTGCGTGCGCATCGCCGACGTGCCCCAGGCGACGAGGCCGACCATCCGCGGCAGCTCGCCGTGGTCGGCGACGTGGCGATCGAGCAGCGCCTGTGCGAGCCGCGTGCCGGTCTCGTAGGACAGCTGCGAGGGCAGCGAGCGCGGGTCGACGGAGTAGAAGTTGCGCCCCGTCGGCAGCACGTCGACGCGCCCGCGCGTCGGGCTGCCGCTCGGGCCGGCCGCAACGTGGTGGCCCTCCAGCGCGCCCAGCACGTGGACGAGCTCGTCGGTGGTCTGGGCGATCCGCGGCACGACGGTCTGCGCCGCGAAGCGCAGCGCGCGCTCGAGGCCGGCGTCGCTGCGCCCGAGCACCTCGAAGCAGACGTCGGCGACCGCATCCGCCGACCACCCACGCAGCGCGAGCGCGTCGAGCAGCGCCATCTGCGCCGCCTCGAGCCGGTCGATGACGTCGCCGTTGGAGAGACCGCCCCCACCCACCCCCCTGAATCGCTGCACCAGATCGTGCGGAACGGCGGCCGCCGCCGCGCCCGGATCGGCGACCATCGCCGGCTCGTCGAGACCGAAGGCGGTGCCGACCGCGCGGCGCAGCCCCGGGATCTCGTCGCCCGACCCGAGCCGGCCGACGGCGCTGACCAGCCCGCGCAGCTGGTCGCCCGCGGGCGCAACGCCGAGCACGTGCAGGCCGTCCTTGACCTGGATGTCCTTGACCTCGCACAGGTAGCCGTCGATGTGCTCGACGAGCCGTCCGAGGTCGTCGGGGCGCTCCTGCACGCCGAGATCGGCCTGCAGGTTCGCGCGCTCGATCGCGTCCCAGATCTGCACCGCGAGGCCGGGCAGCTTCGGCGGGTCGAGGATCTCCAGGCGCGCGTACTCGTCGAGCAGCGCCTCGAGCTCGGCCAGCTCGTCGTAGGTCTCGGCGCGCATCATCGGCGGGACGAGGTGGTCGACGATGACCGCGTGCGCGCGGCGCTTGGCCTGCACGCCCTCGCCGGGGTCGTTGACGACGAACGGGTAGACGAGCGGCATGTCGCCGAGCGCCGCGTCGGGCGCGCACTCGGCCGACAGCGCGAGCATCTTGCCGGGCAGCCACTCCAGCGTGCCGTGCTTGCCGAGGTGGACGATCGCGTCGGCGCGCCACCACGCCTGCAGCCAGCGGTAGACGGCGAGGTAGTGGTGCGTCGGCGGCAGCTCGGGGTCGTGGTAGATGCCGACCGGATCGTCGCCGTAGCCGCGCGGCGGCTGGATCGCGATCAGGACGTTGCCGAGCTCCAGCGCAGCGACCACATAGTCGTCGCCGTCGACGAACTGGTCACCGGGTAGAGCACCCCAGCGCTCCTCCACCGCGCTGCGCAGCGGCTGCGGCAGCGTCGCGTACCAGCGCTCGTACTCGGCGACCGGAAAGCGCAGCGTCGCGCTCGCGAGCTGCTCGTCGGTGACGAACTCGGGGTCGTGCCCGCCGCCGGCGATCAGCGCGTGCATGAGCTCGTCGCCGTCGCCGTAGGGTCGCTGCACGTCGTAGCCGGCGTCGTGCAGCGCGTCGAGCAGGCCGAGCGCGCTGGCGGGCGTGTCGAGCCCGACGGCCATCCCGACGCGCGCGTGCTTCGTCGGAAAGCTCGTCAGCAGGACGGCGATCTTCTTGTCGGCGTTTGGCGTCGTGCGCAGCCGCGCGTGACGCACGGCCAGCCGCGCGACGCGCGCGCAGCGCTCGGGGTCGGCGACGTAACGCGCGATCGCGGCGCCGACGATCGAGCGGTCCTCGCCGCGCTCCTTGAAGGACACGACGCCGCCGAGCAGGCGCCCGTCGAACTCGGGGATCGCGACCTGCGTGGCGGCGTCCAGCGGCGTCAGCCCGCTCGCCGACTCCTCCCACGCGGCGCGCGAGCAGGTCGCGCAGACGGCCTGGATGACCGGCACGTCGAGCGCCTCCAGCGCCGCGGCGTCCCAGCGCTGCTCGACGTCGCCGGCGTGCGAGCCGCCGGTGGCGAGCATCGTGACGAGCAGCGCGTCGACGTGTCCGTCGAGCAGCGCGAGCGCCGGGACGTTGCCCTCGCCGTCGCGGCGCAGCGTCGTCGACCAGACCGCGAGCGCGTTGGCTCCCGCGGCCTCGATCTGCGCGCTGAGCTCGTCGACCCACGCGGCGTTGCCGGTGATCCGGTGCGAGCGGTAGAAGCAGATGCCGATCGTCGGGCGGCCGCGCTCGTGGCGAGCGATCGCCGCTTCGAGCTCGACGTCGCCGGCGCCCGGCACGTAGACGCCGAGGTCGGGGACCTCGTGCGGCGGCTCGAAGCCGTGTCCCTCGAGCAGGAACGTGTCGGCGAGGAAGCGCAGCAACTGCTCGACGTTGGCGATGTCGCCGTGGCGCAGGTACTCCCCCGCCTGCGCGACCGCGCCGGCCGGCGCCAGCGACAGCGCGGTCATCTCGGCGTCGGGTTCGATCTCGCCGCCGAGCGCCAGCAGCGCGATGCCGTCCTTCTGGCAGCGGGCCCGCAGCAGATCGAAGCCTTCCGGCCAGCCGCGCCGCCCGCCGAGGATCCGGCACAGGACGACGGCCGCCCCGCCGAGCACCTCGTCGACGAACGCCGCCTGGTCGACCGCGCCGCCGGGATTCGCGCAGCGCACGGCGGGAAACTCGTCGCCGAGGCGCTCGACGGCGGCAGCCGTCGCAAGGATCTCGGTGTCAGCTGTCGTGACGAAGCGCAGCAACGGCGCGAACCTCCGCGTGGATGGTGGGCAGATCGGCCGGTGCGCCGGTGTGCAGCAGTGCGAGAACGGCGTCGGTGTCGAGATGCTGCTCGACGAGGTCGCCGAGCGCGTCCAGGCGCCGCTCGCGCAGCGCGGCAAAGGAGTCCGAGCCCGCGACGAACGTGCGGCCGCGGGCCGCGCCGACCGCGCGCAGCAGGGCGCGGCGCAACGCGTCGTCCTCCAGCGCGCCGTGCCAGGCGGTGCCGAGCGTCCAGCCGTCGCGGCAGCCGTCGGGCTCGCCGTCGTCGGCGCGCAGCAGCGGCTCGCCGCCGTGCAGCGTGATGGCGCCGTGGCGGATCTCATAGCCGGTCTGCGTCCGCGCGCCGCCGAGCCAGGCGCAGGCGCCCGCGCGCCGGCGCAGCAGCTTGTCGCGCTGAAAGACCGTCGAGACGGGCAGCAGGCCGAGGCCCTCGACGCGGCCCGCACGCGACTCGACGCCGTCCTCGATCGCCGTACCGAGCATCTGAAAGCCACCGCAGACGCCGAGGATCGGGGCGCCCGCGGCGGCGCGTGCGCGCAGGGCGTCGCCCAGGCCGGCGGCGCGCAGCCGCGCGAGGTCCTCGACCGTCGCCTTCGTCCCTGGGATCACGACGAGGTCCGCGCGCTCGACGTCCGCGGCGGAGCGGGTGAAGCGCACCCGCACGCCGGGCTCTGCGCTCAAGGCGTCGAGGTCGGTGAAGTTGCTCATCCAGCGCAGCCGCAGGACGACGACGTCGAGCGTGTCGGCGAGCGCTGGCGACTCGGGGGCGCGCGCCTCCAGCGCGAGCGAGTCCTCGGCATCCATCCACAGATCCTCGAGGAAGGGCAGCACGCCGAGCACGGGCCGGCCCGTGCGCGCGCGCAGGTCCTCCAGGCCCGGCGCGAGGATCGACTCATCGCCGCGGAACTTGTTGATGACGTAGCCGGCGACGAGCGCCTGGTCGGCGGGCTCGAGCAGCGCCAGCGTGCCGAGCAGCGAGGCGAAGACGCCCCCGCGGTCGATGTCGCCGACGACGAGCACGGGCACGTCGGCGGCGCGCGCGAGGCCCATGTTCGCGAGGTCGCCGGCGCGCAGGTTGATCTCCGCCGGGCTGCCGGCGCCCTCGCAGATCACGACGTCATAGCGCGCGCGCAGGTCGGCGAGGGCGTCCTCGACGATCGGCCGCAGGTCGGCCTTCATCGCCTGGTAGAAGCGTGCGTCGACGTCGCACCACGGCCGGCCCATGACGATGACCTGGCTGTTGCGCTCGCCGGACGGCTTGATCAGCACCGGGTTCATCGCCGCCTCGGGCTCGGCGCCCGCGGCCGCCGCCTGCATCGCCTGCGCGCGGCCGATCTCCGCGCCGCCCGCCGTGACGACCGAGTTCAGCGCCATGTTCTGCGACTTGAACGGCGCGACGCAGACGCCGCGGCGTCGCAGCCAGCGACACAGCCCGGCGGTGACGATCGACTTGCCCGCATCGGAGTGCGTCCCGCAGACGAGCAGCGCGCCGCGTGTCATCGCAAGCTCCGGGCGGCGGCGCTCGCGGCGAGGGCCGCGGCGCCGACGCGGCTCGACAGGCGGTTGGCGCGGCGGATGTCGGTGTGGTTCGGTGCCCGCATGCCCGGCCCGTCGCCGAGCGACGGGCGCAGCTCGACGCGCCCGTCGTAGGCCAGCGGTCCGCCGAGCCGCAGCCCGAGCGCGCCGGCGAACGCGGCCTCCATGCGGCCCGCGTTCGGGCTCGGGTGCTTGCGCCCGTCGCGGCGCAGGACGCGCCACGTACGTCCGCGCGCCGCGCCCGCGCAGAGCACCGTCAGCCCCGCGCCGGCACGGGCGCCCGGCCAGCCGAGCGCGTCATCGAGCCGGGCGGCGGCCCAGCCGAAGCGCTCGTAGCGCGGCGAGCGATGGCCGACCATCGCGTCGAGCGTGTTGGCCGCCCGGTAGGCGAGCACCCCGCCCGGCCCGGCCAGCGCTCCCCACAGCAGCGCGCCCACCACCGCGTCGCTCGTGTTCTCGGCAACCGACTCGAGGGCGGCGCGCGAGAGCCCGTCGCCGTCGAGCGCGTCAGGATCGCGTCCGCAGAGCGAGGGCAGCAGCCGGCGCGCTTCGGCCAGCTCGCCCTCGTCGACATGGTCGGCGAGGCGCACCGCCGTCCGGGTCAGCGAGCGGCCTCCTAGCGCGACCCAGGTGAACAGCGCCAGCGCGGGGGAACGGCCGATGCCCGCCCGGTCCCCCGCTCGAGCCAGGAGCTCGCCGGCGAGTCCGGCGCCGGCCACCAGCGTGCCGGCGTAGGCGATCCCCCGCCGGCGCCGGGGAGCGTAGGCCCGCGCTTCGAGGCCCGCCGCCAGCTGCCCGAAGCCGGCCACCGGGTGCAGCCTGCGCGGGTCGCCGACGAGGACGTCGGCGACATAGGCGCCCGCCAGCGCGGTGCCCGTCACGACGCCGTCCCGACCGGGCAGTTGATCCGCACCAGCGTCCAGCGCCCGTCGTGGCAGTGCAGCTCGGTGACCGCCAGCGGCGTCACGTCGATGCGCCAGAACGCGGCCAGCGGCGCGCCGAGGGCGTGGACCAGCGCCGCCTTGACGACGCCGCCGTGCGTGAAGGCGACTCCCCGCCCCTTGAGGCCGGCCTGGCGGTCGAGCCACCCGGCGACGCGCCGGGCGAAGCGCGCGAGGCTCTCGCCGCCGTGGGGCGCGGCGTCGGGATTGGTCATCCAGCTGGCCACCGCGTCGCCGTCCTCGGCGTGCAGCTCGGCCAGCGTGCGGGCGCTCCAGCTGCCGAAGTCGCACTCGGCCAGACCGGGGTCGATCGCCGGCTCGCCCATCCCGGCAGCCGCGGCCGTCTCGCGACAGCGCGCGGACGGGCTCGAGAGCACGTCGACCGGCGGCTGTCCGAGCACGCCGGCGAGCGCGCCGGCCGCCGCGCGCCCGCGCTCGTCGAGCCGCTCGTCGGAGGGGAACGCGCTCGCCCGGGTGGCGGACGTCGAGCCGTGACGCACGAGCAGCAGTCGCCTCACGAGGCGGCGAAGTCCCGGGTGGAGCCCGAAGCCGGCGGCACGTCGACCTGCATCTGCATGACCTCCACGGGATTCAGCGTCCCGCTCAGATTCGAGGGCTCGCGGCGGCCGAGTTCCTGACTCCCGGGAGCGGCGTCCCGGACACAGTGGCGCGACCGTCCCGGAGTGCCACCGGGTTCCTCGCACCGCCACGCGATCGGGGTCCACCCTAGCGCTCGGCGCCCTCCCACTAGTGTCCCCCACGTGCCCTCGCCGCATCGCCAGCCCCGCCCTGCCACGCCCGCCGGCTTCGACGCGTCGCGCGCGGCGCAGCGGGCCGCCGCTCCGCAGGGCTGGCGCTACTCCGACGCCGAGCGCGAGAGCGTCCATCGCGTGATCGCCGAACGGCGCGACATCCGCCGCTTCCGGCCCGATCCGGTGCCCGATGACGTCCTCCGTCGGGTCCTGGAGGCGGGTCACCGGGCGCCGTCGGTGGGTCTGATGCAGCCCTGGCGGCTGATCGTGGTCCGCAGCACGGCGCGCCGCAGCGCGGTTCGGCGCCTGGCCCAGCGCGAGCGCCTCCGGCAGGCCGATCGCTTCGACGAGCGGGCGCGCCAGTTCCTCGACCAGAAGATCGAGGGCATCGTCGAGGCGCCGCTGGGGATTGTCGTCTGCTGCGACCACGGCGACCCCGACGCCGAGATCCTCGGCCGCGCCACCATCCCCGAGACCGACGTCTACTCGACCGCCTGCGCGATCCAGAACCTGTGGCTGGCCGCGCGCGCCGAGGGCCTCGGCGTGGGCTGGGTCAGCTTCTACCGGCCCGACGACCTGCGCGACCTGCTCGCCATCCCCGCCCGCGTCGATCCGATGGCCTACCTGTGCCTGGGCTGGCCGGACGAGCGACCGCTGCGCCCCGGACTGGAAGCGGCGGGCTGGTCCGCCCGCCTGCCGCTGGCCGACGTGGTGATGGAGGAGGCGTGGGCACCGCCGGCAGGCGCCGCCGACACCCCTGCCGGCGACGGGCGATATCCCGCGCCCGACCGGCAGGCGGCGATCGCGGTGCGCGACCGCTCCGACCGGCTGGTCAAGCCGGCCGGCAGCCTGGGCGCGCTGGAAGGCGTCCTCGAGCGCTGGGCGTCGATCACCGGAGCCGCCCCGCCGGAGCGGCTGCGAGCCGGCGTCCTGGTGTTCGCCGCCGATCACGGCCACGCGCGGAGCGGCACCAGCCTCTTCGCCTCGGAGGTCTCCTCACAGGTGGCGGCCGCCGCGGCCCGCGGCGAGACCGCCGTCGGCGTGCTCGCCCGCACCGGCGGCCACGCGCTCCTGGTCGCCGACGTGGGCCTCGCCGGACCGACTCCCGACGGCGTGCACGACGCCAAGATCGCCGCCGGGTCCGCCGACATGACGCAGGGCCCCGCCCTGGCTCCCGCGCAGGTGGGCGCCGCGCTGGAGGCGGGCACCCGCCTCGCGCGCGAGATCAG
>CADCVQ010000035.1 GCA_902806175.1 uncultured Solirubrobacteraceae bacterium
GGTAGATCGTGTGGGGCGCATAGATCTCAACGCGCCCGGGGGAGTACGCGAAGGATGGGCCGCTGGCGGCCCACCACAGATCGAGCCCGGTGATGCTCGTCCCAGGTCCGGCTTCTACGGTCCACCCCACCCCCGCCGACTCATGCGGATTCGAGATTGTCGACATGGCGACACCCCTGAGGGACGGCATGTACTCTGGCGCCTGGTCGCCACACTCGGACGTCAGTTGTCCGGCCGGGTTAGAGACTCGCACGGGCTTCCAGTCGACCGCGGGGAGCGGTCGCCCCGCGCCGTCAGCGCACGCCCAGACGGAGTACGCAGCCGCGTGTGCTCGTGGCGCCAGCGTCGCGCAAGCAACGCCGACCACCGTTGCGAACGTCACGATGAGCAGACGCCAGCGATGCGTGCCTGCCACGGCATGGTTGGTTTGCGCGACGATCATCGAACACCCTTCGTGCCAGTCATCGATCCTCCGGTTTCGGCGATTGCGTCATGTGCGTTGCTCCCTCGTCCTCGGTCTCACGGCGCGAACTCACCTGCTCCCGAACTGGATCCGTAATCGACGGGGGGCCTTGTGGGAGCAGGAGGCGGCGGCGCAGGTTGACGCGCGGATGCAGACGTGACCGTCCCGCCGCCGCCCGACCCGCCGCCGCCCGTAGCCGCGGCTCGCACCGGACCGGGTCCCGGTGTGGGCTCGAACTCCGACGCGGGCTGCGACGAAGGTGTGGCGGTCGCAGACTTCGCGGGCTTCTGCACCGGTGTCACGACCCGCCGCTCCACGAGCGGCGGCGGCTGCGCAGCGGCAGGCGCCACCGCGGCCGTCTGCGGCGCCACCGCCGGCGGACCGGACTTCGCCTTGCCACCGCCCTGCCTGGAATCGTGGCGCACCGTCTCGCGCGCTCGGTCGGTGTGATCCCGCGTGACCGTCCGCTCCACCGTCGCATAGCCCCCACCCGCCGCAGCCGCTGCCGACGCCGCCATCGCCGCCACCTTGCCGGTCGTAGCCGCCTCGATCGCCGCCTGCGCCTTGGTCACCGAATGGACCGCCCGCTCGTGAAATCCCCCGGCGATCGCCTCGTAGACGCGCATGAACATGTTGGTCAGCTGCTCGCCGCTCCCCGACGCAGCAGCGGCGAGCGGGACCGGCAGGACGGCCGACAGCGGCGCGGAGCTGTCCTGCAACGCCTTCAGCGTCGCACGGCAGCCGGCGCAGTTGCGCAGATGCGGCCGCAGCTCGAGGATCTGCTCGGGCGTGGCCTCGCCATCGACGATCGCCGAGATGTGCGCCATCCACAGCGCACATTCGGCACCGGACTCGATCGCCGCGAAGCGCTCAAGGAAGCTGCGCCGTCCCTCGGTCAAGCAGCGATTGACCTTCGTATACGACCAGCCGGTGATCGCGGCGATCTCGTTGTAGCTGTGGCCTTCGGCCTTCAGCCAGACGGCGCGCAGCTCCTGTGGCTTCAGGCGCTGCAGCGCCTCGGCCGCGCGGCCGACGAGATCCTGGCTCAGAACCCGATCGTCCATCGACGGCAGGCGCCGCGCCTCGTGGCTGTCGGGGTCGATCTCCGAGGCGCCGAGCAGCTTCTTGCGCGAGCGGCAGATCGCCTGCGCCTCGCGCTTGACGACCACGTGCAGCCAGCCCACCGCGCGCTCCGGATCGAGTCGATCGGCGCGTGCCATGAAGATCTCCAGCGTGCGCTGATAAGCGTCCTGCGCGTCATCGGGACACAGCGAGTGGCGTCGCGCCGTGCGCAGCAATGAATCCGCATGCGCCGCGACCATGCGCAGGATCAGCCGTTCGGCCGCGCTGCTACCCCTGCCTGCGCCCTTCCCCTGATCCATCCCCTGGTCTCCAGCGCTCCGGTCCCCGGCGGGACTTTCCTGCTCTAGGGAAACCTACGACGCAACTCGCCCCCAGCGCACCCCCGGTTTGTCGCAAATTCCGCGAGAAACAGCTACAGCCCGAGCTCGCGGCTGTACTTCTCGCGGTAGCTCGCGCGCGCGTCGAGCACGCGGGTGACGTACTCGCGCGTCTCGGCGAACGGGATCTGGTCGATCACGAAGGCGCGCCGGGACATGCTCGCGTCCACGATCCAGCGGTCGACGTTGCCCTCGCCGCCGTTGTAGGCCGCGAGCGCGAGGACCGTGTTGCCGCCGTAGCGCTTGAGCAGGTAGCGCAGGTAGTACGCGCCGTAGGAGATGTTGATCTGCGGCGTCGACAGATCGCCCTGCTCGAACTGCGTGCCGCCCGAGAGCTTGGCGATGTAGCGCGCGGTCGCCGGCGTGATCTGCATGAGCCCGCGCGCACCCGCGTGCGACGTGGCGTCGCGGAAGCGCGATTCGGCGTAGATCACCGCGGCCAGCAGCGACGGGTCCAGCTGCTTCTGCGACGCCTGCTGGCGGATGATGTCCTCGTGCGCGAGCGGCAGCTGCAGCTCGCGCACGACGTCGGGCAGGCGCGGCACGACGACGGCCGCCAGCAGCGCCGCCAGCAGCGCGGTGCCGAGCATCAAAGTCATGCGCCGCCGCCGGCGGCGGCGCAACGCGACGTGCGAGCGGCGGCGGGTTGCAGGGGCTCTGGCTGTGACGGTGCGGGTGCTCATCGGATGCTCAGACGGTCCAGCACCTCGGCCAGCTCGCGCTCGAGCTGCTCGATCGTGCCGCTGTTGGAGACGGTGTACGTCGCCCGCCGGGCCTTCTCCTCCTGCGGAAGCTGGCGCGCAGCACGTTCGTCTACCCCGACGTGCCCGCGTTCAGCGGCCCGCTGCGTGCGCACCGCCTCGTCGGCGACGACCGCCACGGTGGCATCGTAGATCCCCTGCATGCCGGCCTCGAACAGCAGCGGCGTCTCGACGACGGCGGCGGCGGGCGGCGGCCTGCGCACGGCGATCTCCTCGCGCCACGCGGCGATCCGCGCACCGACGCGGGGCCATATCTCTCCCTCCAGCCATACGCGCTCCTCGGGCGCCGCGAACACGCGCTTCGCGATCGCGCGGCGATCGACGACGCCGCCGGGCGCGACGTCCTCGCCCCAGCGCGCGACGACGAGGTCGCGCAGCTCGGGCGATGCGTACAGCTCATGTACGACGGCGTCGGTCGACAGCGTCGCTGCGCCGAGCCGCTGCAGCGCATCCAGGGCGGTTGACTTGCCTGCTCCCATCCCCCCGGTCAGACCGACGAACGGGACCACCGTCGCCCGCTCTGCGTCAGGTCGCGGCGCGATCGTCCGCCTCGGGCTCGACGGCCTCGGGCTCATCGGCCGCCTGCTCGTCGGCCGCGTCGGCCGCGTCCGCGACGGCCTCGTCGGCCACCTCGCCGACGGGGTCCTCGACCGCATCGGCAACGGGCTCATCTACCGCTAGGGCGTCGGGCTCAGCCGCCGCGGGATCGGGCTCGAGGTCGGCAACGGCCTCGGGCGCGTCGGCCCCCGCGAGGGCACCGGTGAACGCGTCTTCGCTGAGATCGCCGGCGCCCTCCCCTGCCTCCTGCGCCATCGCGGCGAGCTCCTCGGGCGGCAGGACCTTCGGCTCGAGCACCTGGCCCTCGACGCGCTTGACGCTCAGCGACAGCCGGCGGCGCTCGGAGTCGATCTCGAGGATCTTGACCTTCACGTCGTCGCCGGGTGCGACGATCTCGCGCGGGTTCTCGACGTGGTGCGGCGCGAGCTCGGAGATGTGGACGAGGCCCTCGACGCCGTCGAGGATCTCGACGAAGGCGCCGAACGTCACGACCTTCGTGACCGTGCCCTCGAGCTCGTCGCCGACGTTGTAGGTGTCGACGACGCGCTGCCACGGGTCCTCCTGGGTCTGCTTCAGACCCAGGGAGATGCGCTGGCGGTCACGGTCTATGTCGAGCACCTTCACAGCGACGGTGTCGCCGATCGCCAGGATCTCGCTCGGGTGGTTGACGTGCGACCACGACAGCTCGGAGATGTGGATCAGGCCGTCGATGCCGTTGAGGTCGACGAACGCGCCGAAGTCGACGATGTTCGAGATCTGGCCCTCGACGATGAGGCCCGGCTGCAGGCGGTCGAGGATCTCCTGGCGCTGCTCCTTGCGCTCCTCCTCGAGCACGGCGCGGCGCGACAGCACGACGTTGTTGCGCGAGCGGTTGAGCTCGATGACCTTGCACTCGATCTTCGTGCCGAGGTACTCGTCGAGGTTGGGCACGCGGCGGATGTCGACCAGCGAGGCGGGCAGGAAGCCGCGCACCCCGAGGTCGATGATGAGGCCGCCCTTGACGACCTCGATGACCGTGCCCTCGACGGGCTCGCCGGACTCGGCCGCCGCCTCGATGCGCCGCCACGCCTTCTCGAAGCGGGCGCGCTTCTTGGACATGATCAGGCGGCCGTCCTGATCCTCCTTGGTGAGGACGAGGGCGTCGACCTCCTCGCCCATCTCGACCTCGTCGTGCGGGTCGACGGCCTTGCGAATCGAAAGCTCGTTGGAGGGGATGACCCCCTCGCTCTTGTAGCCGATGTCGACGAGGACCTCGTCGTTGTCGATGCGGACGACGATGCCCGTGACGACCTCGCCCTCCTCGAAGAGGGTGAACGTCGCGTCGTAGTTCGGGACGATCTGCCCGTCGATCTCAAGCAGCAGGCCGTCTGATCCTTCGACGACCTTCGCTTCTGGACCTGCGTCGGTGACGGTTGACATGTGAGGGGGAGGTTAGCGCCCTTACAATCCCACCGCATGCCAGTTCGAGCCACGAAGCGGGGGGACGCGCGCACGCCCCTGCACGGGGAATGGGACGTGCTCATCTGCGGCGCGAGCTTCGCCGGGCTGACGATCGCCCGGGAGCTCGCGCGCACGGACGCGCGCGTGCTGATGATCGACCGCTACGAGATCGGCGAGCGCCAGACGAGCGCCTGCGCCGCGCCGACGACCTGGCTGGAGCAGCTCGGCCTGATGGACGCGGTGCAGCAGACGTTCGGCGAGCTCGTCGTGCACGTCCCCGACCGCACGTTTCGCTGGCCGCTTCCGTTCACGTTCTCGACCTTCGACTACCGCCGCATCTGCGCGCTGCTGCGTGAGCAGTCCGAGGGCTCCGCGGTCTTCGAGACGGCCAAGGTGGAAGGCCGCACCGGCTTCACGGTGCACACCGACCGCGGCGACCTCAGCGCGCCGCTGATCGTCGACGCACTCGGCTGGCGGCGGATCCTCGGCGCGGGCGCGAACGTCCAGCCGCCCAACGCGCGCCTGTCGCGCGGCCTGGAGGTCCACCCGCACGCCAACGGCAACGACCTCGAGCTGTGGATCGACCCCAAGTACGTGCGCCGCGGCTACTCGTGGTCGTTTCCCGCCGACGGCGAACTGCGCGTCGGCGTCGGCTCGTTCGACCCGCACGACCACGTCAAGGAGCCGACGCTGCAGCTGGCCTCCGACGTCGGCGTGCCGGCCGAGCGCTGGCAGGGCAACTGGATCCCGCACCAGCTGCGTCCGGCGACCGAGGACGGGATCTTCTTCGTCGGCGACTCGGCCGGCCACTGCCTGCCGACGACCGCGGAGGGCATCCGCCCCGCGTTCTACTTCGGGCTCGCGCTCGGCCGTGAGCTCGTCGACGTCGTCGACGGCCGGCAGACGCGCGGGCAGGCGCTGGCGCGCTACGGCGCGTTCTCCGACGACCATCTGTGGCAGTACCGCTGGCTGCTGCGCGTGCAGAACTGGGTCGGCCGGATCACGCCGACGCGGCTGCTGTCGCCGGCGATCCGCGCGATCAGCCCGCCCGGCCTCGTGAGGTGGGCCTTCGGCAACTACCGCGACATCTGCCCGCCCGAGTTCGCGCTCGAGCGACGTTCGGCACCCGCGCGACCAGTCCGTCCGGCCGCAGCCGCCTGACGCGGCAGACCCCCGCCGACCAGGTCGGCGTGGTGCGGAAAACCGCAGCCCCGTTTGCGCGATCCAGCCAGAGCCTGCGCGCAAAGTGCTGATGCGCCGCCGCGCGCGCCGAGCCTACGTTCTCCCCAATCAACACAAAACCGGGGCGCCGCAGGACGCCTCGCCACCGGCGCTCCCGACTCGCCAACACGCTCCAGTTGAGAGTTTCGCGAGGAGGACGCCTCCACCCTGACAGGGGGACTCTCGATGAAAGACAGCAACCTCAGCAGGCGCCACGTCGCTCGCCTGCTCGGCGTCGCCGCGGTGATCGGCGCCCTCGGCGTGTCGATTCCGGTGTTCGCGAACCTCCCGAACAGCACCTTCGACGCGGGCGACGGCAACCTCGTGCTCAACGACGAAGCCAAGGATTGGGTCAACGCGCCCAACTTCGCCCAGCGAATCGACCTGCTCAAGGGACAGGGCGACGACGCGATGGGCAACGGCACCTCCGAGGACACCGAGGTTCCCAGCCTCGTGACCGACGGCATCCCTCCGAACAAGAGCGACATCACGCGGTTCTACGTCGGCAGCGAGACGATCTCCAACCCGCTCAAGAACTTCCTGTACCTGGCGTGGGAGCGGATCACCGATCCGTCGGGCACGACCAACTTCGACTTCGAGCTCAACCAGTCGACGACGATCAGCAGCAACGGCAAGACACCGATTCGCACCCCCGGCGACGTTCTCATCAAGTACGACCTCGCCAACGGCGGCACGAACCCGGTGCTCGGCTTCCACCGCTGGATCACGGGTGGCGGCTCGGCAGGGTCGCTGTGCGAGGCCAGCTCGAAGTTCCCATGCTGGGACAAGGTGCACATGATCGCGGGCGTGAACTTCGAGGCCGCCATCAACGCCGTTGACGTCCTCGATCCGATCAATCCCACGGCCGGGCCCAACCCGGCGACGCCGGGCACCAACCCGCTCGCCCGAACGCTCTCCGTCCGGACCTTCGGCGAGGCGGCGATCGACCTCGTCGGCGCCGGCATCCTGCCGCAGGGCAGTTGCGCGGGCTTTGCATCCGCCTACCTCAAGAGCCGGTCGTCGGATGCATTCAACTCGGCGATCAAGGACTTCGCCGCCCCGACCAACATCAACGTCAACAACTGCGGCGCGCTCAGCGTCAACAAGTACATCGACATCGACGAGAGCGGCACGCAGAGCATCACCGGCAACGAGTCGACGATCGCCCCGCTCGGCGGCGTGATCTCCCCGGACCTGACCGGATGGAACATCACGATCGCCGGACCGGGCAGCTTCTCGTGCACGGGCTCGACGAACTCCAGCGGCGCGCTGGCCTCGTGCCTGAAGGCCGACAACACCGCGGCCAACCTGTCGGCGCTGGCGCCGGGTACGTACACGGTCACGGAGAACGCGAACGCGGGCAAGACGATCGGCCACAACGCCTCGGCGTTCTTCAACACCGATCCGGGCCCGGCCGCGCCGCCGTCATCGGAGCAGGTGGTCGTGGGCCTTGGCGGTACGGTCAACGTCAACCTCGGCAACACGTGCTACAACCGCGCGACCTTCCAGGTCACCGGCGTGCCGAATGACCAGAGCGGGCTGTTCGTCCGGTACTGGACGACCGATCCGACGTCGTTCACCGATGTCAACCTGGCCAAGCAGGGCACCACGTCGACGTGGCAGGCGACTGCCGGCGGTTTCCGCAAGGGCACGGTGGTGCACTGGCAGTTCGGCCTCAACAGCGACAAGACGGTCCGGGTCAACGGTCCGGCCCAGACGATGCCCGGCTACCCGTCCTGTGTGCAGTCGGCCTCCACGCCGTTCGGTACGGCGACCATCAGCGGCCTGAAGTACAAAGACCTCGACGTCGACGGCACCATGGACGCCGCCGACACCGCCACAGCCGGGTTCACGATCCAGCTCAAGAAGGGCGGCGACGTGATCGCGACCACGAGGTCCAGTGCGACCGGCGCGTTCTCGTTCACGAATGTCGACCCGGGAACGTACACGCTGCACGAGGCGACGACGACCGGCTGGATCCAGACGGAGCCGGCCTCCAACGGCGACATCACGATCAACGTGCCGCTGGGCGTCGCTTCGGTGACCACGTACGGCAACCCGGCTGTCCCGATCAGGTTCGGCAACTCGCCGCTGTCGAAGATCGGCGTGACGTTCAGCTCGCTCGGCCAGCTGCGCGATGCCGACGGCAACAACACGGGTCCCGCAACGCGAGCCACGTCGATCGACTGCACGCACGGCGGCGCCAGCGTGGGCTCGTCGACGAACTCGAACACGAACACGACGAACGAGCTCGACCTCAACAAGTCGCAGGTGACGTGCGTCATCACGTACGAGGATCCATGATCTCCTCATAGACCACCGTTCGACGCGAGGGGCCCCGACCGGGGCCCCTCGCTCGTTGCGATCCAGGCTCAGCCTGGATCCACGGAACCTCGCGGCGAATGGCAGCCGTGTAGGGTCGGCGGGAGGCGCCTGGGCCGCGCGGCTGTCTGAGCCCGACTGGCTTGGTTTCCTCCCGCCGCTTCGAACCGTGCTCGGCACGCCATCGCGCAGCCGGGTGGCGCTCAGTCGCGCACGACGAGGTACGTCCCGAGCGCCAGCAGCGCGATGCCGAGCACGCGCACCAGCGTGATCGGCTGCTTCGCGACGCCGATCAGGCCGAAGTGGTCGACGACGACCGAGACCGCGAGCTGGCCGGCGATCGTCGCGGCGACCACGCCGCCGGCGCCGAGCGTGCGCACCGTGACCAGGATCGACGTGACGTAGGCCGCGCCGAGCAGCCCGCCCGTGAGGTACAGGACCCCGACCTCGCGCACCCCGCTGAGCTGCCCCATGCCGCCCGTGGCGAGCGACGCGATGATCGCCAGCGCCAGCGTCCCGATCGCAAACGACAGGAACGCCGCCTGCCAGGTGCCGACCGCGCGGCCGAGGCCCGAGTTGATCGGAGCCTGCAGCGCCACGAGGCCGCCCGTCAGTGCCGTCAGCAGGACGGCCGCGCCGCGGTCCACGCTACTTGGCCTCCATCCACGTGGGGCCGACGCCGATGTCGACGGCGAGCGGCGGGTCGTGCTCCCAGACGCCGCACATCTCCTGGCGGATCAGCTCGCGGACGTCCTGCACCTCGTCGGGCGGGCCCTCGAAGAGCAGCTCGTCGTGCACGGTCAGGATCGGCCGCACCGGCGAGTCGCGCAGCGCCGCGTCGACGCGCACGAGCGCGAGCTTCATGACGTCCGCCGCCGTGCCCTGGATGACCGTGTTGACGGCCAGACGCTCGCCGAGCGTGCGCACCTGCCAGTTGCGTGCCTTGAGCTCGGGGATCTGGCGCCGCCGGCCCCAGAGCGTCGTGACGTGCCCGTCCTCCGTTGCCTGGGCGATCGTTCCCTCGATGAAGGCGCGCACCGCGGGAAACCGCTCGAGGTACGTGTCGATGATCTCCTTGGCCTCGTCGCGCGGGATCCCGAGGCGGTCGGCGAGCCCGTAGTCGCTGAGGCCGTAGACGATCCCGTAGTTGATCATCTTCGCCTGCGAGCGCTGGCCCAGGTCGAGTTGCTCGGGCGGCGTGCTGAAGACCTTCGAGGCCGTCGCGGTGTGGACGTCCTCACCGCGCACGAAGATCTCCTTCAACACGGGCTCGCCGGCGATGTGGGCCAGCACGCGCAGCTCGACCTGCTCGTAGTCGGCGCTCAGCAGCACGTTGCCCTCGGCGGCGTCGAAGCAGCCGCGGATCTCGCGCCCGAGCGGCGTGCGGATCGGGACGTTCTGCATGTTCGGGTTCGTCGACGCCAGTCGCCCGGTGGTCGCGGCGGCCTGCAGGAACGTCGTGTGGATCCGCGACTCGCCGTCGACGAGCTGCGGCAGCACGCTGAAATACGTCTTGTCGAGCTGGTTGAGCTCGCGCCAGCGCTCGATCGCGGGGATGATCTCGTGCTCGTCGCGGATCGCCTGCAGCACGCGCGCGTCGGTCGAGAAGCCGGTCTTGCCGCGCCGCTTCTTCGAAAGGGCGAGCTTCACGAAGAGGATCTCGCCGAGCTGCTGCGGCGAGCCGATGACGAACTCGGTGCCGGCGAGCGCGAAGATCGTGCGCTCGAGGTCGCGGATCTCGTCGCGTACGCGCGCGGTGATCTGCTTCAGGCGGTCGGTGTTGAGCCGCACGCCCGCGACCTCCATCCGGCGCAGGACCGCGACGAGCGGCAGCTCGATCTGCTCCATCACCGTGACGAGCCCGCGCGCGGCGATCTGCTGGCGCTGCCAGGCCGACAGCTCGCCGATCAGGATCGCCTCGGCCGCGAGCTCATCCTCGATTCCCGGCGCGCCCAGGCCGCGCTCCTCGAGCAGCTCGCGCAGCGGGTAGCCGCGCCGCGCGGGCTCCAGCAGGTAGGCCCCGAGCAGTGCGTCGTGGGCGATGTTCGGCGCCACGACGCCCAGCGCCTTGGCGTCGTAGGCGACGACCGCGCGGTCGCCCGCGGCGGCGACGAGCTGCGCGGGGCCGTCCATCGCGCCGGTCAGGACCTCGTCGCCCGCGGCGACGGCGAAGCGCCAGGACGAGTCGACGGCGAGCAGCTCGCCCTCCGGGACCTCGGGCGCGCGAGCGACGAGCACGAGCTCGTCCGCCTTCAGCGCGGCGACATCGGCCAGGCGGCCTGCGCGCACGCGCGCGGAGACCTCCCTGGAGGCCTCCGGCGCGGGCGCCGCCTCCTCGGCGCCGAGGAACTCCTCCAGCCGGCGCAGCGGATCGCGCAGCTCGAACTCGCGGAAGACCTCGCGCAGCCGCGACCGATCGGGCTGCAGCGATGCCGCGGCGACGACGTCGAGATCGACCGGCAGGTCGCGCCGCATCGTCGCCAGGATCTTGGAGACGCGCGCGTCCTCGCTGTGCTTGGCGAGGTTCTCCTTGCGCTTGGCGCCCGAGATCTCGTCGATCGACGCCAGCACGCCCTCGAGGTCGCCGAAGCTCTGCAGCAGCTGCGCAGCGGTCTTGTCGCCGATCCCCGGGACGCCCGGGATGTTGTCGCTCGTGTCGCCCTTCAGGCCGTAGAAGTCGGGGATCAGCTCGGGCCCGATCCCGTAGCGCTCGATCACCGCGGCGTGGTCGTAGAGCTTCGTGTCCGTGATCCCGCGCGAGGTCGCCATGACCTGGACGACGCCGTCCGGGTCGATGAGTTGGAAGGCGTCGCGGTCGCCGGTGACGATGACGACGGGGATCGACTGCTCGCGCGCGCGCTCGGCGAGCGTCGCAATCACGTCGTCGGCCTCGAAGCCCTCCAGCCGGGTGTTCGTGTAGCCGAACGCCTCGACGAGCGGCTCGAAGTGCGGCCATTGCTCCTTGAGCAGGTCCGGTCGCGTCGAGCGCCCCGCCTTGTACTCCGTGTAGACCTCCTTGCGGCCGCTGGACCCCGCATCCCAGACGACGACGGTCGGCTTCGTGCCGTGCTCGGTGAGGATCTTCACGAGCATCGACGCGAAGCCGAAGATCGCGTTGGTCGGAAACCCGGTCGACGTCGCGATCGACTCGGGCAGCGCGAAGAACGCGCGGTACACGAGCGAGTTGCCGTCGATCAGGTACAGCTCGTCGGGACGGTCGGCCATCGGTCGGGCACTTTACGGATCGCGCGCGTCGCTCCCACGGCCCGTATGCTCGCTCGATGCGGGTCACCGTCACCGGCGCAACCGGTCGCGTCGGGCGCCAGCTCGTCGCAGCCCTCAAGCAACGGGGCGACGAGGTGACGGCGCTCTCGCGCGATCCCGGCAGGGCGCGCGAGAAGCTCGGCGTCGAGGCGCTGCAGTGGAACATCAAGCAGGACGCCGCGCCGAAGGAGGCGCTTGCGGGCCGCGACGCGATCGTCCACCTCGCCGGCGAGGATGTCGGCCAGCGCTGGAAGAAGGAGGTCAAGGCCGAGATCCTCGACAGCCGCGAGCGCGGGACGCGTAACGTCGTCCACGCGATCTTCGACACCCAGCCGCGGCCGAAGGCGCTCATCTGCGCGTCGGCGTCGGGCTACTACGGCGCCCACGGCGACGAGATCGTCGACGAGTCCGGCGCGCCGGGCCGCGACTGGCTGGCCGACGTCACCGCGCGCTGGGAGCGCCAGGCAGACACCGCGCAGATCGGGGTGCGGACGGTGGTCGTCCGCACGGGGATCGTGCTCGACGCCGGAGGCGGCGCGCTGGCGAAGATGCTGCCGCCGTTCAAGGCCGGGATCGGCGGGCCGATCGGCAGCGGCAAGCAGTACCTGCCGTGGATCCACCTCGACGACCTCGTCGGCATCTACCTCGCGGCGATCGACAACCCGGCGTTCGCCGGCCCGATCAACGCCTCCGCGCCCGAGCCCGTCACGAACAAGGAGTTCGCCAAGGCGGTCGGTCGCGCGATCCGCCGCCCCGCCGTCGTCCCGGTCCCGCCCTTCTCGATCAAGCTCCTCTACGGCGAGATGAGCCAGATCGTGCTCAACGGCGTGCGGATGGTGCCCGGCCGCGCCGCCGAGCTCGGCTATGAGTTCAAGCACCCCGATCTCGACGAGGCGCTGCGCGACACCCTGCGCTGAACGCTTCAGCCCTCGGAGCGCTGCCACGGAAACGGGCCGATGACGCGCCAGTCCGACCCGCTCTTGGCGGGCACGAACAGCCACGCGAGCGCCCCGACGACGCTCAGCAGCAGCCCTGACGCCAGGCCCGGCTTGTCGCCGTAGCCCTTGCGCCCGGAGAGGTACGCCCCGACGATCGCCGACCCGAGCCACAGGAGCAGCAGGTACAGCGCCAGCACCCCGACGTTGTGGCTTGAGGCGATGACGGTCATGCGCCGAGGTAGGCCTTCTGGACGTCGGGGTTCGTACGCAGCGCGTCGGAGGCATCGGTGAGCGCGACCGTGCCCGTCTCCAGCACGTAGCCGCGCTCGGAGACACCGAGCGCGTAGTTGGCGTTCTGCTCGACGAGCAGGATCGTCGTGCCCTGCTTGTTGATCTCGACGATCGTCTCGTAGATGCGGTCGACGAGGATCGGCGCGATGCCCATCGAGGGCTCGTCGAGCAGCAGCAGCTTGGGCCGCGCCATCAGCGCCCGGCCGATCGCGAGCATCTGCTGCTCGCCGCCGGACATCGTGCCCGACTTCTGGCGCTCGCGCTCCTTCAGTCGCGGAAAGAGGTCATAGACGCGGTCGAGGTCTGCGCCGATCTCCTTGTCGCGGCGCAGGTAGGCGCCCATGTCGAGGTTCTCGCGCACGGTCATGCGCTGGAAGGTACGCCGCGCCTCGGGCGACTGCGAGATGCCCAGGCGCACGATGTCCTGCGGAGGGGTGCGCGAGATCTCCTTGCCGTTGAAGCGGATCGACCCGCTGCGCGGCGGCGTCAGACCGGAGATCGAGCGCAGCGTCGTCGACTTGCCGGCCCCGTTGGAGCCGATCAGGGTCACGATCTCGCCCTCGTCGACGGTCAGCGAGACGCCCTTCAGCGCGGCGATGTTGCCGTAGTAGGTCTGCAGCTCGTCGATCTCGAGGAGAGGCATGGCGGCGCTCAGCCCTGCTTGCCGAGGTAGGCCTCGACGACGAGGGGATTGGCGCGCACCTCGACGGGGTCGCCCTCGGCGATCTTCTCGCCGTGGTCGAGCACGGTGATGCGCTCCGACACGCCCATCACGACCTTCATGTCGTGCTCGATGAGCAGGATCGTCACCTGGCGCTCCTCGCGCAGCTGGCGCATGAACGCCGTCAGGCGGTCGGACTCCTGCGGGTTCATGCCCGCCGTCGGCTCGTCGAGCAGCAGCAGGCGCGGGTCGGAGGCCAGGGCGCGTGCGATCTCGACGCGGCGCTGGTCGCCGTAGGAGAGGTTGACCGCGAGCTCGTCGTGGACCCTCGTCGCGAGGCCAACGTAGCTGAGCATCTCGTGTGCCTTGTCGCGCACGCTGCGCTCCTCGCCGCGCACCTTCGGCGGGCGCAGGATCGAGCCGATCAGCCCGGCCTTCATGCGCGCGTGCTGGCCCACCATGACGTTCTCGACGGCGCTCATCGTCGCAAACAGGCGGATGTTCTGAAACGTGCGCGCGATCCCGAGCGTCGTGATCCGGTCCGGACGGGTGCGTGAGATGTCCTTGCCGTCGAAGACGATCCGCCCGATCGACGGCTTGTAGAGCCCGGTGAGCATGTTGAAGAACGTCGTCTTGCCGGCGCCGTTGGGGCCGATGATCGAGACGATCGAGCGCTCGGGGATCTCAAACGAGACGTCGTTGACGGCGACGAGGCCGCCGAAGGTCTTGGACACCTGCTCGGTCGCCAGCAGGGTGCGCGCCTTGCCGGCGCCGGTCGCCGTCGACGGGGTCTCCACCGGCGTGCTCATGGTGCGCGCACCTCGATCGCGTCGCCCGCGCCGACGCCCTCCAGCTCGAGCGCCCGTCGTCGTTCGGGCAGGATGCCCTGCGGTCGCAGGACCATGACGAGCAAGATCAGGAAGCCGAAGATGCCGAAGTTCAGGATCGTGAGGTCGAACTCCAGGCCGATCTTGCGCGGCACCTCGTTGAAGACCTCAGGGATGAAGTACGTGTTGATGAACGACAGCAGGATCGCGCCGATCGCCACGCCCCAGATCGATCCCAGGCCACCCAGGATGATCATCGCCAGGATGAAGATCGAGAACCCGAACTGGAAGTTGTTGGCGTTCACCGACGTCAGGTAGGAGCCCAGGAACGCGCCGGAGATCCCGCCGAACGCCGCGCCGGTCGCGTAGGCCAGCAGCTTCGTCTTGACGAGCGGCACGCCCATCGACGCAGCGGCGACCTCGTCCTCGCGGATCGCGATCCAGGCGCGGCCCAGCCGCGAGTCGCGCAGGCGGAAGTTCACGAGCAGCACGATGCCGACGAGCACGAGGCAGAACCAGTAGAACGGCCGCAGGCTGAAGGCCGAGTCAAACGGCGCGAAGCCCGGCAGGTCGATCGAGTCGATCGGCGAGATCGCCTGGCGGCCGTTGGTGAGCTTGTAGCCCTCTCCGAACGTGATCTCGTCGCCGTTGACGGCGAAGCGGTAGATGATCTCGCCGAAGGCGAGCGTGACGATCGCGATGTAGTCGCCGCGCAGGCGCAGCGTCGGCAGGCCGATGAGCATCCCGGCGATCCCGGTGATGATCACCGCGACCACGACGATCACCAGGAAGTTCAGGTGGATGCCCGGCAGGTTGGACGCGAACTCACCGGCGGCGATGTGGAAGCCCTCGCCGCCGTTGACCGACGAGAAGTGATCTGACGCAAACCAGCCGATCGTGTACGCGCCGAAGGCGTAGAACGCGACGTAGCCGAGGTCCAGCAGGCCGGCGAAGCCGACGACGATGTTCAGGCCGAGCGCCATCACGACGAACGCCGCCGCGAGGATGAAGTTGTTCGTCAGGTTCGAGAGCGGGTCGAAGAACAGCGGCAGGATCGCCGCCACGCCGAGCGCCACGAGCGACACGACGAGGTTGTTCTTGCCCTTCAGCAGGCCGCGCAGGTTGCTCATCCTGCCTCCCTCGTCTCCTCGCCGATGAGCCCCTGCGGGCGGAAGACCATGATCAGTACGAGGTAGGCGAACACGACGACGGCGGTCCATTCGGCGCCGATCCGAAATTCGGCGAGCTGTCCGATGCAGCCGATGATAAGGCCGCCGAGAACCGCGCCCTTGAGGTTGCCGATGCCGCCCATCACCGCTGCCGTGAACGCGATCAGCCCCGCCTGGAAGCCCTGGAAGTACCAGATGCTCGTCTGGTAGAGAAGATTGATCAGGCCGGCGGCGCCGGCCAGCATGCCGCCGAGCAGGAACGTCATCGAGATCGTCGTGTTGACGTTGATGCCCATCAGCCGGGCGGCATCGGGATCCTGCGCGGTGGCGCGCATCGCCTTGCCCAGGCGGCTGCGGTTGATGAACGACGTCAGCAGGAAGACGAGCGGGATCGTGACCGCGGCGGCGAGCACGTCGCCGTTGTTGATCACGACGCCACCGATGGTGACGAGGTCATTGGACTGGTTGATCAGGTCGGGCACCGATGCCTGTGACGATCCGCGCCAGAGGATGCCGACGTTCTGCAGGATGAAGGACATCCCGATCGCCGTGATCAGCGGCGCGAGCTTGGGCGCGTTGCGCAGCGGCTTGTAGGCGACGCGCTCGATCATGACGTTGAGCCCGCCGCAGACGATCATCGCGGCGATCATCGCCGCGAGCAGCCCGACGATCATGCCGGGAACGGCCATCCCCTCGCTGATCCCGAAGGTCCCCCACAGGCCGAACGCGACGAACGAGCCGATCATGAAAACCTCGCCGTGGGCGAAGTTGATCAGCTCGATGATCCCGTAGACGAGCGTGTAGCCGAGTGCGACGAGCGCGATGATCGCGCCGTTGGACAACCCCAGGACGAGGTTGTTGCCCAGGTCCGTCAGGTTGCCCTTCGAGATGAGGTCTGAGATCGCGAGGTAGACCGGCAGCGCCAGGAGGACGGCGATCAGGCCGTACTTGCTGGCGGCTTCGCGCAGCGTGTCGGAGAGCCGATGGCTTGCCGGGTCGGCAGTGGCGGTGTTGGTGCTCATCCGTGCGGTGGAGTCCGTGACGGCCCGAGCGGTGGACGGGCGGCACGAGCCGCCCGTCCCTGCCGCAGGGGTCGAGGGTTCTAGCTGACAGCCGCCTCGATCTTCTTCGAGTACGTCGGCTGGCCGTTCTTGATGACGTACAGGCCGTAATCGGTCAGCGTCGTGTCGCCGTTCGCATCGATCGAGTACGTGCCGAGCACGCTCTGGCGATCCTTCGTCGACAGGAGCGCCTCGGTGACCGCCTCGCGGTCGTTGGCCTTGTCACCGGCGCGCTTGAGCGCGTCGAGGGCGAGGGCCATGGTCTCGTAGCCGTAGATCGCGTACGGATCGACGGTCTGCGTGTTGTACTCCTGCTTGTACTTCTCGAGGATCGGCTCGGAGCCCGGGAGATCCTTGGCGCCCAGCGTCGCGACGGTCGTCTTCGTGCGCGCGCCGACGGAGGCGGGGATGCCGCCCTCCTTCGGGTTCGAGAAGGCTTCCTCGGTGACGCCGTCGGGGCCGTAGAGCTTCACGGTCTTGTTGGCGGCTGCAACGTCCTTGTAGACCTGGACGCCGTTCTCACCGGTGACGCCGGCCCACACGAAGCAGTCGGACTTGACCTTCGACGCGATCGCCCGGTAGTTCGGCGAGTTCTTGTCGGTCCCCTGCTCGTTCTCGATCGTCAGATCGTTCTGCTCGGCGGACTGCTTGATGTTGCGCGCAAGACCCGCGCCGTACACGGACTTGTCGTTCCACAGCGTCGCCGTCTGGCAGCCGTCTTCCTTCATGACGCTGACGAGCGCCGCGCCCTGGATCTTGTCGCGCGGCACGACCCGCGCGTACGTGCGCTTGCCGGTCGGGTAATACTTGTCGGGCTCGCCGGGCTCGGAGCCGGGCTCGTCCGTCGTCAGGCCGATGTAGGTGTTCGACGGGCTGATCTGCGGGATGCCCGCCTTGTTGAGGATCGGCAGCGAGACCTTCGTGCCGCCGGAGTTGAACTCGCCGAGGTAGAAGATCGTGGACTTGTCACGAACGGCCTGACGGGCGTTCTGGGCAGTCTTTCCCTCGTCGGCGGTGCCGGGGTTCTGGGCGGTCGAGTCGTCGAGTGACACGTACTTGATCGTGTACTTGCCGACCTTGCCGCCGACCTCGTCGAGCGCCAGCTTCTCGCCGTTGATGACGGCTTCTGACTGGCCGCGCGAGGTGCCCTGCAGCGGCAATGACGAGTAGATGGTCAGCGTCGTCCCCTCAGCGACGTTGCCCCCGCCCCCGCCGCCCCCGCCTTCGTCATCGTCGCCGCACGCGGCCACGCCGAACGCCAGGGCCGGTACCAGCAACCCAAGAGCGGTTGCTCGATTGAAACGCAAGATGAATTCCCTCCTCGGTGGGACTCTGAACACGGAAGCGCCGCCGATCGTACACCTGTTCAGCAGCTTCTAGTGCGGGTTGGTGCTTGGCGTGCACGCGATGCACCCCGCGCGCCAGGCGCGGGCGCCCGGTTGTCAGTCGCGGACGTCGAGCACCTTGTCCAGCACGAACTGCGAGCGACGCACCCGGTTGCCGGCGTACGTCGACAGGCTCGTGTCGCCGTTGGCGTCGATCGAGTAGCGCCCGAGCACCGAGTTGCGGTCGCGGATCGCGAGGAACGCGTCGGTCACCGCCTGGCGGTTGTTGCCCCGCGTTCCGGCTGATCGGATCGCGTGCAGTACGGCTGCGGCCGCCTCGTAGGCCTGCAGCGCCTCGGGCTCAGGCGGGCGGCCGAAGGTCTTGCGGAAGCGCTCGCGGAAGGCACGCGCGCTGCGCGGCAGCAGGCGCGCAGGCAGCGCCGGCGTCGTGACGCGGATCCGGCGCTGCACACGCGCGGGCAGGCCCTTCAGCAACGCCCGGTCGGCGACCGCAGCCGGGCCGAACAGCAACATCGACGGCGCCGCGGCGCCAACGGCCGTGAAGATCCGCGCTGCGCCGGTGTCCGTCCTCCCCGCGAACAGAAACGCGTCGGCGCCGGTCTCGGCGACCTTGCGCGCGCGGCCCGCGAGATCGCCGTGGCCCGCGTCGACGCGCCCGCGGTCGAACACCTCGATGCCCTGGCGCTCGGCGGCCTGCTCGACCTCGTCGGCGATCCCACCGCCATAGATGTGCCGGTCGGCCATCAGCGCGATGCTGCGCACCCCCGAGGCCTTCATGTAGCCGACGAGCGCCGACGCCTGGACGTGGTCGGCGGGCACGACGCGGGCGAAGGTGCGCTCGCCGGAGGGATAGAAGCGCTCGGGCTCGCCCTGCCGGCGGCTTGCGCGCGTGAGCCCGTCATACGTGCTCGACGGGCTGACCTGGAGGATCTGCCCCTCGTTGGTCAGCGGCAGCGACAGCGCCGTGGCGGCGGAGTCGCGCTCGCCGATGTACGCGATCGCGTTGAGGTCGCGGACGGCCTTGCGGGCGTTGTCGAGCACCTTGTCGGCGGTCCACGTGCCGGCCTCCGGCGTCGCGGAGTCAAGCGGCACGTAGGTGATCGTCAACGGCCCGACCTTGCCGCCGGTCTGCTGCAGCGCGAGCTTGATCGCGTTGACCATGTCACGGGCCCGCTCGCGGTCGGGACCCTGCAGCGGCAGGCTCGAGTAGATCGTCAGCGTGTCGCTGCCGTTGGGGACGGCGCTCGTCTTGCCGTCGTCGCCCCCGCAGGCGCCCACGCCGGCAGCGAGCGCGATCGCGCCGAGGACGCAGACGAGGGCCGCGCGCAACCCGCCGGACATCGCTGCGCTTATCGCCGGTTGGGAAGGTACGGGGCGAGGATCTTCGCGGTGGCGCCGAGCACGATGATCACCGTCGTGAGCATGAAGGCGTCGACCGAGTTCCAGCCGATCGCCCAGAGCACGATCCACAGGACGAGACCGAACGTCGTAGCGAGGACGAGACCCATCTGCCGCGCCAGACTAACGGATGAGCCCGGCGGCGAGTTGCGCTACGAGTTCGCCGGCGACCGCGGCCGGGTCGTCGGCCTCCGAGACCGCGCGGATCAGTCGGCTGGCGACGATGACGCCGTCCGCGCCCGCATCGGCCGCCTCGCCCGCCTGGGATGGCGTCGAGATGCCGAAACCGAGCGCCACCGGCACGTCGGCGCGCTTCCTGACGCGTGCGAGCAGGCCGCCGACGTGGTCGCCGAACGCGGGCCGCTCGCCGGTCGTCCCGACGACCGAGACGACGTAGATGAAGCCGCGTGCCTCGGCCGCGATCGCCGTCAGGCGATCGTCGGGCGTGGTCGGCGCGACGAGCGGGATGAGCGCGATTTGAGCGGCGTGGCAGGCGTCGCGCACCTCGCCGGCCTCGTGCATTGGCAGGTCGGGCACGATCATGCCGCTGATGCCGGCGTCGCTCAGGCGGCGGGCGAATCTCTCGGCGCCGCGCGCGAGCACGAGGTTGACGTAGCACATGAGGATCACCGGAACGCGCCGCGCGAGCGCCTCGCCGACCTCCAGCACGCCCGCGAGCGTCGCGCCCGCCTGCAGCGCGGCGGTGCCCGCGGCGTGGATCACCGGGCCGTCGGCGAGCGGATCGGAGTACGGCACGCCGAGCTCGATGAGGTCGGCGCCGTTGGCGGCATAGGCCTCGCCGATCGCAAGCGAGGTCGGCAGGTCTGGATAGCCGCCCATGACATAGGGCATCAGCGCGGCGCGGCCGCGGCGCAGGGCGAACGCGGCGGCGATGCGGTCCTCGCCCGTCTGCGGCACGGCGGCAACGCGGTCGCGGGCGCTCTTGCTCATTCGTCGTGGGCGATGACCTCGGCGAGATCCTTGTCGCCGCGGCCCGACAGGCAGATGAGATCGAGCGTCGAGTCGGCGCCGTCCTCGTGCAGCGCGTAGTACAGCGCGTGCGAGGTCTCGAGCGCGGGGATGATCCCCTCCAGGCGGGTGACCTCCTTGAAGGCCTTGACCGCGTCGTCGTCCTCGACGGCGACGTAGCTCGCGCGGCCCGAGTCGCGCAGGTAGGCGTGCTGCGGACCCGAGCCGGGGTAGTCCAGCCCGGCGGAGATCGAATGCGCCTCGGTGACCTGGCCGTCGGCGTCCTGCATGACCGCCGACAGCGAGCCGTGCAGGACGCCGCTGCGACCGCCCGCGGTCAGCGGCGCGCCGTGGCGACCGCTGTCCATCCCCGCCCCCGCCGCCTCCACGCCGATGAGAGCGACACCGACATCGGACACGAACGCGGAGAAGATGCCGATCGAGTTCGAGCCGCCGCCTACGCAGGCGATGACGCGGTCGGGCAGGCGCCCGGCGCGCAGCAGCAGATCGGCGCGCGCCTCGTCGCCGATGACGCGCTGCAGGTCGCGCACGAGCGCGGGATAGGGCGCCGGGCCGACGGCCGAGCCGATGATGTAGTGCGTCGTGGCAACGGTCGTGACCCAGTCGCGGATCGCCTCGCTGACGGCCTCTTTGAGCGTCCGCGCACCGGCCTCGACGCTGACGACCTCGGCTCCGAGCATGCGCATGCGCTGGACGTTGGGCGCCTGGCGGCGGATGTCCTCTGCGCCCATGTAGACGACGCACTGGAGGTTCAGCAGCGCGCAGGCGGTCGCGCTGGCGACGCCGTGCTGGCCGGCGCCGGTCTCGGCGATGATCCGCTCCTTGCCCATGTGCTTGGCCAGCAGCGCCTGCCCGAGCGCGTTGTTGAGCTTGTGCGAGCCGGTGTGCATGAGGTCCTCGCGCTTGAGCCAGATCTCCCGCTGAGCGAGCTCGGAGAGGCGCTCGGCGAGGTACAGCGGCGTCGGCCGGCCCGCGAAGTCGCGCAGCAGGCCGCCGAGCTGCGCCCGGTAGGCCGCGTCGTCGCGGACGGCGACCCAGGCGGCCTCGAGCTCGGCGAGCGCGGGCATCAGGGTCTCGGGAACGTACTGGCCGCCGTACGGACCGAAGCGGTGCTCCACGCCGGCCTCCACGACCGGGCTGAAGTCGGTCATGCCGGCATCCTAGGTGGTCCGTCTCGTGACGGGCGGCCTGAAAACCCGGGATGCCGGCGCCGGCTGGCAAGGACGCAGGACCGAAGGTGTGGCTCTGCCACATCGAGTGTCCGAGGACGCCGCCAGGCGGTGATCGGCGCCCGGGGTCTCAGGTGGCCCGTCACGAGACGGGCCACTGATGGCTGATGGCGCGCGATCACGAGGCCTGCGCGAGCTCCGGCCCGCGCACGGCCGTATGGAACGCCTGCAGCTTCGCGGGATCCTTGACGCCGGGCGCGGCCTCGGTGCCGCTCGCAACGTCGACTGCGAACGGCTGCGTCGCGGCGATCGCGTCGGCGACGTTGACGGCGTTCAGGCCGCCGCTGAGGATCACGGGCGCGCGCAGGCCGGCCTTGCGCACGAGGTCCCAGTCGATCGTCTGGCCCGTACCGCCCGGCACGCCCTCGACGTGGGCGTCGAGCAGCAGGAAGTCGGTGTGGTAGGCCGACGCGGCCTGCAGCGTCGCGCGCGAGCGCACGCGCACGGCCTTGATGACCTTCGCGCCCGTGCGGCGCGCGATCTCGGCGCAGAAGACCGGGCCCTCGTCGCCGTGCAATTGGACGAACTGCAGCCCCGCCGCCTGCACGGCGAGATCGATCTCTTCCAGGCGCGCGTTGACGAAGACGCCGGTGAGGTGGACCGTGCGCCGCAGCGCGGCGCCGATCCGCTGCGCCTCGTCGAGCTCGCAGCACCGCGGCGAGCCGGGCCAGAAGATCATTCCCAGAGCCCACGCGCCCGCCTCGGCCGCCAGATGGGCGTCCGCGAGGTTCGTGATCCCGCAATGCTTGATCCGCGTGGACATCGTGCCCATCGTAGAGCCGCGGCGGTGGCGCGTCTCGTGCGCGGCTTCTAGAAGCCCGGCCGGCGCCCGAGCCGCACTGAAACGGTGCGCCGTGTCCCATCGCGCAGGATGTCCAACCTGACGCGGTCGCCGGGCCGACGCGCGCCGATCAGCTGCGAGACGTCGTCGGAGTCGCGCACCTTCTGGCCGTCGACGGACTTGATGATGTCACCGCCCAGCCGCACGGTCGCGCCGCCGATCTCCTGCTCGCTCGTGCCGCCGCGCAGGCCGGCGCGCTCGGCGGGGCTGTCGGGCTCGACGGTCTGGACGAGGGCACCGTCGGCCGAGGCGAGGTTCAGCTCCTCCAAGCCTTCGTCGATCGTCCGCGTGCCGACGCCGAGGTAGGCGCGCTGCACGGCGCCGCCGCGGCGCAGCTGCGGGATGACCTCCTTCGCCGTGTCGACCGGTACCGCGAAGCCGATGCCGACGTTGCCGCCGCCGCTGCCGCCGGTCTCGATCTGCGAGTTGACCCCGATCACCCGGCCGCGCGCGTCGATCAGCGGGCCGCCGGAGTTGCCGGGGTTGATCGCCGCGTCGGTCTGGATGACGTTGTTGATCTCAAAGCCCGGTTGCAGCGACGGGATCGAGCGCTGCAGCGCCGAGACGACGCCCGTGGTCAGCGTGCGGTCCAGGCCGAACGGGTTGCCGATGGCGACCGTCGGGTCGCCGACCTGCACGCCCTTGGAGGAGCCGAGCTCCAGCGGCTCGAGGTCCAGCCCGTCGGGGTCGACGAGCAGCAGCGCCAGGTCGGTCGACGGGTCGCGGCCGGCGACGCGCGCCTGCGCCGTGCGCTTGTCGCCGAAGCGTACGGCGACCCGGCTTGCCCCTTCGACGACGTGCGCGTTCGTGACGATCGAGCCGCCCTTGCCGATCACGAAGCCCGACCCGGTCGACTGCCCCTCCTGCTCGGGCGCGAACGGCGAGGCGGCCTGCGTCACGTTCGCCGTGATGAAGACGACGCCCGGCGCGTCGCGCTTGTAGATCTCGCGCGGCGTGAGGGCGCCCTGCTGCGGGTTGGCGATGTCCGCTCCGGCGCCCGAGAAGACGGTCGTGGTCTCGTCGCCGCCGCCGGCGCCGGTCAAGAGCAGGACCGCAGCGACCAGCGCGCCTCCGACGAGCGCCGCGAGGAAGTGCGTCAGCTGGCTCATCGGGGCTGACGAGGGACCAGGCGGACGGCGCTCACCACGTCAGCGCGTCGGCGTCGTCGCCGCCCGTCAGGGCGCGCAGCGCCGCCTCGGGATCGACCGCGCGCATCAGCGATTCGCCGATCAGCACGCCGTCGACGCCGACACGCTCCAGCGCGTCGAGCTGCTCGCGCGAGTGAAAGCCCGACTCCGACACCACCGTCTTGCCCGCCGGGATGTCCGCCAGCAGCTCGAACGTGCGCTCGACGTCGACGCTGAAGTCGCCGAGGTCGCGGTTGTTGATCCCGATGACGTCGGCGTCGAGCACCTGCAGCGCGAGCTGGAGCTCCTCCTCGTCGTGGACCTCGACGAGGACGTCGAGGTCCAGCCCGCGTGCGTCGGAGTGCAGCGCGGCGAGCATGCTCGGCGCCAGCGCCGCGACGATCAGCAGGACCGCGTCGGCGCCCGCCGCCGCCGACTCGTAGAGCTGGTAGGGATCGACGATGAAGTCCTTGCGCAGGATCGGCAGCGCGGACGCGGCGCGGGCCTCGCGCAGGTCGTCGAGCGAGCCGCCGAAGTGCTTGCCCTCGGTGAGGATCGAGATCGCCGCCGCACCGCCGCGCTCGTAGGCGAGCACGACGTCGCCGACCGTGGCGCCCTCGCGGATCTCGCCGGCCGACGGCGACCGGCGCTTGTGCTCGGCGATGACCGAGACGCCGGGCAGCGTCAGCGCCTCGGAGAACGGGCGGTCGTCGCCACGCCCCGCAAGCGCGCTCTCGAGCTGCGCCAGGGGAACCTCGGCGCGCCGCCGGCGCACGTCCTCGCGCGTGCCGGCGACGATCCGCTCGAGCACGTTCACGCGCTGCTCTCCTGCTCGGCGGCGAGCTGGTTGGTGCGCGCGATCAGCGCGTCGAGTGTGGCCGTCGCCGAGCCGTCGTCGATCGCCGCCTGCGCCGCTTGCACGCCCGCCGCGATGTCGTCCGCCCGGCCGGCGGCGTAGATCGCGGCGCCGGCGTTGAGCACCGCGATGTCGCGATGCGCGCCGGCCTCTCCGGCGAAGATCGCGCGCGTGGTCGCGGCGTTGTCGGCGGGCGAGCCGCCGGCGACGGCGTCGACGTCGTCAACCGTCGCCAGACCGCAGTCCTCCGGGCGCACGGTGTAGGTCTTCAGGTCGGGGCCGTCGACTTCGACGACGGTTGTGGGGGCCGAGATGCTCATCTCGTCGAGCGCGTCCTGCGAGGATACGACCAGCGCGCGATCGACCCCCAGCAATGCCAGCGCGCCCGCCATGATCTCCACGTACTCGGGGTCCGAGACGCCGATCAGCTGCCGGCGCGCGCAGGCCGGATTCGTCAGCGGGCCGAGGAAGTTGAAGATCGTGCGGACGGCGAGCTCCTTGCGCACCGACACGACGTAGCGCGTCGCCTGATGGTGGCGCGGGGCGAACATGAAGCCGAAGCCGAGCTCGTCGATGCACGTTCCGACGGCCGGCGGATCGAGGTCGATCCGCGCGCCGAGCGCCTCGAGCACGTCGGCCGAGCCCGAGCGGCTCGTGGCGGAGCGGTTGCCGTGCTTGGCGACCGCGCAGCCGGCTCCGGCGGCGATCAGCGCGGCGGTCGTGGAGACGTTGAACGTCAGCCTGCCACCGCCCGTCCCCGCGGTGTCGACGAGCTCGTCGCGCGACGTCGTGACGGGGGTGGCGAGGGCGCGCATCGTCTGCGCGAGCCCGGCCAGTTCGTCGATCGTCTCCCCCTTCGTGCGCAGCGCGATCAGCAGCCCCGAGATCTGCACCTCCGAGGCATCGCCGGCCATGATGATCTCGAGCACCTGAGCCGCCTCCTCGAGGCTGAGGTGCCGGCCCGATGCGGCCTTGTCGATCGCCTGTGTGAGGGCCTGGTCTGGCAAGGCCACGCGCAGGTTAGCCCTCGTCGGCGGCAGTTGCAGCGATGTTCTCCTGCGGGCGCCGCCCGGCGGGAGTGATCGGCGCGATCTCGCGCAGCTCGGCGACGATGCGCCTGGTGAGATCGGCCGGCGATTCGCCCGGCCGCAGGCCCTCGGCGGGCGCCAGGAACCGGACATGCAGGCGCGGGCGCTTGGGGAAGCGCGGGATGTCGACGGAGCCGGTCACCGCGACCGGCACGATCACCGCCTCGGGCACGGCTGCGACGAGCCGGCCGAAGCCGCTGCGCGGGCGCAGCTCGCGGCCCAGGCTGCGGGTGCCCTCGGGAAAGATCCCGATGCAGCTGCCCGCGCGCAGCTCCGCGATCGCGGGGTCCAGTGCGCCCGCGTCGCCGCTGCCGCGCAGGATCGGGATCTGGCCCATCCCGTCGAGCACCTTGTCGAGGCCCTTGACCTTCCACAGCGAGGACTTCGCAAGCGCGCGGATCTGGCGGCGCTTGATCGCGGCGATCCCGATCACGACCGGGTCCCAGTAGGAGTCGTGGTTGCCGACGACCAGCAAGGGCCCCCTCAGCGGCAGGTGCTCGTCGCCCTCGACCTGCAGCCGGCCCCACAGGCGCACGATCGGGACGCTGATCGCCAGCGCGGCGCGGTAGGTGCGCGTCATCGGTTCGCGTTCGCTCTTCATCAGGCGCCGAAGTCTAGGCCCGGATCCACCGATCGTCGCGGACGAACTGCCTGTCTCGGCGCCGTCCACGGATGCCAGCCGCGCTCGAGTCATACGGTCGGCCAGCGCGGTTTCCCGACCCTCACCGCATGGGTAGCGCGATTGCATGGAGATCGTCATCGTCATTCTGCTGTTGCTCATCATCGCCGGGCTCGCATTCGCCTGGATGAAGTTCCGACCCGGAGCGCCCGGCAGCACCCGTGGCGTTCACAACCACGCCGACGGCATCCGCGGCCAGCGCCGCAGCGCCGTCGCCGCACGCGAAGATCCGATGGCCGAGGCCGTCGAGCGCCACAGCATGGCGACGGATCCGCACGAGGCCGCCGAGGCGGAGCTGCGCCTGCAGGCACAGGCCAACCGCGTCGCCTCCGACCTGCACGCACGGCAGGCATCGGCGCTGGAGTCCGAGGCACACGGCACGCTGGGCCGCGGCCACACCGCTCCCGTCAACGGGTACGCCCAGCCGGCGTACGGCGACGGCCGGCCGCTCCACGAGGATGAGCAAGGCCGGCCGGTCCACGAGGACGGCCGCCAGCCGGCCTACACCGACGAGAACGGTCGCCCGGTGTACGAGGACGACCGGCCGCGCTACTGACGCCCTGACGCCGCCGCGCGCGGTAGCGTCGGCGCGATGGGAGTCGAAGATCGCGCCCTGCGTCGTCTGATCAATGTGGCAGCCGTCGCCGTCACCGCGGCGTCGGCGGCAGCGATCCACGCGCCGGCTCCCACCGCTGCCGCGGCCGCGCAACGGACCGATGCGCGTGACGCGCGCGGGCCGCTCGATCTCACCGAAGCGTCGCTCGAGCAGCGCGACGTGCGGATGTTCCTGCGCGTGGCGACGGCTGGGCCCTGGACGCACGCCGAGCTGCGGGCGGGTCCGCAGCGGACCCTCTGCGTCACCCTCGCGCAGGGTTCCCCGGCGGTCGCGCGCGCACGCCTCTGCGTGACCGGCAGCGGGTCGCGCCCGACGCTGACGTACACCGCGCTGGCCGCCGACGGAGCGCCACTGCGGATGCGGCGGCTGGCTGCGCGCGTGGCACATCCCGCGCACGGCCTGCTGGAGGCAAGCTTCCTGCCGGCCGCGGCCGGGCTGAGAGTCGGCCCGTACTCCTGGTCGGTGCAGAGCGCGTGGACCGACGCCGGCGAATGCGCCGCCACGTGTACGGACCGGCTGCCCGACGGCGGGGAGGTTGCCGCCGACCTCGGACTGCTCGGCGTGCCGCCGTGCTTCGGCGCCGCCGCACGCGATCCGTCGCGGCCGTGCGACAACCCGGACCTGCGCCTCGCGGTGCAGCCGCCGCCGTCACGCGCGAAGGTGCTGCTGGACCCGTACTGCGACAGGCGGACGCACCCCGGCCTGCTGACGACGTGCGCGTTCGGTGCCGCGGCCGGCGAAGCAGCGGGAACGTTCGCGCTGATCGGCGACAGCCATGCGGCGAGCATGAAGGCCCCGCTCGAGGTCGTGACGCTCGCCAAGCGCTGGCGCGGCATCTCGATCGTGCGCGCGGCCTGCCCGGCCACGCAGGCGGCAGCGCCGGTCCTGCCGACGCGCGAGCGCTCGCGGCAGTGCGTGCAGTGGAATCGCGACGTGATCAGATGGCTCAACAGGCAGCCCGCCGTGCAAACGGTCTTCCTCGCGGCGCACGCGGGCGCGAAGGTCGCGCCGCGCGGCGGCCGGGGGATGTTCGCGACGGCGCGAGCCGGCTACCGCGACGAGATCCGCCGCCTGCTGCGCACCGTCCGGCGCGTCGTCGTCATCCGCGACGTGCCGAAGGCGGCGGACGGCCACGTCGGCTGCGTCGCGGCGCTGCTCGAGGCGGGCCGGCCGGTGGGCAGCGAGTGCTCGCAGGAACGCGGCCGTGCGATCCGGCGCGATCCGCTGGTCGCGGCCGCACGTGCCACGCGCTCGCCGCGCGTGACGGTCGTCGACCTCACGAACCACTTCTGCGACGAGCAGCGTTGCTTGGCCGTCGTCGGCGGCGCCCTCGTGCACCACGACGAGACGCATATGACGACGGCGTTCTCCCCGACGCTCGGGCCCTTCATCCTGCGCGCGCTCGACCGGTGAGCCGCTAGTCCACGCGGGCGGGCTGCGGCGCGAGCTCGAAGGCCCGCGCGACTCGCTCCAGGCCGCGGATGCGCTGCTCGATGTCGGTGACCTGCGAGACGAGCATGAGCTCGTCGGTGCCGGTGCGCTCGCAGAGGTCGACCAGCTGCGCGTGCACCGAGTCGGCTGCGCCGGCGATCACGCGCTGCATGCTCTCCTCGACGACGGCGAGCTCGGCGGGTCCCAGGCGCGCCAGCAGCGCCTCGGCCTCCTCCACGCTCGGGATCGGCGCGGGCCGGCCCTGGCGCAGCCGCAGCATCGCGACCGCGCCAGGCAGCGCGCGGCGCGCAGCGTCGGCGTCGTCGTCGCCGACGACGATCCCGGCCGCGACGATCGTGCGCGGGGCGTCGAGCAGCTCGGAGGGCGCAAAGCGGCTGCGGTACAGGTCCAGCGCAGGCTCGGTGAAGTGCGGATGGAAGTGATGGGCGAAGACGAACGGCAGACCGAGGGCGGCGGCGATCCGGGCGCCGCCGTCGGTCGATCCGAGCATCCACAGCTGCGGCACCGTGTGCTCGCCGGCGACGGCGCGCATGCCGCCGTGGCCGGCTCCCAGATGCCCGCGCAGCTGCGCGAACTGCTCGTCGAACAGCTCCGGCGAGGTGCTGCGCAGCGCCATCGCCGTGCGCATGTCCGTGCCCGGCGCGCGGCCCAGGCCGAGGTCGATCCGGTTCGGATGCAGCGCCTCGAGCATCCCAAAGCGCTCGGCGACCGCGAGCGGCGCGTGGTTGGGCAGCATCACGCCGCCCGAGCCGACGCGAATGCGCTGCGTGCTGGCGGCGATGTGCGCGATCAGCGTCTCTGGCGCGGTCGACGCGACCGACGGGATGTTGTGGTGCTCGGCAACCCAGAAGCGCCGGAAGCCGAGCTCGTCGGCGCGTCGGGCGAGCGCGGTCGTGCCGGCCAGCGCCTGCGCCGCGCTCTGGCCGGCGCCGATCGGCGCGAGATCGAGGACCGAAAGCGGAGTGCTCATTCCGCTAAGGGTAGAGGGCCGCGGGGCCGGGTCGACCTGTTGATGTCCCGCAACAACAACTCGACCGGGCGACGCGCGGACAGCAGCGTGTGCATCGCAGCTCGGCCGGCTGGCGGTCGTTCATCGCAGGAAGTTGCGCAGCAGCAACCTGCCCTCGTCGGTCAGCACCGACTCGGGGTGAAACTGCACGCCCTCCGCCGGCAGCTCGCGGTGGCGGATGCCCATCACGACCCCGTCGCCCTCGGCGGAGACCTCGAAGACAGCGGGAATGCGGTCGGGGTCGACGACGAGCGAGTGGTAGCGCCCGACCGTCAGCGTCGGCGACAGCCCCGCGAAGATCGTCCGGCCGTCGTGCGTGATCTTGCTCGTCTTGCCGTGGATCGGCTCGTGGCGGATGACGAAGCCGCCGAACGCCTGCGCGAGCGACTGGTGGCCGAGGCAGACGCCGAGCGTCGGGATCCCGGCCTCCGGGAAGCGGCGCATCGCCTCCAGCGAGATCCCCGCGTCGTCGGGCGTGCACGGCCCCGGCGAGACGACGACGCGGTCGGGCTCGCGCTCGAGCAGCTCGTCGACCGACGCGACGTCGTTTCGCACGATGTGCAGCTGCGCCCCCATCTCGCCCAGGAACTGGACGAGGTTGTAGGTGAACGAGTCGTAGTTGTCGATGACGAGGACGCTGGTCATGGCCAATCGGGCTGTTGAGACGCCAGGTCCACCGCGCGCAGCACCGCGCGCGCCTTGGCCTCGCTCTCGGCGAACTCGTAGGCGGGCTCGGCGTCGGCGACGGTGCCGCCGCCGGCCTGCACGTGCGCGCGGCCGTCCTTCATCACGACCGTGCGGATGTGGATCGCGGTGTCGAGGTCGCCGGTGTATGACAGGTAGCCGATCGCGCCGCCGTAGCCGCCGCGCTTGATCGGTTCGAGCTCGTCGATGATCTGCATCGCGCGCACCTTCGGCGCCCCCGATAGCGTCCCCGCCGGCAGCACGGAGCGCAGCGCGTCCATCGCCGTGACATCGTCGCGCAGCCTGCCGCTGACGTTGGAGACGATGTGCATGACGTGCGAGTAGGTCTCGACGGCCATGAAGCGGTCGACGCTGACCGAGCCGTACTCGCAGACGCGACCGAGGTCGTTGCGGCCGAGATCGACGAGCATCACGTGCTCGGCGCGCTCCTTTTCGTCGGCGAGCAGCTCCTCGGCGATCCGCTCGTCCTCCTCCAGCGTCGCGCCGCGCGGCCGCGTCCCGGCGATCGGGCGCGTCGCCACGTGCCTGCCCGTGACCGTCAGGACCGGCTCGGGCGAGGCGCCGGCGACCTGGAAGTCGAGGAAGTCCAGGAAGTACATGTACGGGCTCGGGTTGACGACGCGCAGCCCGCGGTAGATCGAGAACGGGTCGATGTCGAGGTCGGCCGACCAGCGCTGCGAGGGGACGACCTGAAATGCGTCGCCGGCGTGGATGTACTCGACGATCCGCGCGACGTTGGCCTCGAACTGCTCGCGCGACATGTTCGAGGAGAAGACCGGCCGTGGCCGCGCGGGCGTCGGCTCGGGCCGCGGCACGGGACCGGCGAGCAGGTCGCGCGCCTTCTGGATCGTCGCGACGGCGTCGGCGTACGCCGTCTCGAGGTCGGTGCCGTCGTCGTCGTCGGCGTAGACGTTGACGAGCACGCTGATCGTGTGCTTGAGGTGGTCGAACACGAGCAGGACGTCGGACAGCATGAGCGCCATGTCGGGCAGCCCGACCGGGTCGGGATTCGGCGCGCCGAGCGGCTCGACCGTGCGCACCAGGTCATAGCCGAAGTAGCCGACCGCGCCGCCCGCGAACGGCGGCATGTCCGGCCACGGCGCCTGGCGGTGACGTGCGACCTCGTCGGCCGCCAGCGCGTACGGGTCGGCGGGCTCGTCGCCGAGTGACCAGCGCACCACCTTGCGCGGGCGCACCCCGATGAAGCTGTAGCGCCCGACCTCCTGGCCGCGCTCGGCGGACTCGAGCAGAAACGACGCGTTCTGCGGCTCGCGGCCGCGCAGCTTCAGGAACGCGGAGACCGGCGTCTCGGTGTCGTCGATGAACGAGTGGCGCAGCGCGATCAGGTTGTAGTCGCGCGCCAGCTCGCGAACCTCCCCGAGCGAGGGCTCGATCGGAAGCGAGCGACCCCCGCCGGCGCGGTCCGGGCGCGCCTGGTCGTCAGCCGCGACGGCCATTGAGCACGATCTGCGCGTCGGCCAGCGAGCGCTCGCGTCCGCGCAGCAGGACGGCGAGGTGATACAGGACATCGGCGGCCTCGTTGTCGACGTGCTCGTCGGTCTCCTCGCGCACCGCGCGCGTGACCTCCTCGGCCTCCTCGCGCACCTTCTCCCCCGCCAGCGCGGGATCCTCGAGCAGCGTCACGGTGTACGAGCCGGCGGGCCGCTCGGCGGCGCGCTGCGCCAGCGTGCGCTCGAGCGCCGGCAGCGCCTCGTGCGGCGCCGGAGGCTCGAGCTCGCCGTTGTGAAAGCACGTGCGCTCACCCGTGTGGCAGGCCGGGCCGGCCGGCTCGACGAGCGCCAGCAGAGCGTCGCCGTCGCAGTCCAGGCGCAGGGCGCGGACGGCCTGCGTGTTGCCGCTCGTGGCGCCCTTGTGCCACTGCTCCTGGCGCGAGCGGCTGTAGAGGTGAAGCTCGCCACTTTCGCGCGTGCGACGCACCGCCTCGGCGTTGGCGTAGGCGAGCGTCAGCACCTCGCCGCTGTGCCAGTCCTGCACGATGACGGGCACGAGCCCCTGCCGGTCGTAGGCGATCTGCATGAGGCTGGCAGTCTAGGTCCCGGCGCGCGGGCGCCCGCCCGCAGGCTCGAACCGCGCCACGACGACGACGGCCGCCCCGGGAGGGAGGCGGCCGTCGCGCTGTTGCACTGCGAGGTTGAAGCTGCGTCCTACGCGTCGGCGTCCTTGTCGGTCATCGTGACCTTCTTGACGTCGGGCGTGCCGTAGCGATCGGCGGTGCTCATGCCGGCCGGCGCACACTTCTTCTTGGTCAGCTTGATCTTGCCGCTGACCTTCACCATGTCGCCGACGGAGGGCGTGTCCGTGCCCTCGTAGCCTTCGAGCTTGAGCGTGAACGCGTCGGTCGCGGCGACGGTGATCGTCGCGCCCTCGACCTGCACGCCCTTCTGCGTGGCGCTCTGGTCGGCGATCTCGCCGGACTTGGCGGCGTGGCTGTTGGCCGACGTGACCTTCAGCGTGATCGTCGCCTCGTTGACGGCGGTCGTGGCCGGATTGTCGGCGACGGCGCTGACGAACGTGCCCTTGACCTGGTAGCCGACGTTGACCGTCTTCGTCGTGCAGTTCTTGGCCTTGGACTTGGCCGACTCGGAGTTGCCGCCCTTGGCGGCGAGCCCTCCGGCGGGGGCGGCGAGCAGGGCGCCCACAGCAACAAGTCCGGCGGCCGTCTTTGCGTTCTTGAGCATCAAATCTCTCCTTGCGTAAGTTCTCCGTTGGATGTCCTAACCGCCGCGGCGCCGGAAGGTTGGCCGGTGAGCCGTGCGACTTTGTGCGCGCGCCTGCGTTGGTGGGCCATGAAGCCGCTGCTCGGCCTGCTCCTGGCGCCGGCCGCAACCGCCGCGCCCGCGCCGGCGTCCGGCGCCGCGTTCGAAGGCCGCCGCTGCACCCCGCCGAGCGGGCACCGGATCGCCGACTGCCGCGTCGGGCGCCACGGGATCGCGGACCTCAGCCGCGCCGCCTGGCGCGCCCTGCGCGGCGC
>CADCVQ010000036.1 GCA_902806175.1 uncultured Solirubrobacteraceae bacterium
CGAGTCCAACTCGAGCCGGTCGGCGGTGCGACGGAGGGGCGGGGGGCGGGTGCCCCGGGAGAGATTCAGCCCGAGACGGCCACGAGCTCCGCACGCGGCGGCGCTGCCGCCGCCACGAGCCCGTGCTCGTAGGCGTAGCGCATCGCGCCCGTGCGGTTGTGCACGCCGAGCTTGCGGTAGATGTTCGTCAGGTGGAACTTGACGGTCTTCTCGCTGATCCACAGCTCGCGGCTGATCATCTTCGTGCTCAGGCCGCGGGAGATGGCGTCGAGCATCGTCAGCTCGCGGTCGGTGAGGTCGCAGGACGCGGCAGCGGGCGCAGGGCGCTCGAAGTCGTGCTCGATCTCGATATCGGGAGCCGGCGCCTGGTAGACGACGCCCGCAACCACCTGGCGCAGCGTCGACGCCAGATCATCGGGGTTGATCCGCTTGCCGATGTAGGCGCTGGCGCCGGCCGACAGCGCCTCGCTGATCTGCGCGGAGTCCTCTGACGCCGAGAGCATCACGACCTTGATCTCCGGGTGGCGTGCCCTGATGAGCTTCAGGCACTCGATCCCGTCGGCGCCGGGCATGCGGTGGTCCAGCAGCACGAGGTCGGGGCGCTGCTGCTCGACGAGCGCCGCGACCTCGTCGCCGCGCTGCGTGGTCCCGACGACCTCGATCCCCTCGGCAGCCTCCAGCGCCCGCCGCACGGCGGACAGGATGAGCAGATGGTCATCCGCGATGCAAACCCGAATCGACATGAGGTCCCCTTCTCGTTGATGCTGCCTCGCGAGGACGGACTGTCGCCCTCGATCCGCCAGCCGCTCTTCCCGGCCCTGTCGGTCCACCACCTGCTGCTGTCGACAGCCTCTCCGCCAGCCGATGGCCCGGCAATAGGTCGATCGGACGCTTTGCGTTCAGGCGCATGAACGGCGGGGGCCGTACGATGGCTCCGGTGGATGAATCTGAGGACACGGCGGCGCTGGCGCCGGAGGATCCCCTGCGCGTGATGGTGGTCGACGATCACGACCTCTTCCGGTCGGGGCTGCGACGCCTGCTCGAGCGAAGCGGCGGCATCGACGTCGTCGCCGATGCCCGGCGCGGCGACGAGGCGGTGCAGCGCGCGGTCGAGCTGCGCCCGGACGTCGTCGTCATGGACATCAACATGCCGGGCATGTCCGGGGTCGAAGCCACTCGTGCGCTGCTCGAGGTGTCGCCGCAGAGCGCGGTGCTCATGCTCACGGTCACGGCCGACCAGGACGCCGTGCTCGACGCCGTCCTCGCGGGGGCCCGTGGCTACCTGCTCAAGGACGCGACGCTGCCGGAGATCATCCGCGGCGTCCACGGCGCCGCCGCCGGCGAGTCGCTGATCGCTCCGTCGGTGGCCGGCAGCCTGCTCGAGCGCCTGCGCCGCCACGGCCCACCCGACGCGCCGCCGGCCGCCGCGCCGCAGCTCTCACCCCGCGAAGTCGACGTGCTGCGCCTCGTCGTCGCCGGCCACGACAACGCCGAGATCGGCAGGCAGCTGCACCTGAGCGCGAGCACCATCAAGCATCACGTGTCGAGCAGCCTCGAGAAGCTCGGCGTCGACAACCGAGTGCAGGCAGCGGTGATGGCCGTGCGGCTCGGGCTCGTCGACGAGCAGGACCTGCGCTCAGGCTGAGCGCCCCAGCGCGCCGATGTGCAGCCGGTCGCGGTCGCGCCGAAGCGCGGCGAGATCGGTGCGCAGGCGCATGACGGTGCTCTGAAAGCGCGCGTGCTCGCTCGCCAGCGCGCGCAGGCTGCGCCCCCGCGCGGGAACGTCGGGGTCGGTCATGAGCTCGTGCAGGCGCTGCTCGGTCGCCATCGACCACTCGTCGCCCTCCAGCGCGTGCGCATAGCCCTCGGAGAGCGCGTCCTCGATCTCGCCCAGCAGCGAAGCTCGCGGCGCCGGACGCGCCGCCTCCTCGCGCAACTGGGCCACGCGCTGGATCGCTGGTGCGAGGTCTGGGCGCATTCCACAGGGTGGCACCCGCGCTCGGCGCGGCACAATGGGCCGGGCGACCAAAGGTCGTTCATGCGCGTTCACGACCTGTTAGCACCGCGACCGCCGCAGCTCTGTCTTCGACGCCCAGCTTCGTCACCGCCGACGACACGTGGCGGCGTACCGTCACCTCGGCGATCGCCAGGCGAGCCGCGATCTCGCTCGTCCGCAAACCCTCCGCCAGGAGCTCCAGCACCTCGAGCTCGCGGTCGGTCATCGAAGGGCCGCCCGGCGTCGTCGGCGCCGAGCGGCCACGCTCGCGCGTGCGCAGGGTCTCGAGCAGGGCGAACGTCAGGCGCCGCGAGAGCGCCGCCTCGCCCGCGAGCACCCCCCGCAACGTGAACGTCAGGCGCGCCGGATCGAGATCGGTGCGCACGTACCCGGAAGCGCCCGCGCGAACCGCCGCGAGCAGGGAATTTGGGTCGTCTGAGTCGGTCAGGAGAACGAGCTTCGTCGCGGGCATCCGCCGGTAGATCGCATCGACCGCGATGAGCGCGCCGCCGGGCAGGTTCTCCTCGATCAGGCAGATGTCCGGCTCGCTGCGCACGGCGATCTCGACGGCGGGGGTGGCGGCGACGGCCTCGCCGCAGATCTCGAAGCCGTCGGCCTCCAGGATCATCCCGATGCCCGCGCTCGTCGGCGCGTCCTGATGGGCGAGCAGTACGCGTACGTCCTCGGTCACGGCAGCATCACCGTGATCTGCGTGCCCTCCCCCGGCCGCGACTGCACCTGCAGCAGGCCGCCGACCTGTTCGGCGCGCTCGCGCATCCCCATGATCCCGTGGCGGCCACGCAGCTCCTGCACCGACGTCGTGTCGAACCCGATCCCGTCGTCGACGACGCGCACGTGCAGCTGCGGGCGCTGCGCGAGCTCGACGCGGATCCGCTGAGCCTGCCCGTGCCGCGCGGCGTTGGCGACCGCCTCGCCGACGATCCGCAGCAGCGCCTCACGCGTCGGCGGCGACAGCTCAAAGCCCTCGACCATCTGCGACTCGACGCTGGCGCCCCACCGCCCCGCCGTCTCCTCCGCGACGCGCGCGAGCGCCTGCGCAAGTGGTTCGTCGGTCGGGCGTACGAGCGCTGCGATCGCGCCGCGCGACTCGTCGAGGGCGCGGCGCGCGGCGGTCACGATGTCGGCGACGGCTTCGCGATCACCGTTGCTGGCGTCCAGGGCACCGGCCTGCTGCACGATGAACACGAGGTCCTGCGCCATGCCGTCGTGGATCTCCCGCGCGAGCCGGCGGCGCTCCTCGAACACCGCCGCCTGCTCGAGCTCGCGCTGCGCGATCCGGATCTCCTGCGTGCCTCCGATCAACAGGGCAACGAAGAACCCCAGCCGGAACACGTCCCCCACATAGAAGAACTCGGAGTACAGCGAGGGGAAGAGAAAGTAGTTCAGGCGCGCGAAGGCGGCGAGCGTGGCGCCGACCGCAAACCACAGCGTCAGCGGGTCGGACGTGCGCTCGGCGCGGATCGCGAACGCGATCGCGGCGACGGCGAAGAGCGCCATGACGACGAGCTGGAGCGCCAGCAACGACGGCGCGCCGACGATCCGCGGCCGCGATGACGCCTCGGGCGACAGGTCGGGATCGATCGCGATCGGCAGGCCATCGCCGGCGAGGGCCGTCGCAGCCGCGATGACGGCGAGCGCCAGCACACACAGACCGAGCGTCCGCTTGGCGGCCAGGCCCGGCCGTCGCACCGGACGCGTCGCCGCGAAGGCGCCGGCCGCGAACAGCGTCGCGGCCAGGACGTGGCTGATCGCCGGCGCCCAGGTGGCGAAGGTGCCCGTGGCGGTGCTCGCCACGGCCGGCACGGTGGAGAACAGCAGGTTCGCGCCCGCGAAGAGGACGAGCGCGGCGGTCAGCAGCAGGTCCCTGCGGTCGAGGCTGCGCCGGAAGCGGCCGTACATGAGCTGCGCCGCCAGCAGCGAGATGAGCGCGGCCGCGGTCTCGACGGCGATGTGCAGCGATGGGCTGCGGTAGGCGAACTGCACGAGCGATGTCACGCTGACCAGCAGCGTGAACGCGACCGCGCCCACGACCACGATGGTCATCCCCCCGCGCACGCGCATGCGCCCTATTTACCTCATATCGGTCCGCACCCCCGGTGCGAGCGGGCGATTTCGGCCTTTTCTCGCCCCGGCCCCGGCCCCCGCGGGCGGGCTACGACAGCGGCTTCATCGGCCCGCCGCGCACGCTCTCAGGCCGGTAGTCGACCTTCTCGCAGTTGCGAAACCTGTAGCCCCTACGGCGCGAGCGCGCGACGTGGTAGATGTCACGTCCCGGGCCGCAGTCCACGAAGCCGCGCCCGTAGTGGACCGAGATCACGTCGTTGCCCGCGCCCGCGCGGATCGTGTTGCGACCGTGCGAGCCGTAGATGAAATCCGTGCCGTCGCCGCCGTCGATGACGTCGCGCTGGCTCTCGGGCTGGTTCTTGGCGTCCCAGTCGCCCCACAGGATGTCGCTGGCGCCGCCGCCGCGCAGCGTGTCGGAGCCGTGATGGCCGAGCAGCTCGTCGGATCGGCTGGAGCCCGTCAGCGTCTGTGCGCCGTCGGCGGCCTTCTTGAAGATGCCGTCGACCGTCGGCCAGTACTTGTGACTGGCGCAGTCGCTGCAGCCCCCGCCGGGGGTGTGGCTCGCAGCGGCTACCGCTGCGAGGCAGAGCGTCGCCGCCAGCGCGACGACGAGCATGCGGACGCGGCTCATCGGCCGATTCTCGCTGTCTAGATCTTGTTGCGCGCCAGCAGCTTGCGCCCGATGACCATCTTCTGGATCTCCGATGTGCCCTCGCCGATCAGCAGCAGCGGCGCGTCGCGGTACAGGCGCTCGATCTCGTACTCCTTGGAGTAGCCGTAGCCGCCGTGGATGCGAAAGGACTCCTCGACGCAGAAGCGCCCGGCCTCGGAGGCGAAGAGCTTCGCCATCCCGGCCTCGAGCTCGGAGCTCTCCCCCGCGTCCTTCATGCGCGCCGCCTTGTGCGTCAGCAGCCGCGCCGCCTCGATCTGCGTCGCCATGTCGGCGAGCTTGAACTGGATCGCCTGGTGCTGGGCGATCGGCTTGCCGAAGGCCTTGCGCTCCTGCGAGTAGCGCAGCGCGAGCTCGAGCGCGCGCTGGGCGATCCCGACGCCGCGCGCAGCGACGTTCGCGCGACCGACCTCCAGCGCGTCCATCATCTGCTGAAAGCCGCGGTTCAGGCCGGCCTCCTCGCCGCCGAGGATGTTCTCGGCCGGGCACTTGTAGCCGTCGAAGACGAGCTCGGTCGACTCGACGCCCTTGTAGCCCATCTTCTTCAGCGGCGGCGGCACGACGAAGCCGGCGTACTGGCCGGTGTTCTCCGACACGCCCGGCTGCTTCTCGGCGATGAAGCAGCTCATGCCCTTGTAGGGCGGGTCGGCCTTGGGATCGGTGCGCACGAGCACGAAGACGATCTGCGAGCGCAGGCCGTTCGTGACCCACATCTTCTGGCCGTTGAGCTCGTAGGAGCCGTCGTCGAGCTTCGTCGCGGTCGCCTTGAGCGCTTGCACGTCGGAGCCCATCTCGGGCTCGGAGAGGCTGAACGCGGCGCGGCACTCGCCGGTCGCCATCTGGGGCAGGAACTTCTGCTTCTGCGCCCCGGTGCCGTACTTCATGAGCAGGTAGGAGCCGATGAAGTGCGTGTTGACGATCCCCGAGATCGAGATCCAGCCGCGCGAGAGCTCCTCCACGATCATCACGTAGGTCGTCAGGTCCAGCCCCATCCCGCCGTACTCCTCGGGGATCGTGACCCCGAACAGCCCGAGCTCCTTCATCTGGTCGACGATGTCCTGCGGGAACTCGTCCTCGTGGTCGAAGTGCTCGGCGTTGGGCAGGATCTGCTCGTCGGCGAACTGGCGGACCATCGCGATGATGTCCTTCTGCTCGTCGGTGTACTCGCTGTACGCGGGGGCTACGGCCATGACGTGACGTCTCCCAGGTCAGGATCTCGCGGTTGACTCGTGAGTCAGCTTAGCTGCGCGCCCCCCTCCTGCCAGACTGCCCGGCGCATGGCCAACTTCGCAGTCGACGTCGTGGAACGGGCGCCGGCCGAGCGCCTGGCGATCGTCGAGCTCGCGCGCGACGGCGCCCGCCGCGAGTGGTCGTTCGGGCAGGTCGCCGCAACCGCCCGCGAGCTTGCCGCGCACCTGCACCACGAGCACGGCGTGCTGCGCGGCGAGACCGTGCTCACGCTTGTGGGAAACCAGCCGGCGTGGGTCGCGGCGATGGTCGCCTGCTTTCGCCAGGGCTATGTCGTGCTGCCGTGCAACGAACAGCTGCGCGCGAAGGACCTCGCGCTGCGGATCGCCGTCGGCCGGCCGGTCGTCGTGGTCTGCGACGAGCGCAATGCCTCCGTGCTGGCCGCTGCGGGCTGGGACGGGCCGACCGTCTGGGTGGCGGGCGGCCGCGCGCTGCCGCGCGCTGCCGCTCCGCCGCCGCCCGCGGACCTCGCGCCGCTGGATCCCTGCCTGATCACGTTCACGAGCGGCACCGCCGGCGCGCCCAAGGCGGCGCTACACGGCCAGCGCTACCTCGCCGGCCAGCGCGTCCAGGCCGAGCACTGGCTCGCGCCGCAACCCGGCGACCTCGTCTGGTGCACCGCTGCCAGCGGCTGGAGCAAGTCCGCGCGCAACGCCTTCATCGCGCCGTGGATCCGCGGTGCCGCGGCGCTGCTGCACGACGCCCGCTTCGATCCCGCCGAGCGCCTGACGCTGCTGGCGCGCGAGCGCGTCAACGTGCTCTGCATGGCGCCGACGGAGTATCGCGTGATCGCCAAGCGCGCGACGCTGCGTCCGATCGCCTCGCTGCGCGGCCTCGTCGCCGCCGGCGAGCCACTCAATCCCGAGGTGCTGCGCGCGTGGCAGGAGGCGACCGGGCTGCAGATCCGCGACGGCTACGGCCAGACCGAGACGGGACAGCTGACGGGAACGGCGCCGGGCGAAGCGGTTCGGGCGGGATCGATGGGCCGCCCGCTGCCGGGCATCGGCCTGACGATCGACGACGGCGAGCTCGTCGTGGACCCCGCGAGCGTGCCGACGTTCTTTCTGCGCTACCTCGGCGACGCGCCGCCGCCTGACGGAGACAGTGCCCTGTGGCGCACGGGCGACCGCGTCACGCGCGACGAGGACGGCTTTGTGTTCTTCGAGGGGCGCACGGACGACGTGATCATCTCGGCCGGCTACCGGATCGGCCCGTTCGAGGTCGAGTCGGCGCTCGTCGCGCACGAGGCGGTCGCCGAGGCCGCCGTCGTCGCCGCCCCCGACGAGGAGCGCGGCTGCGTCGTGCGCGCGGTCGTCGTACTGCGCGACGGCTTCGCCGCGTCGGGTGACCTCGCCCGCGCGCTGCAGGACCACGTCAAGCAGCAGACCGCGCCCTACAAGTACCCCCGTCGCGTCGACTTCGTCGCCGAGCTGCCGAAGACCGCCAGCGGGAAGGTCCGGCGCGCGCTGCTGCGCGAGCAGGGCTGAGCCGCGATCAGCCGCCCTCACGCACGCCCGAGCGTGCGCGGCCGCGCTCGCACCATCAGTCCGCCTGCGCGGGGAGCGCGACGATCGCGTCGATCTCGACCTGCGCGCCCTTCGGCAGCGCCACGACGCCGATCGCCACGCGCGCCGGCGGGTCGGCTTGGAAGAACGCGCCGTAGGCGTCGTTGACCTCGGCGAAGGCGCCCAGGTCGGTCATGTAGACCGTGCAGCGCACCGCGTCCGCGAGGGCGGCGCCCGCTGCGCCGCAGATCGCCTGCAGGTTCTCCAGGCAGCGCGTCGCCTGCTCGGCGGGAGTCGCGCCGACGAGCTCGCCCGTCTCGGGATCGAGCGGGATCTGGCCCGAGCAGAACAGCAGGCCACCCGCGCGGACGGCGTGGCTGTAGGGACCGATGGCGGCGGGCGCGCCGATCGCCGTGACGGGCTCGCGATGCTGGGACACGTGGGCTTGGCTCCTGGGCCGGGGGTCAGGTAGGCCGCGGGACGGTATCCGACGAGCCGAGCGCGCCGCGCGCGCCCTGGCACATCCTCGCGCGGTGGCCCGCCTGCGCGCGTCGCGTCTGCACGCGCAGCTTCCCGCTGCGCCGCGCGGGGTAGCCGCTGGCCGATGCCCAACGCACTCGCCGGCGAGACCTCGCCCTACCTCCTGCAGCATCAGGAAAACCCGGTCGACTGGCTGCCCTGGGGCGAAGAGGCGCTCGCCCGGGCGCGCGAGCTGGACCGCCCGCTGATCGTCTCGATCGGCTACTCGGCCTGCCACTGGTGTCATGTGATGGAGCGCGAGAGCTTCGAGAACGACGCGATCGCCGCGCTGATGAACGAGCACTTCGTCTGCGTGAAGGTCGACCGCGAGGAGCGCCCCGACGTCGACGCGCTCTACATGGAGGCCGTGCAGCTCATGACCGGCTCGGGCGGCTGGCCGCTGAACGTGTTCATCACGCCCGAGCAGGTCCCGTTCTACGCGGGAACGTACTTTCCGCCGCAGCCGCGCCAGGGGATGCCGAGCTGGCCGATGGTGCTCAGGGGCGTCGCCGAGGCCTGGAAGAGCCAACGCGCGGAGATCCTCGAGCAGAGCGATGAGATCACCGCGCGCCTGACGGGCGCAGTGCGCCTGCAACCCGCCGAGGGGCCGCTGCCCGCGCCGGCGCTCGACGACGCGGTCAGCCAACTGCGCGCGCAGTTCGATCGCTCTTACGGCGGCTGGGGCGGTGCGCCGAAGTTCCCGGCCTCCTCGACGATCGAGTTTCTGCTGCGCCGCGGAGAGACCTCCATGACCTTGCGCACGCTGCGCGCGATGGCCTCCGGTGGCATCAACGACCAGATCGGCGGCGGCTTCGCGCGCTACTCGGTCGATGCGACCTGGACGGTCCCGCACTTCGAGAAGATGCTCTACGACAACGCGCTGCTGGCGCGCGCCTACCTGCACGGCTGGCAGGTCAGCGGCGGCTCGGACGGTGGGGACCCGATCCTGCGCCGCACGGCCGAGGAGACGCTCGACTGGGCGCTGCGCGAGATGACGGGGCCGGAGGGCGCGTTCTACAGCGCGCTGGACGCCGACTCCGAGGGCGTCGAGGGGAAGTTCTACGTCTGGAGCATCGACGAGCTGCGCGAGGTGCTCGGCGACGATGCCGACGTGGCGATCGTCTGGTTCGGCTCGACCGGCGGCGGCAACTTCGAGGGTGCGAACA
>CADCVQ010000037.1 GCA_902806175.1 uncultured Solirubrobacteraceae bacterium
CCCGGACGTGCACGCGGCCGGGCGTCGGCCCGGAGGCGTCGACGAACGCGCCGTCCACGACCTCGATCGCGCCGCCGGCCGGCGCGCCGCCCGCACCGCCGGGGCTGGCGGGAAAGTTGACCACCGGGCCTCCCGGCGAATCGTCGATCGTCGCCTCCCCCGCGGCCGCCCCGGCGGCGACGAGGTTGACGGTGGCCGAGGCGCTGAGCAGTCGGCCCCCGCGGACCCGCACGTTGCCGCCGACGAGGGACAGCGACCGGCCGTTGTTGACGCCGAGCGACGCCCGGTCCAGCACGATCGCGCCCGGCGTGCCGAGGAACCCGAAGGCGGCGGGCGCGCTCGTGGTCAGCACGCTCGCGCCGGGGGTGCGCGCGTGGAACCGGCCGTCGGAGCCGAGGCGAACGTAGTCGGCGGACGTGACGGTGAACGAGCCGTTGACGCGCAGCGACGCGCCCGGCCCGAACACGACGCCGTCCGGGTTGATCAGGTACAGGTCGGCCCCCGGGATGGCGCAGACCAGCTCGCCGTTGACCGACGACGGCCCGCCTCCGGTGACGCGCGCGAGGATACGCCCGACGGAGTCCGGCCCTTGGAACTCGACGGAGGTGCCGCCGGCCACGTCGAACCGGCTGAAGCTGTGGAACAGGTTCGGCCCCGCGCTCGCGCCCGCGGAAGCCGGCACGACGACCCGGGGCCCCGGCAGGGTCCCCGCCGGCCCGAGCGACCCGTCCAACACCACCTGCCCCGACGCCGTGCCGGTCAGGCAGCACACGCCCCCGGCTGCCAGCACCCGCATGAACGACCCGTCCCGGCGTCCCCGGCGTCCCCAGAATGTCATGCCCTTGCCCACGCCGGCAGCTTACCCATGCGCCTCGCCTTTTGGCCAGCGCGGGCGCATTCCAGCCAGCGACAGTCGTCACATTGCGTTGGTCTGCTGAACTCCCCGCCGTCCGGCGCGACGGGGACGCTGCCAGGCTGCTTGCGGTTTCACAGACGGGAGCGCGGTTTGGACGCGTCCGTCGCGAGGGGACTGCGAAACTGCAGGCGGCCGACCTGCGGGTCCGCCGTACGGCACGCGGGGCGAGGTTTCGGCAGGGCAGGACCCCCGCTTCTCCGTGACGCTGGCAGGACGCGCGCGTGTCACGACCGAGCTTCCACAAACAGGGGACGTGATCCGCGGCACCTCGCCGGCCACCGCCCGGTTGCCCTGCCCGTCAAAAGTCATGCCCCCGGCCCGCTGGTTCCGATAACCAGGGTCGGGGAAGCGAGGGCGGTGCATGCGTGACCTGAGCGTGGTGGTGGAGAACCTGCGGCTCGTGCAGCGGGCGCGGCGGCGGTTCATGGAGCTGTCGGAGCTGGAGCGGGACTGCATCAACCCCATGCTCGACCGCATGGCCGACGACCTCCAGCAGGCAAGCGCCGCCACGGCGGCGGGGTCGGCCACGCGAGACGAGGGCGATGGCCCGGCCGGCAGCGGCACGGCCGGCCAAGGCAGCGAGGCCGGCCTCAACCCGCCGGCGGGGCCGGACGAATGACGTTGGCACGGGTCCGGCACGCGGCGCGCGGGCAACCGCGCCTCGCGGCTAATGCCGGACGGACGGGCACCTTATGGGCCGAATCACCTCTGGCGTCGGGCTGATCAGCGGGATCGACTCCCGCAGCATCATCGACCAGTTGATCTCCCTCGAGTCGCAGCCCAAGACGCGCCTCGAGGGCAAGATCGACGAGACCAACAAGGTCAAGCTCGCCTACACGGACCTCAGCACGCGCCTCGCCAGCCTCAAGCTCACCGGCACGCAACTCAAGAAGCCGTCCACGTTTCAGGCCGCCACCACCACGAGCGGCGACGAGGACGTCCTCACCGCCACCGCCGCAAACGGGGCGGCCGTCGGCAACTACCAGTTCCAGGTCGCCCGCCTCGTCACCACCCAGCAGTCCGTCACCGGCGGGTTCGCCGACTTCGACAAGACCCGGCTCGGCGCCGGCTCCCTCACCATCGAGCAGGGCGGCGGCGAGCTGACCAACGAGACGCCCCTCTCCCAGCTCAACGGCGGCGCGGGCGTCCGGCGGGGGCTCTTCCGCATCACCGACCGCGCGGGACAATCAGCCGTCATCGACGTCTCATCCGCGATCACCGTCAACGACGTCCTCAAGAAGATCAACACGAGCCTCGGCGTGTCCGTCCGCGCCAGCGCGGCGGGCGAGGGCATCACGCTCGCCGACGTCTCGGGCTCCACCGCCGGAAACTTCACCGTCCAGGACCTCGGCGACGGTGCCGCCGCCGCGGACCTCGGGCTCGTCGCCGACGTGGCCGCCTCCACCATCACGGGCGCCGACGTCAACAGCCTCGGCTCCGCAACCGTTCTCGACACGCTCAACGACGGCCGGGGCGTCCGCCGGGCCGCTACCGGCGCCGACTTCTCCGTAACCGTCGGCGGCTCAACCGTTAACGTCACCCTCGGCGCCGGCGCCCGCACGGCGGGCGACGTCATCGCCACCGTCAACGCCGCCGGCGGCGCGAACCTCAAGGCCGAGGCCGTCGCGGGCGCCAATGGCCTGCGCCTCACCGATGCCAGCGGCGGCGGGCGGACGATCACCGTCACCGCCCTGAACGGCTCCAAGGCCGCCGCCGACCTCGGCATCGCCACCGCCCCCGCGGGCGTCGCGGGCGGCACGCTGGACGGCACGCCGTTGATCGCCGGTCTCAACACCGTGCTCCTGTCCTCGCTGAAGGGCGGCGCGGGCCTCACCCTCGGCAGCATCGAGATTACCGACCGCGCCGGCGCCACCGCCACGGTCGACCTCAGCGCCGCCCGCTCCGTCCAGGACGTGCTCGACGCGATCAGCAACGCGCCCGGCGTCGCCGTCACCGCCCGCCTGAAGAAGAGCGGAAACGGCATCGAGGTCGCCGACAGCTCCGGCGGCACGGGCAACCTCGTCATCGCCGACGCGGCGGGCGGCGCCTCCGCCACCGACTTGGGCCTGGCCGGCACGTTCTCCACCGCCGTCCCCGCCGCCCAAGGCGCCAACCTCCAGCGGCAGTGGGTGACGGAGAACAACACGCTCGCCAGCTACAACGGCGGGCGGGGCGTGGCGCGGGGCCAGTTCAAGATCACCAACGCAGCCGGCGTCAGCGCCACCGTCGACCTCTCCCAGGGCGACGAGGTCCGCCTCGCCGACGTCATCGCCGAGGTCAACGCCAAGGGCATCAACGTCACCGCCTCGATCAACGCCAACGGCGACGGCCTGCTCCTGACCGACGCCAGCGGCGGCGCGGGCAAGATGAAGGTCGAGGAGGTCGACGCCTCCACCGCCCGCGACCTCGGCCTCCTCGGCGTCGCCGGCGCCACCCCCACCATCGACGGCTCGTTCGAGCGCACGATCGAGGTCGCCGCCGACGACACGCTGGCGACCCTCCAGACGAAGATCAACGACCTCGGCTTCGGCGTCAGCGCCTCGATCGTCAACGACGGCTCGGGCGCCGCGCCGTTCCGCCTGTCGCTGTCGTCGCGCAACCCCGGGCGCAGCGGGCGCGCCGTCTTCGACGCCGGCGCGCTGACCGCGCTCCAGACCTCCAACCTCGTCGAGGGGCAGGACGCCGCCGTCTTCCTCGGCAGCGACCAGGCCGCCAACCCCCTGCTCATCACCGCCGGCTCGAACCAGCTCAGCGGCGTCGTCAAGGGCGTGACGATCGACCTGCACGGCGTCGGCGACCGCCCGGTCAGCCTCAGCGTCACGCGCAGCGTCGACGCGGTCGTCGAACAGATGACGAAGTTCACCGAGGGCTTCAACGAGCTCGTCGACAAGATCAAGGAGCTGACGAAGTTCGACCCCCAGACCGGCGAGCGCGGCCTGCTGCTCGGCGACACGACCGTCCAGACGGTCGAGCAGAACATCTACGCCGTGTTCAGCAGCGTCGTGGGCGGCGGCGGGCGCGTGCGGGTCGCGGGCGACGTGGGGCTGAAGCTGGCCGAGGGCGCCAAGCTCGAGTTCGACGAGACGAAGTTCCGCGACGCCTACGCCGCCGACGCCACCGCCGTCGAGACGCTGTTCAGCCGCCCCCCGGCGGGCCTGAACGAGACGACGCCGCTGTCGCAGCTCAACGCCGGCCGGGGCGTGCGTGCGTCGACGGTCGGGGCCGACTTCTCGATCTCGGTGAAGGACGGCACGACGTTCGAAGTCACGCTCGGCGACGCCGCCACGTTCGGCGCCGTGCTGGCGAAGATCAACGCCGCCGGCGCCGGCAAGGTCACCGCCGCCCTCGGCGACAACGGCGCCAGCCTGAAGATCACGGATAACACCACGACCGGCGCCGCCACGCTGAAGGTGGTCGCCCTCAACGGCTCCCCCGCCAAGAGCGATTTAGGCATCCCCGACGCCGGCCCCGGCGTCCTCGCCGGCCGCACGATCCTCCCCCCCTCCCCCACCGCCCGCCTGAACGCCGGCGCCGGGCTCGGACACCTGCTTGAAAACAGCTTCGCCCGGCTGATCGACCCCGTCGACGGCGCGATCAGCAAGGAAAACAAGCAACTCGACGCCAAGAACCAGGCGTTCGAAAGCCGGATCACCGCGCTGGACAAACTGATCGCCAGCAAACGCGCGCGGTTAGAGCGCCAGTTCGCCAACATGGAGTCGGTCTTAGCCAACCTCCAAGGCCAGCAGCAGTCCCTCAGCGCCTTCCAAACCCTGCCGACGCCGTCGCGAAGGTGCGCCGCGAGCGGCGCGAGTACCCCGGCGCGACGCGCGAGGTCTATCTCAAGGGGACCGACCGCTGGCAGGTCTCCTACTTCGCCAAGACCAAGCCCGGTACGCCGCGCAAGGAGATCGCGCAGGTGCTGATCGACGACCGCAGCGCGCGCGTGCTCGAGGCGTGGACGGACTACCAGGTGCCGTGGTCGATGGCGCGCGGCTACTCCGGCGCGTTCGGGCGCATCGTCAACGCGCCGTGGGTGTGGATCCCGCTCGCCGTGCTGTTCGTCGCGCCGTTTCTGCGCCCGCCGTGGCGGATGCTGCACCTCGACCTGCTCGTCCTGAGCGCCTTCTCGGCGTCGACGGCGTTCTTCAACGCGGCCCGCGTCGACGTGTCGGTGCCGCTCGTCTATCCGCTGCTCGGCTACCTGCTGGTGCGGATGCTGTGGATCGGCCTGCGCCACGGCGAGAGCGCACACGACGAGGCGCGCCGGCCGCTGCGCCTGCTCGTGCCCGTGAGCTGGCTGGCGATCGCGGTGATCTTCCTCGTCGGCTTCCGCGTCGCGCTCAACGTGACGAACTCCAACGTCATCGACGTCGGCTACGCGGGCGTCATCGGCGCCGACCGGATCGTGGACGGCGATCCGCTGTACGGAGAGTTCCCCAGCGACAACGCGATGGGCGACACGTACGGCCCCGTCGTCTACCTCGCCTACGCGCCCTTCGAGCAGGCACTGAAGTGGAGCGGCAATTGGGACGACCTGCCGGCAGCGCACGCGGCGGCGATCGCGTTCGACCTGCTCGCGCTGGCGCTGTGCTTCCTGATCGGGCGCCGCGTCCGCGGGCCGGATCTCGGCGTGCTGCTCGCCTACGCCTGGGCGACCTACCCCTTCACGCTCTACGCGCTCATGTCGAACTCCAACGACGCGCTCGTTGCGGCGCTCGTGCTGGCGGCCGTCTGGGCCGCCGGCAGCGCACCCGCGCGCGGCGCGTTCGTCGCGCTCGCGGGCCTGACGAAGTTTGCGCCGCTGGCCCTCGGCCCGCTCTTTGCGCTGCATCGAGGTGGACGGCCGCGCCCGCGGCTGCGCTCGCTGCTGGCGTACGCGGTCGGCTTCGCGGCGGCGGTGCTGCTCGCCTTCGCGCCGCTGGTGGGCGAGCTGAGCCTGCGCGACTTCTGGGATCACACGATCGCCTTCCAGGCGCAGCGCGGCTCGCCGTTTTCGATCTGGGGGCTCTACGACCCCGACGTCACGTGGCTGAACTACGTCCAGCGCGCGCTGCAGGTCGCCGCCGCGCTGCTGGCGATCGCCCTGGCGTTCGTCCCGCGGCGGCGCGATCTCGTCGGGTTGGCCGCCCTCGGCGCGGCGATCCTGATCGCGCTGCAGCTCGGCGTGTCGCACTGGTTTTACCTGTACATCCCGTGGTTCTTCGGCCTCGTCATGATCGCGCTGCTCGGACGCTCGGCGATGCCTGCGCCCACGCGCGCATGACGGCCGGCTTCGAGCGCCTGCAGTTGGCGCTGGCCGGCGTTGCGCTGCTGGCGCTCTACGGCGTCGCGACGACCGTCGGGCCGTTTTCCGACATCACCGTCAACGACCTCTACGTGTACGGCGTGTACGCCGACCTGCTGCACGACGGCCAGCTGCCGTACGTCGATTTCGGCTTCGAGTACCCGCCGCTGGCGGCGATCGCGCTCTGGCTGGCGGGGGTGCCCGGCCTCGACGACCCGACGTACGCGGTGAGCTTCGCCGTGCTCATGGGAATCTGCCTCGTCGCGGCGCAGCAGCTCGCCGCGCGCCTCGCCGGCCGCGGCCGCACGCGCCTGACGGTGGCCTGGCTGTTCGTCGCGACGCCGCTGCTGATCGGCGCGTCGCTGCGCACGCACTTCGACGCGTTGCCGATCGCGATTGCGCTCGCGGGCCTGCTCGCGCTGAGCAACGACCGCGACGACCTCGGGTTCGCGCTACTCGGCGTCGGCACGATGACAAAGCTCTTTCCGGGCCTGCTCGCGGTGATCGCGCTGCTGTGGCTCGCCGGCCGCGGCGAGTGGCGCGCCGCGCTGCGCGGCGGGGCGATCTTTGCGGCGGTCGTCGTCGCGATCTCGCTGCCGCTGTCGGGGGCGGGCTACGTCGACTCCTTCGAGTTTCACCTCGAGCGCCCGGTGCAGATCGAGTCCTCCGCAGCGAGCGTGCTCTTCGCCCTGGGCGGGTCGGAGGTCACGGGCACGAACCTGCGGCCCGACCGCTTCAAGTCAAACGGCCTCGACGGCGGCCACGCCGACACCGTCGAGCGCGTCTCTCAGTTCCTGTTGATCGTTGCACTGGCGTCGATCGTCTGGCTTGCCGCCCGGCAGCCCGGCGCGCGCCACCTCGTGCTCTGCGGCTTCGCCGCGCTGCTGGCGTTCGTCACACTCGGCAAGGTCTTCTCGCCGCAGTACGTCATCTGGCTTGCGCCGTTCGCGGCGCTCGCCTGGGTCTGGGGCCTGCGCGCGGTTGCGCTGCTGACGGCCGCCGCGATCGTGCTCACGCACGTCGAGTTCCCCAGCCGCTACTTCGACCTCATCAACGAGCAGACCGACGTCGTCGCGATCGTCGCCGCGCGCAACGCGCTGCTGCTCGTGGCGCTGCTCGTGCTGACGAGGTCGTTGCTCGTCCCGGGCCGACCAGATCATGATCCCAGTGGCAGCTGGGAGCAGCGGTCCGCCTGAGCCCGGCTCACGCTCGCGGCGCGCGGGTGGCGCCGGTGGTGCAGGGTGTGCGAGCATGCTCGCATGAAGCTCTTCGGCCGCAACGGAGAGGTCGGTCAACCGCCGCCGGCGAGCGCGCGCACGCACGCCCCGCGGCTCACCCCGGATCAGAACGGCGCGATCCGCGAGCTCAACGGCCTCGTCATGGACGGGATGCGCGACTGCCCGATCGAGAGGAGCACGCTCGGCCTCCTGCAGGTGGGCCTGCCGCACCTCACGCAGCGCGAATGCTCCGCGGAGGCGGTCGTCGCCGGACAGACGGCCGCCCGGCTCGGCTATCTCGCGCGATCCGCGGAGTACGCGATGTTCGAGGCGGCACAGGAGCTCGACGACGGGCTGCTCGACACGCTCGCCGAGCGCCTCGACGCCGCCGGATCCGGCACGGACGCGATCCAGGACGCCGTCGCCGAGCTCGCCGCCGAGCTGGCGCTCGCGGAGCCGATGGACGCGCAGGCCGGAGACGACGGCGCGCTGTGGCTGCTGCCCGGCGCCGGCGGCGAGCTGCGCTCCGCGCTGCGCGACCGGCTTGCCCGGGCGTTGAGCCGGCCGGAGGACGTGAGCCTCTACGAGCTGCGACGGACGTGGATGTACGGCTACTTCCTGCGCAGTCTGCAGGAGTGCTTCGAGGACGAGGACATGTCGGGCTGACCCAGCCGTGCCGACGGGCGAGTCGTCCGCGGCCCGACTCAGCGCGCCGGCAGCAGCACCTGCTCGATCGCGTCCGCCTTCAGCGTCTGCGAGCAGCGCACCAGCACGCCCATGAGCCAGGGATCGTCCTCCGACGTCTCGTAGCGCTCGTTCATGTGCGTGACGAAGCCACGGATCGACTGCTCCTTGCGCACGCCGATGACGCCGCCGCGCGGGCCGGTCATGCCGACGTCGGTGATGTAGGCCGTGCCGCCCGGCAGCACGCGACCGTCGGCGGTCGGCACGTGGGTGTGGGTGCCGACGACCGCGCTGACGCGGCCGTCGAGGTACCACCCGAGGGCGACCTTCTCGCTCGTCGCCTCGGCGTGGAAGTCGACGAGCACGTGGTCGACACCTGCCTCGAGCTCGCCCAGCGCGGCATCGATGTCGGTGAAGGCCGGGCGGCCGGCGCGCAGGAAGAGGTTGCCGCTGAGGTTCACGACGCCGAGCCGCAGCCCGTCGTTCTCGACGACGCAGACGCCGTGGCCGGGCTGGCTGCGCAGGTAGTTGTAGGGGCGCAGGATCGCCTCGTGCTCATCGAGGTAGCCGTAGATCTCGCGCCGGTGGTAGGCGTGGTTGCCGAGCGTGATGACGTCGACGCCGGCGGCGAACAGCTCGTCGGCGATCTTCGGCGTGATCCCCAGGCCGCCGGCGGCGTTCTCGCCGTTGACGACGACGAACGTCGGCGCGTGGCGTTCGCGCAGCACCGGCAGCAGCCCGAGCAGGGTATGCCTGCCGAGCGAGCCGACGATGTCACCGATGAACAGGATGCTCGCGATGGCCTCGGACACGGGACATACTCTGACGCAGGGGATGGCTGATCCGGTGTCTGACACCCCGCATGTGCCGCCGCCCACGTCGGGCGGGCGGGTCGTCGTCGCGCGGTGGGTGCAGCTCGTCATGCTGCCGCTCGCGGTGCTCGCGCTCTACGCGCTCGCCAGCGCGGCCGGCGTCGTGCTGCTGCTGTTCATCGTCGCGGCCGTCATCGCGCTGATCCTCAACCCGCTCGTCGTGCTGGTGCAGCGCACGCGCGCGCCGCGCACAGCGGCCGTGATCGCCGTCTACGCGGCGTTCTTCACGCTGCTGCCGTTTCTCGGATTCCTCGCCGCCGGGCCGGTCGCCGACCAGGCGACGTCGTTTGCCAACGACGTGCCGGGGCTCGTCGACGACGCGAGCCTGCTGCTCGACGACGTCCAGGAGTTCTTCGACGACAACGGCATCAACGTGCAGATCAAGGGCGAGAACGACAGTGCCCTGACGAACCTGCAGGACCGGATCGTCGAGGGGTCGGGGGAGATCGTGACGGTCACCGGCGAGCTGCTGCGCCTCTTCATCGAGCTGTCCTTCCACGTGATCCTCGTGATCGTCCTGTCGATCTACATGCTCATCTACGCGCCGCGGATCGGCGAGCTCGTGCGGGCGGCGATGCCGCCGGGCGACGGCACGCCGCAGGACGACTACCCGACGCGTGTGCAGCGCGCGGTCTTCGGCTACGTCCGCGGCCAGCTGCTGTTCAGCGCGATCATGGGCTTCTCGGCGGGCGTCAGCCTGTGGATCTTCGGCACGCTCGGGATCTTCCCCGAGGGGCGCACGTACGCGTTCGCCTTCGGCCTGTTCTTCGGGGTCATGGAGCTGGTGCCGTACGTCGGCCCCGTGCTCGGCGCCCTGCCGCCGGTGATCGTCGCGCTCGTGCAGGATCCGCTGACCGCGGTCTGGGTCGCGTTGCTGTTCGTCGCGCTGCAGCAGCTCGAGGGCCACGTCGTGGCGCCGAACGTCTTCGGCCGCACGCTGCGGCTCAACCCGCTTCTCGTGATCTTCGCGCTGCTGCTGGGTGGGCAGATCTACGGCTTCGTCGGGGCGCTCGTGGCGCTGCCGATCGCGGCGGTGCTGCGCGAGACGGTCGTGTACCTCAAGGACCATCTGGTGTTCGAGCCGTGGGGCACGGGCTCGCCGCTGCTGATCGGCGAGGGCGCGCCGCCTGCACCGGTGGTGGCGCCGCCGGTGGCCGAGCCGCCGGAGGAACAGCCGACGGAGCGGGTGCCGAGCGCGGCGGGGGTGAGGCCGCGTCCGCTCCGAGAGGAGCGTGGCGAGTAAGTGCTCGGATGGTGAGCACCTTTCGCCACGACCCCGCAGCGACTCGTCCGCGAGGGAGTATCGCCGCCCGCGTCCCGGCGTCCGCCCGAGGCGCGTTGCAACGACGTGAGCCGGACTGCGCGCGCAGGTACCCTTCCTCCATGGCCTTCCCCGCAACGCGCCTGCGGCGCCTGCGCGCCACGCCGGTCCTGCGCGAGCTCGTCCGAGAGACCCGGCTGAGCCCGGCGGACATGGTCCTGCCGCTGTTCGTGCAGGCGGGCGACACGCGGCGCACGCCGATCTCCTCGCTGCCCTCGATCGACCGCCTCTCGATCTCCGCCGCCGTCGAGGAGGCCGGCGCGGCCGCCGCGCTGGGGCTGCCCGCGGTCCTGCTGTTCGGCATCCCCGAGCACAAGGACGCCGACGGGACGGGCGCCTACGACGACGAGGGGATCGTCCAGCTCGCGACGCGCGCGATCAAGGACGCCCACCCCGACCTCGTCGTGATGACCGACGTGTGCCTCTGTGAGTACACCGACCACGGCCACTGCGGCCTGCTGCGCGCCGACGGCTGCGTCGACAACGACCCGAGCGTCGAGCTGATCGCGCGTGCCGCCGTCTCGCACGCGCGCGCGGGCGCCGACGTCGTCGCGCCCAGCGACATGATGGACGGGCGCATCGGCGCCGTCCGCGCCGCGCTCGACGACGAGGGCTTCGGCGACACGCCGATCGTCGCCTACAGCGCGAAGTTCGCCTCGGCCTTCTACGGCCCGTTTCGCGAGGCCGCGGGCTCGGCGCCCGCGTTCGGCGACCGCCGCGCCTACCAGATGGACCCCGCCAACGGCGACGAGGCGCTGCGCGAGGCGCTGCTGGACGTGCAGGAGGGCGCCGACGTCGTGATGGTCAAGCCCGCGCTCGCCTACCTCGATGTCATCCTCCGCGTCAAGGACGCCACGCATCTGCCCGTCGCCGCCTACAACGTCAGCGGCGAGTACGCCATGATCAAGGCAGCCGCGGCGGCGGGAGCGCTCGACGAGCGTGCCGCGGTGCTGGAGACCCTGACGTCGATCCGCCGCGCGGGCGCGGACATCGTCATCACCTACCACGCGAAGGACGCTGCTGGATGGCTGTGACCCCACGTAACGTCGACCGGAGGACGCCGCTTGCGGCGGCCGAAGGGCGAAATGACAAAGTTCGGTCTCGCAAGGATGGCGCCGCCGCGCCACTCGACGACGTCGACCGCAAGGTCCTGAACCTCATGCAGGGCAAGTTCCCGCTCGAGCCCAAGCCGTTTGCGGCCGTCGCGACGCTTGCGGAGCTCACCGAGGCCGAGGTCATGGCACGCGTGCAGCGGCTGCTCGACGACCGCATCATCCGCCAGGTCACGCCGATCTACGACACGCGCGCGCTCGGCTACGGCTCGATGCTCGTCGCCGCGAAGGTAGATCCCGAGCATCCATGGCGCGCCGCGAAGATCATCAACTCGCATCCCGGCGTCAGCCACAACTACCTGCGAAACCACGAGTTCAACATGTGGTTCACGCTCGCGGTCGAGCGCGACTCAAAGCTCGGCCTGCAGGGCACCCTCGACGTCCTGCAGGAGCTGACCGGCGCCGAGTCGATCCGCCAGCTGCCGACGCTCAAGCTCTTCAAGATCCGGATGGACCTCGAGATGCAGGGCGACACGAAGTCGCTGTCGACCGAGGGCGTCGCCGAGGCGCCCGTCGACCTCGAGGGCGTGCCCTACGACGAGTTCGACGTCGCCGTCATCCGCGCGACGCAGGGCGACATGTCGGTCGTCTCCGAGCCCTACGCGCCCGCCGCCGCGCAGCTGGGGATCACGCAGGCCAAGCTGCTCGAGCACATGGCCGCCATGAAGGAGCGCGGCATCCTGCGCCGCGTCGCCGCGATCCTCTTTCACCGCCGCGCCGGCTTCAGCGCCAACGGCATGGGCGTGTGGGTCGTCCCGGAGGAGAAGATCGAGGAGTACGGCCCGCGGATGGCCTCCTTCCGCGGCATCTCGCACTGCTACCAGCGCCCGACCTACGCGGACTGGCCCTACTCGATCTTCACGATGGCCCACGGCCGCTCCAAGGAGGAGTGCGACGCGATCCTCGACACGATCGCCGCCGAGTTCGACATCTCCGAGCGCGCCACGCTGTACTCCTCGACGGAGTTCAAGAAGATCCGCCTCCTGTACTTCACCGAGGAGTTCAAGGACTGGGAAGCCGAGAACGGGTGATCGTTCCCGCCCGCCCGTGACGATCTCGCTGCGTGACACGCGCTCGGCAGAGCTCTACGCCCGCGCGCTCACGTACCTGCCCGGCGGGGTGAACTCGCCGGTGCGCGCGATGCGCGCGATCGGCCGCGACCCGCTGTTCGTGCAGCGCGGCGACGGCGCCGAGTTGTTCGACGCGGACTCGAACTCCTACGTCGACTGGGTCTGCTCGTGGGGCCCGCTGATCTGCGGCCACGCGCACCCGCAGATCGTCGCCGCGATCACCGCGGCGGTCGCGCGCGGTACGAGCTTCGGAGCGCCGACGGCGGGCGAGGTCGATCTCGCCGAGGAGGTCAGCCGCCGCGTGCCAGGCGTGCAGGTGCTGCGCATGACCTCGTCGGGCACCGAGGCCGCGATGAGCGCGATCCGCCTGGCCCGCGCGGCGACGGGCCGCACGAAGATCCTGAAGTTCGCCGGCGCCTACCACGGCCACGTCGACGGCCTGCTCGCCGACGCCGGCAGCGGCCTGGCGACGCAGGGCATCCCGGCCTCGCCGGGCGTTCCGCAGGAGGTGGCGGCGGCCACGATCGTCGTGCCCTGGAACGACCACGACGCCCTCCGCGCCGCGACCGAGAAGCACGAGCTGGCCGCGATCCTCGCCGAGCCGCTGCCGGCCAACATGGGCGTCGTGGCGCCGGCGGAGGGCTTTCTCGAGCTGCTGCGCTCACGCGCCGACGAGACCGGCGCGCTGCTCGTCTTCGACGAGGTCATCTCCGGCTTTCGCGTCGCGCGCGGCGGCGCGCAGGAGCTCTTCGAGATCACGCCCGACCTCACGATGATGGGCAAGGTCATCGGCGGCGGCCTGCCGGCGGCCGCGTACGGCGGCCGCCGCGACCTGATGGAGCGCATCGCTCCGGCCGGCGACGTCTACCAGGCGGGCACGCTGTCGGGCAACCCGCTCGCCGTCGCCGCCGGCCTCGCGACGCTCGCGCTGCTCGAGGGCGAGCAGCCCTACGCCAACCTCGCCGCGACGACGACCGCGCTCGCCGAGGGGCTCACCGACGCCGCGCGCTCGGCGGGCGTGCAGGACCACGTCCAGATCACGGCGCGCACCGGGCTGCTGACGGTGTTCTTCAGCCCCACGCCGGTGACCGACTACGCCGGCGCGCGGGCCTGCGACCACAACGCGTACGCGGCCTGGTGTCGTGGCCTGCTCGCGCGCGGCATCTATACCCCCGCGTCGCAGTACGAGGCCTGGTTTCCCTCGCTCGCGCACACGCCCGAGCAGATCGAGCGCACGACCGCCGCGGCCGCCGCCGCATTCGCGGAGATCGAGCTGTGAGCGACCCGGACGCCGTCACGCGCCTGCGCGCGGCGATCCGCGCCGGCGCGGGGCCGCTGGCCGACGCCGTGAGCGCGGCCCCGGCCACCTACGCGATGGGCGAGGGCGGCCTCGATCCCGTCGCGCTCGCCGCCTCCGGGCCGCACGCGGCGCAGCACCGCGACGACGTCGAGCTCGCCGTCAGCGCGATCCTCGAGGGCTGCCTGCTGCACTACGGCCAGCCGCGCGCGCTGCAGATCGGCGACCCCGACCTCGCGCTGCTCGCGGGCGATCGCCTCTACGCGCTGGGTCTCGCGCGGCTGGCGTCGATCGGCGACCTCGGCGCGATCGCCCAGCTCGCCGACATCATCGCGCTCAGCGCGCAGGCGCACGTCGCGCGTGACGAGGCCCTCGCGCTGGCGGCGTGGCACGCCGGCGCTGCGGCGATCGGCTGGGGCGAGAACGCGCCGACGGCGGCGGCGAAGGCACGTGCCCGGGAGGGTGACCCGGGCGCCGCCGAGGCGCTGCACGCCGCCGCGTCGCAGACCGTCGCATGACACATGTTTGCAACGACCCGCACAGCGGCGCGTCTGGCGCATCGCAAGAGTCCGCGGGACGCTAGATTTCACTTCGTGGCTCGCGAGCGCAAACAGCCCAAGAAGAAGCTGACGACCGAAGAGGCGCAGATCCCGGGCGCCTTCGAGGGCGAGACGGTCAGCCGCCGGCGCTTCATGACGGGCACCGCACACGCCGCGAGCGGGATCGCCGTGGCGGCCTTCACGCTGCCCGCCGTCGGCTTCGCCGTCGCGCCCGTCTTCGACAAGCAGGAGCCGCGCTGGGAGACGGTCGGTCCCGTCGGCGACTTCCCCGACGACACGTACGTCCCGCGGACGCTGACGCTCGTGCGCGGGATCGGCGACGTCGGCAAGTCGACGGTCTACATCCGCAAGTACAACACCGACCTCGACGACGAGGAACGCGACGAGTACAACGAGTTCATCGCGATCTCCACGCGCTGCATGCACCTCGGCTGCCCGGTCCGCTTCGTCGCCGCCTCGGAGCGTTTCATCTGCCCGTGCCACGGCGGCGTCTACGACTTCCAGGGCAAGGTCGACGGCGGTCCGCCGGTGCGCCCGCTGGATCGCTTCTACACGCGTATCCGCAACGGCAACCTCGAGGTCGGACCGCGCTTCAGCGTCAACTCCGAGCTGAAGCGCTTCTCACCGCGCGACCCCGGGATGCCGCTCGACGGCATCGGCCAGTACCTCTACCCGGCGCGCCCGAGCGTCCGCAAGCTCCCCAACACCTAAAGCCATGGCCAACCTCAAGCCACCGCTCCCGCGCGCACTGCGCCCCAAGCCCAAGGGTCCCAGCGAGGACAACGGCAAGGCGAAGCCCGGCCGCAAGGAGAAGCTCGCCCAGAAGGGCATCTCCACGATCGACTGGATCGACGAGCGCACGGCGCTGTCCGGCGGCGCGCGCTGGGTGATGTTCCGCAAGATCCCGAGGGGGACGAACTGGTTCTACACGCTCGGCTCGGCGTCGTTGTTCGCATTCCTCTCGCAGGCCGTCACCGGCGTGATCCTCGCGATGTACTACGACCCGTCGGCGACGCGCGCCTATGAGTCGGTGCGCTACCTCACCAACGAGGTCTTCCTCGGCGAGTTCGTCCGCGGCATGCACAAGTGGGGATCGACGGTCATGGTGATCCTCGTCTTCCTGCACATGGGCCGCACGTTCTTCTACGGCGCCTACAAGTATCCCCGCGAGCTGAACTGGGTGATCGGCGTCGTCCTGCTGATCCTCACGCTGTTCATGTCCTTCACCGGCTACCTGCTGCCGTTTGACCAGCGCTCCTTCTGGGCCACGACCGTCGGCGTCGCGATCAACGGAACCGGCCCGCTCGTGGGTCCCTACCTCAACGACTTCCTGCGTGCCGGCCCCGAGTTCGGCGTCACGACGCTCGCACGCTTCTACGCGCTGCACATGCTCGTCCTGCCCGGCGCCATGGCGGCGATGATCGGCGCGCACCTGTATCTCGTCGCGCGCCTCGGCACCACCGCGCCGCCGTGGTTGAAGGCCGACATCCCGGCCGACTCGCGCAAGGACGGCACATGAACACGCGCGAGAAGGAGGCCTACCTCCGCGAGTACTCGATCCTGAAGTCGCAGGGCAAGCCGTTCTTCCCGTACTCGATCGCCAAGGACGCGATCATGGCGTGCGTCGTCATGGCGTCGATCATCCTCATGTCGCTCACGCTCGGCGCCGAGCTCGGACCGAAGGTCGACCCGACGACGACGACCTACACGCCGCGACCCGAGTGGTACTTCTTCTTTCTCTTCGAGGTCCTGCGGGTCGTCAAGCCGCCGTCGCTCACGCCGCTGGCCGCGATCGGCGTGCCGACGATCTGCATGATCCTGCTGTTCTTGCTGCCGTTCTATGATCGCAGCCCCGAGCGGCGCCCCGAGCGCCGGCCGATCGCGATGGCGGCGGCCTTCTTCACGATCGCCGCGATGGCCTTCCTCACCTACGAGGGCGCGAACGCCGGGTCGCCGAACCAGATCGACATGGAGGCGCCCGAGGCCGTCGTCGCGCAGGGTGCCGCGAACCTGCGCACGTGGGAGTCCGGCAAGCAGGTGGTCGCGCAGTCCGGCTGTCTGGCCTGCCACAAGATCGGCCACAACGGCGGCACCCTGGGACCGGACCTGACGGCGATCGGCGGCCGCCTCGCGCGGCAGGCGATCGCGCGCACGCTCGTCAACCCGACGGCGCCGATGCCGGCCTACACCGAGCTCGACGAGAAGAAGCGCGACGACCTCGTCGAGTTCCTCGCGCAGTTGAAGGGCGGCGAGCACTAGTGGCCCGCGGGCCCGCTCGTCAGGTCCCATCCTGAGCCAGCCCGACAGAGGAACGCTGCAGGAGCCGCAGGTGCGGGCGATGTTCGATCGCATCGCCGGCTTCTACGACGTCATGAACTCCGTCATGACGGCCGGGCTGCACCACGGCTGGCGCCGTCGCGCCGTCGACCTCGCGCGCGTCGCTCCCGGCGATCGCGTGCTGGACGTCGCGACCGGCACGGGCGATCTCGCGCTCGAGCTGGCGGCGCGCGTCGCGCCCGGCGGCGAGGTGATCGCCGCGGACTTCTCGGAGGAGATGCTCACCCGAGCTCGCGCCAAGGGCGTCGGAGCGCCCGTGCCCGTGACCTTCGAGTGGGCCAACGCGATGGCGCTGCCCTACGCCGACGGCGAGTTCGCGGCGGCGACCGTCGGCTTCGGGGCGCGCAACTTCGCAGACCTCGACCAGGGCCTGCGCGAGATGACGCGCGTCGTGCGTCCCGGCGGGAGCGTCGTCGTGCTGGAGATCACGACGCCGACGCGGCCGCCGCTGTCGACGTTCTACCGGCAGTGGTTCGATCGTGTGGTGCCCGTCATCGGCAAGCTCGCGGGCGATCCGGAGGCCTACAGCTACCTGCCCGACTCCGTCAAGCGCTTTCCGGGGCCGCACGAGCTGGCCGCGCGGATGGACGGCTGCGGCCTAAACGTCTCCTACATCCTCACGGCCGGCGGGATCATCGCGCTGCACGCTGGCACCAGGCGAGGCTGACGGTGCGCAGCGCCGAGGCGACGCTCAGCGAGATCATCGGCGCGGCCGGAGCGCACGTACCGCGGCTGCTCGCGCTCGTCGAGGAACGGCTCGTGCTGCTCGCCGCCGGCCACGGCCCGGTGCTGGCCGAGCACGCGGGGGAGACGATCGCGGCGGGCGGAAAGAGGATGCGGCCGCTGCTCGTCGTGCTGGCGGCGGGGCCCCACGCGGGACGCGAGCGCGAGCTCGTCGCCGCGGCCGCCGCAGTCGAGCTGATCCACTCGGCGACGCTCGTCCACGACGACGTGCTCGACGGGGCGCGGCTGCGCCGCGGCGCGCCGACGGTCTGGGCGCGAGCCGGCCGCGACGTGGCTGTCGCAACCGGCGACCTGCTGTTCTCGCGCGCCTTCTCGGAGCTGACGGCGGTCGGCTCGCTGGCGGCGGTGCGGTCGCTGTCGCGCGCGACGTCGGCGCTCGCCGAGGGCGAGCTGCTGCAGCGCCAGGACGCGTGGAACGGCTCGGTCGCGATCGAGCGCTACCTGCTGCGCTGCGAGCTGAAGACCGCGCGCCTGTTCCAGGCAGCCTGCGAGATGGGCGCCCAGGTCGCCCGGCTGAGCACGTCGCAGATCGCCGAGCTCGGCGGCTTCGGGCGGGGGATCGGCCTCGCGTTTCAGCTGCTCGACGACGTTCTCGACGTTGCGGGGCCGGCCTCGCTGACGGGCAAGCACCGTGGCACCGACCTGCTCGACGGCACGGTCACGCTGCCGCTGATCCTCGCGCGCGAGCGCGACGCGCGGCTGGCCGCGGTCGACCTGCGCACGATCACGACGCCCGCGGCGGCCGAGCAGCTCTGCGAGAGCATCGAGCAGACGGGTGCGCTGCGCGAGTCGCAGGCGCGTGCGCTGCAGATCGTCGCCGAGGCGAAGCTCGCACTCGACGGCCTGCCGCTCGAGAACGGTCAGCGTAGGGCGCTGAACCTCGTCGCCGACTCGGTGGCGGAGCGCACGGCGTAACCGTCGCGTCGCCGCAAGCGCGGCGAGTCCGGCGATGAGTCCGCCTAGAAGTCTTCGGGCAGGACGTGCCCGGCCGCCAGCGCCGTGACGAAGCGCTCGATGGCTTCTTCCATGTTCGCCCGCGTGAGCTGGCGCAGATCGGCTACGAGCGCCTCCGTTCCGCGGTCGAGTGTCTCGTCGAAGCGCTGGATCGCCTCTTCCTCGAAGATGTCCGTGACGTTCCACTCGCAGTTGGGGCAGCGCAGGCTGACCTCCCAGCGGGAGCGATCGGCCTCTTCCCACGTGAGGGGGTAGACGAGCTGCGACGTGCACTCCGGGCACACGTGGATGTCGGTCTCGACGGGACCGACGTCCTCGAAGGAGATGACCTCGATCGTCTTGCCGGAGGGCAGAACCACCTTGCGGACGTACTGGTTGTGATCCGGCGCCGGGCTGTTTTCGAACTCCTGCATGACCAACTCATCGGTCACGCCATGACGGAACTTGACAGTTCCCTATGAATGTCCAGAACACGTCCACGCGACAACTGCGCCAGACGGGCGCGGTACTCTGTCGTCAACCAACCGTGAGGTGCTTTTCATGCCGTTTGGCCCCCTCGAGATCGGCATCGTCCTTCTGATCGTCCTCGTCGTCTTCGGCCCCAAGCGCCTGCCCGACCTCGGTCGCTCGCTCGGTTCGGGGATGCGCGAGTTCAAGGATTCGATCACTGGCAACCACAAGGACGAGGACGACGACGGTCCTTCCAAGCTCACCGCGGCGGCCAAGGCCGACGAGCCGGACGAGGCCGCCAAGCGGCCCGCCAGCTGAGCCGGCAGCGCCGCATCGCGGCCGCGCTGCGGCCCATCAGTCACGAGGACAAGCTCACCCTCGTCGACCATCTGTCGGAGCTGCGCCGCCGGCTGCTGATCTCGGCCCTGACGCTCGTGGCCGCGTTCGCCGTCTGCTTCTGGCAGAACAACGCGATTCTCGACATCGTCACGAAGCCGGTCCGGGAGACGCAGAACCTCCAGAACCCGAGCAAGCGCAGCCAGGATCCGCTCGAGCAGGCGGCGCGTTTCCAGAAGGAGCAGGCGCAGGCGCTGACGGCGCTCGCGCCCGCGTTGGACTCCGTGGCCAGGACGTTCGACTCGCTCGCCGGTGCCGAGAACCTCTCGATCGCGCAGCGGGCGGCGATCGCGCGCAACTCGCGAACGCTCGCGTCGGCCAGCCGCCAGGTCGCCCAGGCGGCGGCCTCCGTGCCGAGGAACACGCAACGCAACCTCGTGACGTTGGGCGTCACCGAGCCGTTCACCGCGACGATCACGATCGCCTTCTACGCGTCGCTGCTGCTGGCGATGCCGATGCTGCTCTTCCAGGCCTACGCGTTCGTGCTGCCCGCCTTCAGTCCGGGAGAGCGAAAGCTCGCGCTCCCGCTGATGCTGATGGTGCCCGTGCTCTTCATCGCGGGGGCGGCGTTCGGCTACTTCGTCGTGCTCGAACGCGCTGTGCAGTTCCTGCAGAACTTCAACGACGACTCGTTCGACATCCTCTTGCAGGCCAAGGACTACTTCAAGTTCGCGGTCCTCTTCGTGGCCGGCATCGGCCTGCTGTTTCAGATCCCGGTCGGCGTCCTGGCGATCACGCGGCTGGGCATCTTCACGCCGCGCCAGCTCGCCAAGAACCGCGGCTACGTGATCCTCGGCATCGCGATCGTGGCGGCGGTCGCCACGCCCACGCCCGACCCCTTCACGATGACGCTCGCGATGGGGCCGTTGATCATCCTCTTCGAGCTGAGCATCCTGCTCGCGCGCTGGCTCGAGCGCGTCAGCCCGCGCGGCAAGAGCAGCCGCTGGGCCGACGACGACGAGGACGAGCACGACGAGGGCGACGAGGACGACGACGACGACGACGGCGATTGGGACCCGTTCGCGGAGGAGGAGCTCGACGAGGACGATGAGGACGGCGACCTCGACCTCGACCTCGACCGCAGCGAGCCGGCCGGTCGCGACGGCGACCTGACTAAGCTGGAGGGACCCGACCGGAAGGACTGATCGCTCGATGCTGTTCGACCTGCGCGGACGCGGCCGGCGCCGCACCGTGCAAGCCATCTACCTCTCCCTCGCCATCCTCATGGGTGGCGGGCTCGTCCTGTTCGGCATCGGAAGCGACCAGAGCGGCGGGTTGGTCGACGGCCTCGTCGGCGAGGACGGCGGCGGCGGCGGCAGCGCGACCGAGTCGCTCGACGAGCAGATCGACGCACAGCTCGCCAAGACGCGCGCCAACCCCAAGGACGCCGACGCGTGGGCGCAGCTTGCGATCGCCCGCTTCCGGCGCGCCGGCATCGAGGGCCAGCAGCAGGACGGCACGTACACCGCCGCCGGCAAGCGCCGCCTCGGGCTGGCCGCGGCCGCGTGGGAACGCCACCTCGCGCTCGATCCGAAGAAGCCCGACGTCCGCGCGGCGAACCTCATGGTCCAGGCCTACGGCGTCCAGGGCCTCAACCAGCTCAACAACGCCGTCAACGCAAAGCAGATCGTGACGCAGGCCGAGCGACCGCCGAGCTCGAACCTCTACGCCCAGCTCGCGGTGCTCGCCTACCAGGCCGGCGACAACCGCACGGGCGACCTCGCCGGCACCAGGGCGGTCGATCTCGCGCCGAAGGCGGACCGCAAGGAGCTGCGCCAGCAGCTCGACCTGCTCAAGCAGCAGGCCGCCACCGACCGCGCGCAGCAGACCGCGACGACGCCCGCGAGCTGAGCGACCGCTCGCGGCGACGCGGGGCGACCACTAGGATTGCCCGCTGGGTCGCACCCAGCCCCTGTAGCTCAACTGGCAGAGCAGCGGACTCTTAATCCGAAGGTTCCAGGTTCGATTCCTGGCGGGGGCACTGGACGAGCTCGCAGCGAGCTGCAGGCACTCATCACAAGAGCGGGGATGACGATCGGGCGGGAAGATCTCCTCCAACCTGACGCGACGGCGGGGCGCTACCGGGCGCCCGCGACCGGCGCCCCGAGTGCCGACTGGCTGCGCAGGCGAAACGTGGCGCTCGGATCGACCGGAACGGTCGTGCTGAAGCTGCCGTCGGCGCGGGTGTCCATTCGTGCGATCGTGCGCCAGCCCGCGTCGCCCTCGAGCACCTCGAGGCGTGCCTCGCGCCGGCCGGATCCCGGCCTGACGAGCCCCCAGAAGCGGACCTTGCCGGCTCCGGCGCGGCGCGCGACGAGCGCCAGCGCGAACGCGCGGTGCGCGGGCTTCGGCCGGCCGTCGGCGAAGCGCAGCCCGGACTGGTAGTCGCCCCAGCGCTCGCGCAGAGTCGCCCCCGGGCGCCGGGGCAGATCGCGGACGAGGAACTGCGCGACGCTGCGCACGGCCGGCTGGGCCCGCGCGATCCGCTCGGCCTCGGGCAGCCAGCGCGCCTGCTCTGCGAGGTCGGCGGACTGCGTCGGATCGGGCGGAGCGGTCTGGTAGCCCGCCTCGGTGAGGTACAGCGCGAGGTGGTTGCGGGTGCGCCCGGCGGCGTGCAGGCGCGCCAGCAGCGACGTGAGCCGCTCCAGGTCCGCCGTGCGGACGTTGTCGGCGCGCGGGTCGGACTGCCAGGGCGCCAGCGCGAGCGAGTACGGATGGTGTGACCAGCCGTCGCCGGGCAGCGCCGTGAAGTCGGCGCACTCCGTGCGAGTCAGCGGTCGCAGCGCCTCGTCGACGCACGCCATCTCGCGCAGGAACGTCAGCGGCGCCATGCGCTCGTCGGCGTCGTCGCCGCGCGCGCTGCCGACCGAGGAGGTCGCGCCGATCAGGACGAGCGCATCCGGCGCGGCGGCCTCGATGCGCGCAACCGCCGCGCGCACCATCGCGCGGTACAGGTGCGGCGCCGCGGGCTGCCAGCCGTCCCGCGTGCGCTCCCACTGCGGCAGCAGGAACGCGTTGTGGTTGGGCTCGTTCCAGATCGTGAACGCGGCCGCGTCGCCGTAGCGCCGCGCGACCGCCTCGGCGAAATCGGCGTAGTCCTCGACGAGGACGGTGTCGCGTTCGCGCTGTGCCCGCCGGCTCGCCCTGGCGACGCCCCAGCGCGGCGCCCAGAACGCGATGTCGATCGCGGTCCGCATGCCGCGCGCGCGAGCCATCTCGTGGACGCGGTCAAGCGCGGCCCACGCGCCGCGCGGATAGGCCCGCGGATCGGTGCCGTCGAACGCCGGTCGCCGCGCTGCCCGCGGGGCGGGCGCGATGACCGACCAGCCGGCCGTGACGCGAACCCAATCGACCCCGAGCGCGCGCATGTCGTCGAGCGTCGCCGCGATGCGCTGCGGCGGGCGGTGCAGCACCTCGGCGTCGTCCTGGATGATCGTCACGACGCCCGGCGGCGTTCGAGGCGCGTCCCCGCAGCCGGCGCACGCGAGCGCCACGAGCGCGAGCACGACTGCGCCGGCCGGTATCCACGCGCGCGCGCTCGCGATCACGACACCAGGCTACGGCCACGAGCGCCGCGAATCGCTAGTCCGTGCGCCGATCCTCGTAGGCTCTCTCGCATGACCGGCAAGCTCGCGATCCTCGACGGCGACGTGATGGACGTCGCACAGGCGCAGATCCCCGTGACCGACGAGGGCCTGCTGCGCGGCGACGGCGTGTTCGAGGTCGTGCGCCTCTACGAGGGCCGGCCCTACGGCCTGGAGGAGCACCTCGAGCGGATGGCGCGCAGCGCCGCGACGCTGCGGCTGGCCTTCGACATCGACGCCGTCCGCGCCGACGCCGAGAAGCTGCTCGAGCATTCCGAGCCCGCCGACGGCGCGCTGCGGCTGCTCGTCACGCGCGGCGGCCGGCGCATCGGGATCGTCGAGGACCTGCACGTCATGCCCGAGACGGTCGCCCTGGCGACGATCACGTACACGCCGACGCGCGTGCTCGACGGCGTCAAGTCGCTCTCCTACGCGGCGAACATGCTGGCGACGCGGATCGCCCGCGAGCAGGGCGCCGACGAGGCGCTGCTCGTGACGCCGCACGGGCGCGTGCTCGAGGGTCCGACGACCTCGTTCTTCTACGTCCTGGATGGCGCGTTGTGCACGCCGCCGCTGGAGGACCGGATCCTCGACTCGATCACGCGCCGCGCGCTGTTCGCCGTCACGGACGCGCGCGAGCGCATCACGACGCTCGACGACCTGCGCAACGCCGGCGAGGCCTTCCTCGCCTCCTCTGCGCGTGAGGTGCAACCGGTGCGCGCGGTCGACGACATCGCGATCCCCGCCGTCCCCGGGCCGGTGTCGCTCGAGGCGGCGCGGGCCGTCGCCGCGTACATCGAGGCGCGGCTCTGAAGATCGTCACGGTCATCGGCAACCGCCCGCAGTTCATCAAGGCGGCCGCGGTGTCCGGTCCCCTGCGCGCCGCGCACGACGAGCTGCTCGTGCACACCGGCCAGCACTACGACGACGAGCTGTCGGCGATCTTCGTGCGCGAGCTCGACGTGCCGCCACCGGATGTCGAGCTGCACCTCGGCGGCGGCTCGAACACGACGCAGACCGCCCGCATGCTCGGCGCGCTCGGGGAGCTGCTGCGCGACGCGGCGCCCGACGCGGTGCTCGTCTACGGCGACACGAACTCGACGCTCGCGGGCGCACTGGCGGCGACACAGGCCCATATCCCCGTCGCCCACGTCGAGGCCGGCATGCGCTCCTTTGACCGCGCGATGCCCGAGGAGATCAACCGCGTCCTCACCGATCACCTCAGCGACCTGCTGCTCGCGCCCTCGCAGATCGCCGCGGACAACCTCGCGCGCGAGTCCGTGGGCGGTGCCGTACAGGTCGTCGGCGATGTCATGGTCGACGTCGCGCGCGTGCTCGCCCCGCGCGCGGCCGCCGACGACGGGCCGCTGCGACAGGCGGGCGTGATGCCGGGGAAGTACGTCCTGGCGACGGCGCACCGCGCCGGCACGGTCGACGACCCGCGGCGCCTGGCGCAGTTCGTCGAGTTGCTGCTCGGCATCGACGAGCCAATCGTGCTGGCGCTGCATCCGCGTACCCGTGCGCGGCTGGAGGCGGCCGACCTGCTCGCACGCGTCGAGACGGGCACGATCGTCCTGCCGCCGCTCGGCTACCTCGCCTTCGCCTCCCTGCTGATGCGCGCACGCGCGGTGCTGACGGACTCCGGCGGCGTGCAGAAGGAGGCCTACCTCGCGGGCGTGCCGTGCGTGACGCTGCGTGACACGACGGAGTGGGTCGAGACCGTCGAGGCGGGCTGGAACGTCCTCGTCGACCTCGACGCGGGCGCCGCCGCCACTGCGCTCGCCCGCGCCGCGCCGGCCCACCGGCCCGAGCTCTACGGCGACGGCCACGCCGCCGATCGGGTCGTGGCGGCGATCGGCGACGAGCTGGATGGTTAGGCTCTCGGGCGCGATGCCCGATGCCCCCGGACTGATTCTCAGCCCCACCGCGCAGGTCGGCAGCGGCGTGACCTTCGGCGCCCACGTCGTCGTCCACGACGGCGTCATCATCGCCGACAACTGCACGATCGGCGACGGCGCCGTGCTCGGCAAGACGCCGAAGCTCGCCAGGCGCTCGACGGCCCCGCGTGACCCGCTCGACGGCCTCGTCCTCGCGGAGGGGGTCACCGTCGGCACCCACGCGGTCCTCTTCGCCGGCGCCCGCGTCGGCGCCGGCTCGATCGTCGCCGACCAGGCGTTCGTCCGCGAGCGCGCGATGATCGGCACGGAGACCGTCATCGGCCGCGCGAGCGGCGTGGACAACGACGTGCAGATCGGCGACCGCGTGCGGATCCAGTCGCAGGCGTACGTGACGGCCTACAGCGTCGTCGAGGACGACGTCTTCTTCGGTCCGTGCGCGATGACGACGAACGACGACACGATGGCGCGCCACCCCAGCGGGATGGCGCTGCGCGGCGCGACCCTGCGGCGCGCCTGCCGGATCGGCGGCGGCGCCGTGCTCGTGCCGGGCGTCGAGATCGGCGAGGAGGCGTTCGTCGCCGCGGGAGCGGTCGTCACGGCCGACGTGCCCGCGCGCAAAGTCGTCATGGGGGTGCCGGCACGGCTCGTGCGCGACGTCCCCGATGCGGACCTGCTCGAGCGGTGGGCCTGAGCCGCACCGAGCGCCGGCGGTCGGCCGCTGCGCGCCGCACCACGCGCTTGCCGGGCGCGATCGAGCTGCCCTGGGCACGGCGCCGGCGCCTGCGCGCCGAGCGCGGCACCGTGGCGCTGGGCGTCGCGGCCTTCGGGCTGACGGCGGCGGTGCTCGGCACCGAGGTCGCGCGGACGCTGCGCGCGCGGATCGAGGCCCATCCCGAGCTTGACCCGCTGGAGTCCGCCGAGGTCGCGGTGCGCGAGACGGTGGAGGTCGCCGTCGTCGGCATCGAGAGCCTGAGCGCGCGCGAGACCGCGCTGCTGAACCTGCTCGCCTCGTTCTCTGTCACGTTCGGCTGCGCGCGGCTGGGGACCTTCCTCATCCGCCGCCGCGGCCCGACCGGGCCGTTTCGCGACATGGTCGTCGGCGAGCGCCACATCCATCACTTCGTGCCCGGGATCGTCATCGCGTTCCTCGCCGGCGGCGCCTCGGTGCTGTCGCGCAACGAGGACCTCGATCCGCTGCTCGCGGTGCCGTTCGGCGTCGGCGTCGCGCTGACGCTCGACGAGTCGGCGCTGCTGCTGCGACTCGACGACGTCTACTGGAGCGAGGACGGGATCATCAGCGTGCAGATCACGCTGGCGGCGCTCGCGCTGCTGTCGTCGACGACGCTCGTCAGGCGGGCGCTGCGCCGCGGCCAGCGCAGGCTGGCTTCTCAGGCCCGGCCGGCCGTCACGCCGCTGCCGCAAGCTGCGGCAGCGCGTTCTGCATCCAGATGACCTGCTCGCGCCCGGGCCCGACGCCGACGAGGATGACCGGCACCTTGACCTGCTCGGCGATGAACGCCAGGTAGTCGCGCGCCGCCTGCGGCAGGTCGCTGGGGCTGCGAGCCTCGCCGATGTCCTCGGTCCAGCCGTCGAGCTCGACGTACTCGCCCTTGGCGTGGTGCAGGACGGACTGGTGGTACGGGAAGTCCATGAAGGCCGCGTCGTCGGGGCCGCTGTAGGCCATTCCCACCTTGATCTTCTCAAAGCCCGACAGCACGTCGAGCTTCGTGATCGCAAGCGACGTCAGGCCGTTGATGCGCGAGGCGTAGCGCAGGGCGGGAATGTCCAACCAGCCCGTGCGACGGGCGCGCCCGGTCGTCGTGCCGAACTCGCCGCCGCGGCGGCGGATCTCCTCGCCGACCTCGTCGTCGAGCTCGGTCGGAAACGGACCCGATCCGACGCGCGTGACGTAGGCCTTGGCGATTCCCCAGACCTCGTGGATGTCCTTCGGCCCGACGCCCGCGCCGACGCAGGCCGCGCCGGCGGTCGGGTTGGAGGAGGTGACAAACGGATACGTGCCGTGGTCGATGTCCAGCAGCGCGCCCTGCGCGCCTTCGTAGATGACGAGCTTGTCGGCGTCCAGCGCGTCCCAGACGATCCGCGCGGCGTCGGCGATGTGGCGCTCGAGGCGGTGGCCGTAGGTCAGGTAGGCCTCGGTCATCGACTGCAGGTCCAGCGACGGGTCCTTGACGTAGGGCCGCAGGCTCAGGCGCTTGGGATCGATCGCCGCGGTGATCTTCTTCTTGAGGATCTTCTCGTCGAGCAGGTCCTGCATGCGGATCCCGAGACGGGCCGCCTTGTCGGCGTAGGCCGGGCCGATGCCGCGCCGCGTCGTGCCGATCTGCAGCTTGCCGAGCTTCGTCTCACCGGCCGTGTCGAGCAGCAGGTGGTAGGGCATGATCACGTGCGCGTTGGCGCTGATGCGCAGGCCGCTCGTGTCGATCCCGCGCGCCTTCAGCGCGTCGAGCTCGTCGGTCAGCACGCGCGGATCGATGACCACGCCGTTGCCGATGATGCAGCGCTTGCCCGGATACAGGATCCCCGACGGGATCAGGTGAAACTTGAAGACCTCGCCGTCGCGGATGATCGTGTGGCCGGCGTTGTTGCCGCCCTGGAAGCGGACGATCGCGTCCGCCTGCTCGGCGACGAGGTCGACGACCTTCCCCTTGCCCTCATCACCCCACTGGGCGCCGACGATGCAGATTCCGGGCATACGCGCGTGAAGTGTAGGCGCAATGGCCTACGACGGCTGGATCAGACGCCCGGCCGCTGCTGGCGCGCGTCGGGGCCCCAGAGCGGGAGCACCTCGCACATCTCCTCCAGCCGCGACACCGTGCGCTCGTTGATCTGCTCGGCGAGCTCGCCGCGCTCGAGGTTCGTCGTGATGATCACCGAGCGCTCGTCCTCGTAGCGCGCGTTGACGATCGCGTAGAGCTGCTCGAGCACCCAGGGGCTCGTCTTCTCGGCGCCGACGTCGTCGATGTGCAGCAGGTCGACGGCGGCCAGCCGGTCCAGCAGGTCGACGCTGTCGCTGGCCTCGTCGAAGGTGCTGCGGCGGATGTCGGTCAGCAGGCGTGGCAGCGAGTAGATCGCGACGCTGCGCCCCGCCTCGAGCGCCTGGCGCGAGACGAGCATCGCGAGCGTCGTCTTGCCGGTGCCGACCGAGCCGAAGAACCACAGCCCGCGCCCGCCGTCGAGGTTCTCGTCGATGCGGTTGACGAAGCGCTTGACCGCGGCCGTCACGGGCGCCGCGATCTCGGTCACCGGCGGGCGGTCGAACGACACGCCGCGGTACTTGCGCGGGATGACGCCGCTGAGCGAGCGGGCGCGGGCGCGGCTGACGCGCTGTGCGCGGCAGCGGCAGTCGCGCGCGCTGTTCGTGGCATCGTCGAAGACGAAACCGCTGCCGTCGCAGAGGTCAAACGGGCAGGTGTCGGCGAGCACGGTTGCCGAGAATACGTCACGCGCAGGCGCCATCGCGCGAGTGTAAGGTGCGCGATGCAACCTGCCGCGGAGCCGCGCGCGGCGGGTCCGCATTTTGGGGGCACGGCTCTCGATCAAGCGGTCCGCGCGGCTGCGCGGCCGGGCCTCGTCGCGTTCGACGAGACCCAGCCCGCGCAACCGGCGCCTGCCCGAGCTAGCGCGCGGTCCTGCGCGCGCTGCGACGCGATGCCGCGACGGACACCCGCTCGCGCGCCGACTGGGCGCCCGTACAGGCGTCGGACGGCAGCACCCGGGCGCGGAACAGCGTCGTGCTCGTCACCCTGATGAACGGCGACTGGAACGTGCCCCGGCTGCTGGTCCTGACCGTCCGGAACGTCGTGAAGCGCGTCCCGCGCAGTGCGCGCCGCTGCAGCTGGACCGACTGGCCCGGCTCGCATGCCGCGGCGTTCGCGAACGCCTCGACGGCTCCGCGCAGCCGGACGGTGCCGCTGCGCCGCACCGACGTGCGCGATGCGTCGAGATCGACCGTGCGTCCGGCCAGAGCTACGCCCGCGCCACCACCGCCGCCGCCCGCGGGGCCGGCCGGACCCGGGCTACCGGCCGGGCCGGGGCTCCCCGGCTCGCCGGGGCTACCGGCCGGTCCGGGCGGGCCCGCGGGCGGACCCGGAGGCGTCGGAACGACCGCGTTGGGGTCGCTGCGGAACAGGTACAGGCGCCCCACGTCGAGGATCGACGGCGTCCCGCCGTCCCAGCGCACCGACGAAACGGCGAAGTCCAGGAATCCGTCCGCGTTGAGGTCGCCGATCGGGAACAGCTTGCTGCCGAAGCCGCTCTCGGGCTGGGCGTCGGGATCGGAGATCACCTGCAGGGGCTGGTTGTTGGCCGGGTTCATGATGGTCACGTCAAACGACGTGTCCTCCTTGTTGGCTGTCTGGACGGCGGAGAACTGGCCGACCATCACCTCGTTGCCGACCTGCGACCCGCCCACGAGCTCGCCCGCGCCCTCCGTCGGGTTGCCGAAGCGCCCGAAGGTGTTGGGTGTCGGGTCGTCCATCTGGGCGAACACGATGAAGTTCTGCGTGAAGTTTCCGCTGAACACGTACGCCCGGCCCGACTGCGCCTTGTTCTGCGCATGCTGAAACCCGGCCAGGACCACATCGGGAAGCGCCGTGTCACCGAGGTTTCCGACCGCGAACTGCTGGCCTGTGTTGAAGCCGAACAAGGCATTGGAAACAGGCTCGGGGTTGTTGTAGACGTACAGCAGCGCGCCGGTCGCGCCGTCGTACAGGAAGGCGAGGCCCGCCTCGAAGTACTGCGGATCGGGGTCGAACATCGGGATGTCCGCCCGCTGGGCCGAGACGACGAAGTCCGGCTTGCCGTCCTGGACGATCGTGCGATTGGCCGCGAGGCAGCGCTCGCCCGGAGCGATACCGGGCTGCGTGCACGTTCCGACATCGCCGACCGGCATCTGCGAATGGCCGAAGTTCTCCGGGCGTCCCGCGATGAAGAACGAGTCGTCGGTCTGCGCCGCGATGTTCTTGAGGATCCTCGGCGGCGTCTCGCCGGCACCCGCGCCGTCGAGGATCTCCGCCGGGTTGGAGCCCGCGATCTCCTCGCCGCGGTAGATGTAGGTGCGACCCGCGGCGACACACGTGGCCGTACCCGCCGTCCTGGCGCAATGCGATTCGGGATGGGCGGTCGCGCCGGTCTCGGGGAAGGCATTGGCGCCGATGACCACATCACCGACGCCGCCGGCACCGTCGAAGTCGCCGGTCCGCACGCTCGCGGGCATCGCCGCGCTGGTCAGGCACGGCCCGATGCCCGAGTTGCCGGCACATGGCGGTAGACCGCGAGGATTGGTCACCGTGCGCCCGAAGCCGCCCCTGACGGGGTTCGCGGCCGTAGCGACCGCGGGCAGCGGGTTCTCTGAGATGCGCGCCGCGATCAGCGCCCGATCCGCGGCCGGCATGTCGATCCTCTTGAGGATCGCGAGCGTCCTGCCGTCGAGAACGTAGGCCCGGCCGACGTCGGGGACGCCGCCGACGTCGACGCCGCCGAGGCCGATGAGGATCTCGTTGACGCCATCCGGCGGGCCGACGGTCGCGCTCGCACAGGTCGGCCCCACCTGGCCTGCGACCTGCGCCGGAGCGTTCGCGCAGCTGCCGATGTCGGTCATCCGGCCGATGTGGTTGTCGGCACCGGTGTTGCCGCGCGTGCCGCCTCCGTCGCCGACGTTGACGTTGCGCAGGACCTCGCCGGTCGCGCCGCTGAACAGCCAGATGGTGCCCGCGTTCTCGAAGCCGGCAACGCCGGCGAAACTGCCGTTGAACTGCATGACGACGAAGTCTTCCCTGCCGTCGGCGTTGGTGTCGCCGATCGAGATGCTCGAGTTGCCGAAGCCGGCGTTGGCGGTCGGCAGCGGCGACTCGATGCGCTGGACCTGATAGCCCGGTGGCAGCGCGGCCGGCGCGGTGCTGGCTCCGACGGCTGCCAGCGACAGCAGCATGGCGCCTACCAGGATGCCGCAACGACGCAATCTGGACTGACCCACAGCTCACTCTCCCCTTCTCAGATTCTCCCGGTACATGCCGCCGTAGCGCTGCGGCTAGCTGACCCTAACCTATAGATGGATGGCGAGTAGCACTTTCTTGCCTGCGCTTCTGTAGCCTGGCGCGCGTGCCGGTCTCCTCGACAGCGCGCTCAGCCCCGTCTCGTCGCAGTCGCCGTCCCCGCGTCACACCCATCTGCGGAGCGCTGGTCGTACTGGCGGTCGTCGCGGTCATGCTTCCGGCCGGCGCCCCCGCCGGCCAGTCCTCCCAGGCCACGCCTGCTCCGGTGGCCCAGGTCGCCGCGGGCGTGTACCACTCCTGCGCGTTGGTTGCTCCCCCCGGCCCGCTGACGGCGTCCGCAAGCTTGCCTGTGCGCTGCTGGGGCTTCAGCGGCGATGGCCAGGTCGGCTACGGCAACACGAGCGTCATCGGCGACGACGAGACCCCCGCCTCGGCCGGGCCCGTCGATCTCGGCGCGGGTCGAACGGCGCAGGCGCTCGCGGCCGGCGACTATCACAGCTGCGCGGTGCTCGACAACGGCAGCGTGCGCTGCTGGGGTTACGGCAACGAGGGCCAGCTCGGCTATGGCAACAGAAACCAGATCGGCAACAACGAGACGCCGGGCTCCGTCGGACCCGTGAACCTCGGCGCCGGACGGACGGCCACCGCGATCACCGCCGGCGGCAACCACACCTGCGCGCTGCTCGACAACGGTGACGTGCGCTGCTGGGGCCTCGGCGAGTTCGGGCAGCTCGGCTACGGTCCCGGCCCGAATGGCAGCGCGCCGCCGTCGGTCGGCGACACCGAGGATCCCGGGCAGGCGGGTCCGGTGAACCTCGGCGGCCGCGACGCGACGGCGATAACCGCGGGCCTCGGCCACACCTGCGCGCTGCTTGACAACGGCACGGTGCGCTGCTGGGGCCTCGGCGGCAACGGGCAGCTCGGCTACGGCGCCACCGCCGCCGTCCTGGATCCGAGCCAGGTCGCGCAGCCCGTCAACCTCGGCACGGGGCGCACCGCGAGGGCGATCACCGCCGGCGCCTCACACACCTGCGCGGTGCTCGACGACAACAGCGTGCGCTGCTGGGGGCTGAACGACACCGGGCAGCTCGGCACCGGGAACACGATCTCGATCGGCGACAACGAGGCGCCCGGATCCGTCGCGCCGGTCAACCTCGGCACGGGGCGTACCGCGATCGCGATCAGTTCCGGCGGTGAGCACACGTGCGCCGTGCTCGACAACGGCACGGTGCGCTGCTGGGGCTCGGGTCTGTTCGGGCAGCTCGGGTACGCGAGCCTCGCGTCGGTCGGCGACAACGAGACGCCGGGCTCGTTGCCGGCCGTCGACCTCGGCGCGGGACGCACCGCCACGGCGGTCGCCGCCGGGATCTATCACACGTGCGCACGCCTGGACGACAGCGGCGTGCGCTGCTGGGGCAACGGGGCCGACGGGCGGCTGGGTCACTGCGCTCGCGCGGACATCGGCGACGACGAGCCGCCCGCGTCGATCGCGCGCGTCGATCTGGGCGCGGGCGGCGCTGCGTGCCCGGTGGCGCTCACCGTTGCGCCGCCGCCGCCGCCGCCTCCTCCTCCTGCGCCGCTCGGCCCATCGACTGGCGAGACCCCGGGACCTGCGCCCGCCGCCCCC
>CADCVQ010000038.1 GCA_902806175.1 uncultured Solirubrobacteraceae bacterium
AGCGACCGGGTGACAGTGCGAGGTGCCCGCCGGCGCCGCGCGGCAGCCGGATCGGCCGGTCCTGCGCGCTGCGCGCGCCGCGCGCGATGATCCGCAGGCTGCCGCGGGCCGAGACGAGCGTGCGCCCGTCGGGCGCGACGGCCACGCCTGTCGCCCCCGGCAGCGTCACGCGCCGCAGCAGGCGCCGGCCGCGGGTGTCGACGAATGCGACCCGACCACCGGCGAGCACGACGGCGGCCAGCCGGCCGTCGCGCCCGAGCGCGATCGCACCGCCGCGGCCGCCGAGCGCGACGGCGCCGAGCAGCGCCAGCGTGTCGCTGCGCAGGACCCGCAGGCGACGGCCCTGCACCACGTACAGGCGGCGGCCGTCGCGCGTGACCGCGAGGCCGCGGATCGTGGCGCTGCCGGGCGTGCGACGCGCGACCTCGCGGCGCTCGTTGACGTCGAGTGCGACGATCGCCGACCCGGCGGCCACGAATCCGCGCGTGCCGTCACCTGAGACAGCGACCGCGCGGCCTGGTCCCGGCAGCGCGATCCGGGCGACCACGCGGTCGGTCGAGACGTCGAGCAGCGGCAGCTCGCGGGTGCCGCTCGCGACGAGCGCGACGCGCGCGTCGGCTGCGGGCGGGGGCGCAGCGAACACGGACGCGCCGGCCACGGCGACCGCGATGCCTGCGCGCCCGCGCGTCATCCGTGACATGCACACTTCCGTGATCGCACCTCGTCGCGCACGCTACCTGCCTGGCGGCACGCAGCGCGGCAGGTCCGGCCCGCGCTGCTGCCTACAGGCCGGGCGGGTGGCGAACGCTGTAGCCGCTCGCCGGGCGCATGTCCGCCTGCCAGCGCGTGCCGGCATCCTTGCGTCCGCTCGTGTCGAAGCGCAGTCCCGCCACGACCATGTACATGTGGCCGCCGTTGGCGTAGGTCGTGATCCACTGCCCGGCGCCGGCGTCGCCCCAGTTCATGAAGCCCCCGGACGGCATCGACTGCTCGAGCAGGCCGCCGCCGTGCAGCGCGTAGGAGACCGAGCCGGAGCAGTCATAGCCCGCGTCCTCCCACCTGCCGTGGCCGCCGCCGTAGATGTAGGGCTTGCGGGCGATCACGTTGCCGGCCGCGATCACCGCCTGCACGGCGGGAGGCGCCTGCGCCGGCGCGACCGCGTAGCCCTCGGCGTTGACGGTCGCGGTCATGCCGGGCCCAAGCGCCGTCGGGGGTGACGCCGGCGGCGTGGCGGCAGCGGCCTTTGGCGGCCTCTTGGGCCTGAGGTTCTTGGGCAGGGCACCACCGGTCGTGGCTGCCGATGCGACGGCCCCGCCGTTGCGGGCGACGTCCTTGAGCACGTCGACGTCGTTGCGCGAGACGACCCCGTCGACCTTGCGCCGCTGCACGAGTTCGAACAGGCGCACCGCGCGCTCCGTGCCGCTGCCGAAGACGCCGTCGGCGCCGGTCCGGACGCCGGCGCGCGTCAGATAGCGCTGCAGGGACTTGACGTCCTTGCCCTTGTGACCCTGCTTCAACGTCCTTTCGCCGAGGCTGAAGCTGCGCTTCTTCGCCGACGCGCCCTGCGCGGGAACGAGCAGCACGGCAGCGAAAACGCACAGGCTCAGACGGCACAACGACTTCACGCGGCTTGACCCCTTCTCCTTCGGGTGCCTGCGGGGTTAGCTGACGGGCTCGCGCAGAAAGAGCAGCGCTATGCCGTGCAAGACGGCGATTCGCCCCCGAGGCGCTTTGGCGCGCCCCAAGTGGTTCCCCCGCTCCACGCCGATAGCTCGGCGCGGATTCGGCTTTGGTCACTGACCCGCGGAACCCTAGCGCACGTTCACGACGAATGCATGTCTGGGTTCATAATTCCCAAGCATCGTGTGCGCAGTAGCTACGCGAGGACGGCGTCGACGACGGCCAGCGCCACCTCGGCGCGCGTTCGCAGCGACTGCGCGAGGACGTGTTCGTTGGGCGTGTGGGCGCCCCCGCCGAGCGGTCCGAGTCCGTCGATCGTGATCCCGATCACCGGCGCCATGTAGCTCGCGTCGCTCGCCCCGCCGCGCGCGGTGCCGACGATCGGGCGTCCGAGCCGCCTGCCGGCCGCCGCGAGCATCGTTGCGGTGAGCGCGCCGGAGTCCATCCCGGGCCAGCGGCGCAGCAGTGCGCTCTCCAGGCGCACGCCGTCGACGCTTGCGGGAAGCCCGTCGAGGACGGTGTCGAACGTCGCAAGCTCGTCGGCGCGCAGGTCGCACAGCAGCACGCCCGCGGCAGGCACGACGTTGAACGCCTCGCCGGATTGCACGACCGTCGGCACGGCCGTCAGGTGCGCCGACCCGGCGGGGTCGTGACGTGCTGCCACGGCCTGCGCGGCGCTGGCGAGCGCCAGCAGCGCGTTGGCGCCCTTGTCAGGCGCCGACCCCGAGTGCGCCGAGCGCCCATGAGCGCGGACCTGCAGCGTACCGGCGGCCTTGCGCCGCACGACGACGCCCTCGTCGCCGTCGGCGGTCAGCTCACCTCCCTCGAAGCACAGGCACGCATCCCAGCCGGCGAAGCGCTGCGTGTGGACGAATTCGCCGGCGCGCCACTCCTCGTCGCAGACGAGCAGCAGCGCCACCTGCTCGAAGTCCTGCGTGCGGCGCGTGAGCTCGCGCAGGACGCCGAGCGCGAGCACGTCGCCGCCTTTCATGTCGACGGTGCCCGAACCGATCAGCCGGTTGCCGTCGCGCTCGAGCGCGCGGTGATCGTCGTGCGAGTGGACGGTGTCGACGTGCCCGAGCAGCAACACCCGGGCCGTGCCGCTGCCCGGCAGCGTGAGGATGAGGTCGGCGGCGTGGTCGGCGGACGAGCAGGGCGGGCGCTCGGCCTGCGCCGCGGCGGGCGCGAGCGACTGCGCGACCGCGAAGGCCGCGTCGGCGCCCGCTACGTCGCCCGACGGCGACGAGACCGCCACGAAGCGCTCGAGATCCTGCTCGGCGCGAGCGGCGATCCGTTCGGCGCCCTCTGCGATCCACGGCTCCATGCAGGCGTTGTACCGGAATGGGCGGGCGCGGAACCCACGGCCGGGCGCGCGCCGACGCCTACCGGCTGTACGACCCGCGCGTCATGGGGTCGGCGTGACGCGCAGCCGCCGGGACTAGTGGGCCGTCACTAGCCGAGCACGAGCTCGAGCCGGCGCTCCAGCGCGCCCGCGATCGCCTCGCGGACGAAGCCCGGCTCGAAGCGCTCGACGGTCGCCTCGAGGAAGCCCTCGATGACCAGCCGCTTGGCGTCCTCCAGGGACAGGCCGCGCGAGCGCAGGTAGTACAGCTGCTCGGGGTCGATCTGCGCGATCGCCGCGGCGTGCGTGCAGCGCACGTCGTTGGCGAGGATCTCCAGGCCCGGGATCGAGTCGGCGTGTGCCTTCTTCGTGAGCAGCAGGTTGCGCGACTCCTGGAACGCGTCGATCTGCTGCGCGCCGGGGTCGACCTTGATCATCCCCGACCAGACCGTGCTCGAGCGCCCGTCGAGGATCCCGCGGAAGGCGAGGTCGGAGGTCGTGTTCGGCGCCGCGTGCTCCTGCGTCGTCGCGTAGTCGAGGTGCTGGCGGGCGTGGGTTGCGTACGCCCCCGTGACCTTCGCGTCGGCGCCCTTGCCGGCGAGCTGCGTGTCCATCGCGACGCGCCCGTTGCCCGAGCCGAAGCCGAGCGCGATCCAGTCGACCGCGCCGTCGCGCTGCACGACACAGCGCTGCGAGCCGAAGACCCACGCCTTCTCGCTGAGGCCCTGGGCGCTCACGAAGCGCAGGTTCGCGTTGGGGCCGACGGAGAGCTCCGTGACGAGGTTCAGCAGTGCGTCTTGGCCCTCGTCAGCCGAAACGTACTGCTCCCAGACCTCGGCCTGCGCGCCCTCCTCGAGGACGACCAGCGTGCGCCAGTGCAGCGCCGTCTGCGGCTGGGACTGCACGACCGTCACGACGATCGGCGCCTCGAGCACGACGCCGCGCGGGACGTAGACGAAGGCGCCGCCCTGCCAGGCGGCCTCGTTGCGCGCGACGAACGGGTTGTCGGCCGCGACGACGGAGCCGAAATGCTGCTCGACGAGCTCGGGGTGCTGCGCGACCGCGGCCGACAGCGACATGACGAGCGCCCCGTTGGGCGCCGGCTCCAGCGGATCGGCGAAGACATGATCGACCTGCTCGAGCACGACGGCGCCGGCGGGCGTCTCGAAGACGCCGAAGCCGGCGGGGTCGACGTCGACGGCTTCGGCCTCCGGCGTGAGGTACCCGTCGAGGTCGACGTTCTTCAGCGAGGTGAACTCCCAGCCGGGGTTGCCGCGAAAGGAGGGCAGCGGCAGTGACCCGGTCAGCGCGACGGCGCGCTCACGGCGCGCCGTCAGCCAAGCCGGTTCCGTCGCCGTCGACGCAACGGGACTAGCCAATTGAGCCCTCCATCTGCAACTCGATGAGCCGGTTCATCTCGACGGCGTACTCCATCGGCAGCTCCTTGACGATCGGCTCGATGAAGCCGTTGACGATGAGCTTGGACGCCTCTTCCTCGTCGAGGCCGTGGCTCGTCAGGTAGAAGAGCTGCTCCTCGCCGACCTTCGAGACGGTCGCCTCGTGTCCGACGTTGACGTCGTCCTCGCCGATGCGGATCGTCGGATAGGTGTCCGAGCGCGAGTGGTCGTCGAGCAGCAGCGCGTCGCAGACGACCTTGGACTTCGACCCGTGGGCGCCCTTGGCGACCTCGAGCAGCCCGCGGTAGGAGCCGCGCCCGCCGTCCTTGGAGATCGACTTCGCGAAGATGTTCGACGTCGTGTTCGGCGCGGCGTGGACGATCTTGCCGCCCGCGTCCTGGTGCTGGCCGGCGCCGGCGAAGGCGATCGACAGGATCTCGCCGTGCGCGCGCTCGCCGGTGAGGTACACCGACGGGTACTTCATCGTCAGCTTCGAGCCGAGGTTGCAGTCGACCCACTCGACGGTCGCGTCACGCTCGGCGATCGCGCGCTTGGTGACGAGGTTGAAGACGTTCGTCGACCAGTTCTGCACGGTCGTGTAGCGGATCCGCGCGCCCGGCTTGGCGATCAGCTCGACGACGGCGGAGTGCAGCGAGTCCGACGAGTACGTCGGCGCCGTGCAGCCCTCGACGTAGTGCACGTAGGAGCCCTCGTCGGCGATGATCAGCGTGCGCTCGAACTGGCCCATGTTCTCCGTGTTGATGCGGAAGTAGGCCTGCAGCGGCATCTCGATGTGCACGCCCGGCGGCACGTAGACGAACGAGCCGCCCGACCAGACGGCGCTGTTGAGCGCGGCGAGCTTGTTGTCGTTTGCCGGGATGATCGTCGCGAAGTACTCGCGGACGAGATCCTCGTGCTCGCGCAGGCCCGTGTCCATGTCCATGAAGATCACGCCCTGCGCCTCGAGCTGCTCGTTGATCTGGTGGTAGACGACCTCGGACTCGTACTGCGCGCCGACGCCGGCGAGGAACTTGCGCTCGGCCTCGGGGATTCCCAGGCGGTCGAAGGTCTTCTTGACGTCCTCGGGCACGTCGTCCCAGGAGCGCTCGGCCTTCTCGGACGCGCGCACGAAGTAGTGGATGTTGTCGAAGTCGACCTCGGCGAGGTGCGGCGAGCCCCACGTGGGCATCGGGCGCGCGAGGAAGTGCTCGAGTGCCTTGAGGCGGAACTCGAGCATCCACTGCGGCTCGCTCTTGAACTCGGAGATCTTCTCGACGAGCTCCTTCGACAGGCCCTTGGGGGCCTTGTAGAGATAGTTCTCGGCGTCGTGGAAGCCGTACTTCTCCGTGTAGTCGGCGTTGATGCCCTGCAGGCCCTCTTGCTCGGCGATGGTCTCGGGAGTTGCCATTCGGTTACTCAACCTCCAGCTTGATCATGTCGTCCTCGACGCGGACTTCGAACGTGTCGATCGGAACGTAGGCGGGCAGCGTCACCGGCTTGCCGGTGTGCAGGTCAAACAGCGACCCGTGGCGCGGGCACTCGACCGTGCACCGCTGCGGGTCGAACTCGCCGTCGGCGAGGTTACCGTCGTCGTGCGAGCAACGGTCCTCGATCGCGAGGAGCTCGCCGTTGCAGTTGAAGATCCCGATCTCGAGGTCCTCCCACTCGACCACGCGCGACGCGCCGGGCGGAAGCTCGGAGACTGGGCAGATGTCGAGGATCTCAGCCATAGAAGAGCCCGAGCTCGCAATCCCTGCCGCGGCGCTCGGATTTGCACTTCGAAGTGTAGCCGCCTTCGTGCGATGCGTGCTAGGACGGCCCGCCGCCCCAAGCAACGTCCGAACCGCTTCGATCGATGTGCGTCAGACGATCTGCACCGGCGTGCCGATCGGCATCAACTGCCACAGGCGCGTGATCGCGGCGTTGGGAACGCGGATGCAGCCGTGCGAGGGGCGGCCGGGGATGAGCTCGGGTTGGTCGGTGCCGTGCACGCCGATGACGCCGCCGCCCGGCCAGTCGCTCAGCACGGAGTAGGCGGCGGTGCCGAATGCGTAGGGCCCGTACACCGGGCTGCCAAGCCCGCGCAGGCGGCTGCGGATCCAGAAGTTCCCCGCGGGCGTCGGCGTGGCGGCGGTGCCGACGCCGATCGGCGAGGACCAGATGCGGCGTCCGTCGCGGTACAGCGTGGCGCGCAGCGTCCCGCGGTTGACCCGCAACATGGTGCGGACCGCGTGCAGCGTCCCGAGGTCGTTGCGCTGCACCCAGCCGGTGCGGCCGCTGGGCCGCATCGGCAGGCGGATGCGCAGCCATGTGCGCCCAGCCGCGTCGACCTGGCTCTCCAGGACGGGGTAGACCTCAAACGGCCCGTCCTCGGTGAGGTAGCGCAGGCGCCCGACCCGCGCCGATCGCGTGCTCGGCTTGTGTCGTACCGCTGCGCGCGCCACCGCGCCGGCGTAGCGGGTGACCCGGCGCTCGTCGGACAGCCGCTCGTCGCCGAGCGTACCGTTGGCGCCGATCGGCCGCACCGCCCGCGAATCCGCCGCGGAGGTCGCGCCCGACGCGGGTGGCGCAGCGCACGCGCCGGCGAGCGCGCAGGCGACCGCCACCCTCACGCAACGTCGCATCCGCTCAGCCGGCGAACCGCGGCGGAATCGCCGTCGCCGGCGGCCGGCGGTAGGTCAGCGTCAACTCGGTGCGCGGCGTCCGGGAGGCGGGCGCGAACGTCACGCGCGCCGTCACCCGATGCACACGCCGGGTCTGCCCGCGAGGGTCGATCGTCAGGTTGAACTTCCTGCGTCCCGGCCTGGCATAGCGGGCGCCGACGCGCCGGCCGTCGATGTAGAAGACGACGCTCCTGATCGAGCGTCCCGTCACGGAGACCGTGAACGGGCGCCGTACCGCGGCGCTGGGACCGGACACGCGCGCAATCCCCGGGCGCATGGTGGCTTGCGCAGCGGGCCGCGGGGGCGTGCTCACCGGCGTCGGCGTGGACGTCGGCGCGGCAGGGCTCGTCGGCGTCGGGCTCGTCGGCTGCGGGCTGACCGGCGTCGGCGTCGACGTCGCCGGCGTCGCGCCGGTACCACCGCCGCCCGCGGGCGGGGCGAAGCACCCGGTTCGCGTGATCGTGTTGCTGTCGAGCGTGACGGCCATGGAGCGCCGCGTCAGGATCCGGCCCTCGACCGTCGCGCCGGTGCCCAGGACGCTTGCGCCGAGCGACATCGTCGTGCCCTTGAACGCGCTGCTGGTTCCGAGCGTGACGCCCTGCGTGGCATCGGCGAGTTGCCAGTAAATGTTGCAGCTGCTCGGCGCGGCGCCGCCGTTGACGATGTTCACCGATCCGCCGGCGCCCACCGCCGTGATGAGCGTCGTGCCCTGAAAGACGAAGACGGCGTTGGGGTCACCCTGGAAGTCGAGCGTCAGGCCGGTGTTGATCTGCAAGGCCCCGCGTGATGTGGACTGATAGACGCCGGGGCGCAGCGGGTTGGCCGGCGTGCCGGTGAGCGACAGGTCGACCGGCACGATGTTCGTGACGGCCTGGCCCGCGGCGTTTGCGTAGGCGACGTCAAGATCGTCCTGCGCCGTCGCCGCAACCGTCCCCGGACCGACGTAGCGCGCTCCCGCCGGTTGCGTCACCGAGCCGAAGCCGGGGGTCGCAAGGCCCGTGCAGCACAGCCCGATGTCGCCCGTGATCGTCGTCGGGCCGGTGTTGGTGATCGTCGAGCCGGCAAGGACGGCGAACGAGTCGGCGGTACCGAGCGGCACCGGCGAGGCGGCGAAGGCGCCGCCTGCGAGCAGCGGCGTCATCGCGAGCGCGAGCGCCACTGCTGAGACCGCGCGCAGACGGCGGTCGGACCTGGGGGTCAGCTGGTCGGACATGAAGACGGTCACTCCTACTGCGACGAAGCTCGTCGCGAATGGTGTCCGGAGAATTCAGGTGGCGCTACGCGCTTGGGGCGCCCGGTTTGATCCCGGTCCCCTACCTAGAACGGCGTCATGCTCAATGCTCCCGTGCGCACACTATCGGCAGATTGCACGGTTTGCTGAATATTTGTCAGCATTCACTGGCCGAGCGCTATGTACCGAAATACGGCCCAATGAGCGTGCGCCGTTGGCGCGTTCCTACAGGTGATCGCTGTCGGTCGGGTGGCGCTCGACGCCACCCTCGGCCTCGCTGGGCGGCGTCTCGGGCTCCCAGTCGACCGGCTTGCCCAGCGCGGCGCCCTTGAGCACCTTCAGCGTCAGCAGTGCGCACTTCATCCGCGTCGCCGAGATCTTGATACCGAGCAGGTCCAGGACATATTCGCGGTCGAGCTTGATCAGCTCGTCGATCGTCATGCCCTTGATCTCGTCGGAGGTCATCGACGCCGATGCCTGGCTGATCGCGCAGCCGTGGCCGGAGAACCGCAGGTCGGCGATCTTGCCGTCGTCCGTCGTCTTGATCTCGACGGTCAGCTCGTCGCCGCAGAGCGGATTTGAGTCCTTGAAGGTGAGGTCGAACGGGTCGAGGTGGCCCCAGTTGTGCGGGCGCTTGTAGTGCTCGAGGATCTCTTCGCGGTAGATCGAGTCCATGGTCAGCCGAAGATCTTTCTGACGTCGTTGAGGCCGTCGACGAACGCGTCGACGTCGGCGCGCGTGTTGTGCACCGCAAACGAGGCACGCGACGTCGCCGCCACGCCGAAGCGCTGCCC
>CADCVQ010000039.1 GCA_902806175.1 uncultured Solirubrobacteraceae bacterium
AGCGCGGCGCTGCGATCCGATGTCTGTCCATCCGTCACGTTGCCACCTCTCGGTCTGTCCTGACGCGCATCCCAGGACTTCGACGACGGTCACGGCCCGGTCCTCATCATCGACGATCGCCGCCCGGGCAGCCGACGTCGAGCGCGTGCCGCAGGCAGCGCCGTCGCCGCGTCCGGTAGTGGTTCGTCTCTGGGGACGCCGCGGCGGCTTGCAGCGCCCGGGCGGCTATTGCCTGTCGTTGTCCGGCTGGTCGGCGGGATCCTGAAAGCCTGGCCATGTCGGGTCGATGCCCTCGCTGCGTAGGAGCTCGGCCTCAACGGCCATGATCTCGCTGACGTCATCTTTGTTGCTGAGGATGTAGCCCTTCGGGGGCTCTACTCGCTCCAACCGCTCACCCTCCTGACAAGGTTGTAGATCTCGTCGTGAAGCCACGGAGGCTGCCCGGGTTGGCCGCGACGCCGGCGTGACATGAGCAGAGCGTAGATCTCGGCGACGAGTTCATGCGTGTACTCCGAACGACGGTAGCCGCCGCGGCGGACGAAGTCGCGTATGCCAGACGGCGCGAGGTCAAGGAGGCGTTCTCCGGCCGCGACGTCCTCGCGTGTGGCGCGCACGACAGACAGGGCGTGTGCCCATTCGTGCCAGGCGACGCGGGCAAGCATCGCTTCATAGGTGCGGTCGTCGAGCTCAGCAAGCGGTTCGTGCGCGGCGCTGATGACCACCAGCCGCAGCTCGGCGATCCAGACACCAGCCGCGGCGTTGAGGTCACGAACCGCGCGTTCGCTCAAGCGCTCATAGCCCGCCGAACGCAGCAGATCGTCGACGGCTCGCCCGGTCGCTTCTGTCGTGATCAGCCACTGAGACGCGCCGATGCTTTGCAGCAGATGCCTGTCATACGCCGGCAGATCGCGCCACGCGTGCTCGACGATCTGCTGCGCGCGGCGCCACCGCCGTTCCTGATCGGCCGACATCTCGCGGAACCTATCGGCCCCTATCGAGACGCTTCACGCGGCCAACCGAGCGCCGCCTTCGGCCGCGATTTCGGCTGCTGAAGGGATGCCAGGGTGCGTCCCGCAATAGACGCGGAGTTGGCACGAAAGCACAAGCCCGCCTCGCTCCCGCTGGCGGTTACGTAGCGGACGGCCGATGGTCCCTTCCGGACGGATACAAACCGTCGCAGGGGCGACGGGCGCGCGGTGCGCGCTATGCGGAGGAGCTGCGGCTCGCCAGGGCCGTTACCTCTTGGATGAACGTGGCTTTGCCGACGCGGTAGGGCTCGCGGCGGTTGGGGTCGCTGCCGTGTTGCGAAGCCAGCTCACGCTTGAGCGAAGCGTATGCCGCTGCGAACCCGGGATGCGCGCGCAGATAGTCCCGGAACGCGAGCAGGTCGCGCCAGCTATCAGACGTCTTCTCGAAGACATGGAGGTGGTGGGTCCGCTGAGCGATGTCTGGCGTGCAGAAGGATCGAAACGGCTGTGCCTGGTCAGGCTCTGGAGCGTGCACCCACCCGAGCGCGCGAAGCGGGTCCACGACCGCCTCGAACCCGTCCATGGAGTGCACGACCGCGACCATGTCGATGATGGCCTTGGCGGCCATGCCCGGGATCGATGTGCTGCCGACGTGCGCGATGTCACGGGCCAGCCAAGGTTCAAGAACAGGCGTGATCTGATCGCGCTCGACCTCGAACGCGTGCACCCATGCCGCGTCGTAGGGCGAGATCACGATCGGGTCACGTCGCATAGGCAGTGCCAGGCCTCTCGGCGCGGCGTCAAGCTGAGGAAGCGGGGCGACAAGGCGCCCCGCCCCGCAGCATGAGTCGGAGCAGGTCGGTCGTCAAGCGCGCCGGTGGCAACTAGGTGTCCCGCTGAGGGACCGGCTAGCCGCATCTCGCGGAGCTCGATGAGACTGCTCCCTGCAGGGCGAAGCAGCAGCCGCTATCGCTTCGCCGCCGCGCCGCTTCCCAGTCGAGCACCGCGGTCAGCCGCGAACCGCGCACAAGCATGTTCTCGTGCCACAGGTCACCGTGGACGATCGCCGGGCCTGGCAGCCTTTGCAGATCGTCGGCGAGATCGCCGAGGACGCGACCGAGCCAGCGCGTCATCTCATCACCGATCAGCGCCGACGCCGCTGCGAGTCCGCGTCGCGCCCGGTCGATCTGCTGCACGCGCCACCGATCGTAGGGCGCGACGATGCGCCGCAGCGGCACTCATGCAGCGCGAGGTGCTGACCGTTCACCAAGACCCCGATGAGCTCACGGCGAAGGTCCTCATCGGAGGCCGCGCGACCGGGGTCTTGATGGGCGGCAACTTCGACACCATCGGGCGGTCGGTGGGATGGGCGTGTCCGAGCTTTGACGGCGCGATCTTGCTGATCGAAGACGTCGACAAGTACATCGGTGCGATTGACCGGACCGTGACGCAGCTGCTCGAGGCGGGCTGCCTTGAGGGCCTCAGAGGTGTGGCCGTCGGCCAGTTCATCCGCTCCGCCGAAGAACACGCGGGCAAATGGTCGATCGTCGACCTCCTGTACGACCGGCTTGGTGCCCTCGGCGTCCCCGTGCTCGGAGGCCTGCCGATCGGCCACGGCGCGCACCCGCCGACCGTCCCGCTTGGCACCACCGCAACGCTCGACACCACCACGCGGACCCTCACCGTCGAGCTCGGCGTGCAATGACGTGATCGAGCCGTTGATCAACGTAACCGCTCGGGAACCTCCACCGACCCCTGCGCGGTGGTCCCTCGTGGCCTCCGAGCGCGGAAGCCGTCGGCGACGGCGTCGCCGGCTGGAGAGCGCCCCTTGTGCCTCGAAGGAGCAGTGCTGTCGTCAGGCGCAAGGACGTTGTGTTTCGTCCACTGCGAGCACCGTCCGGCGGTTCTGAAGGCAGTAGCGTGGCTTGCAACTGTTCAACCGGACCGAGGAGGAGCCTCGATGTTCACGATCGGAACCGTCCAGCAGTGGGTGCGCGACCAAGACGAGGCGCTCGAGTTCTACACCCAGAGGCTCGGCATGGAGGTCCGCGACGACGTGACGATGGCCGAGATGGGCAATTTCCGCTGGCTCACCGTAGGGCCGCCCAAGCAGCCCGATCTCGCCGTCGTGCTCGTCCCCATCCCCGGCCCGCCGGTGATGGACCCCGAGATCGCCGACCACCTGCGGGGCCTAATGGCCATGGGATTCGCGGGAACGATGTTCCTAACCACCGAGGACTTCCAAGCATCTTATGAGGAGCTAAGACGCCGCGGCGTAGAGTTCAGCGAGGAGCCCTCGGAGCGCCCCTTCGGGATCTCCTCGTCCTTCCGAGACCCATCCGGCAATCGCATCCGACTGACCGAGGTGCGGGAGATCGCCGCGGTGTAACTCAGACAGACCTTCGGGCCGTAGAGCGCGGAGCCGTCGCGGCTTCCGCTCTCGCCTTGGAAGGGGCGCTCTACGCTCGGCTCGACGCTGCTAAACCGGGGTGGCGCCATCAACGACGCGAAATCCAACGCTTGGTATTTGTCGCCATTGGCGCCGAGCGGTGCGCGAGCTTCGATGCCTCGCTGTCCGTACCGCATGACGCCCCTGACCCGGGTGTCAATTCGGACGGTTCTATCGGGACCACAACGAGCGTCGCTGCGCCGCCGCTCAGCGCAACGGATCACTGTGCCGGTCGAGGACCGGCGGCTTGCGGCGCCGACTACAGCGCGCTCGCGTTGGTAGGTGCGCTGCCGCACGACGGCCAGGAGAACAGCGCCGGTTCAGGGCACACCTCATTCCCGTCGCCTATCACGCCTCGATCCCCCGCCGTCTGCGCTCGTCGCGTATACCTTGGGCGTGGCAGTCCGGTGGATGGGCGTAGGCGACGTGCCTTGGGCGGCGGAGATGATGGAAGCGCGGCGGCAGGTTTACGCTTCTTACTCGCCGGTCTTCTGGCGTCCCGCAAATGACGTCGTTGAACTGCACGGCCGCTTCCTAGAGCGGCAACTGCAAGACCCAGCGAACGTGGGGCTTCGAACGGACCACGCCTTCTTGATGGGCCAGCTCCGAGGCGAAGAGGGGGTCGTCGACGACTTCGCTGTTGACCAGCAGCCGAGGTGGGCCAACGAGGGGCGAGAGCTGGTGGGTGGAGCGTGGCAGGCCCTACGGGCATTAGGAGCGACGCGGCTGCGGGTCGTCACGGCTAAGGCCGACTTCGACAAAGTCTCGATGCTTCTCGCCGCGTCACTTCAGCTCGCCGAGGAGTGGTGGGTGAAGGAGGTGCGGCCCAGCGGCGGGGCGAACTCGCCACGATCGGTGAAGGGGACGCGCTTTTCAGGCGTCGTGGGACCCGCCCCGCCGGTCTACGACCCTGGCGGCCCTGTGCTTCTGGCGCGTCTCGAACCCGATGCAGACCTCGCTGTCCTCGAAGCCGAGGCCGCAGACCTAGGCGCCGTTTTGGCAGTCGTGGCGGTCGCCCCGTCGAGCGAGTACGTGCAACGCCTTCAGCACCGCAGCTGGACAGTCGCTTCCCAGTGGTATGTGGGTCGGCCCGGCACCGGCCCTGGTGATGATGAGATGTCGCGCGACAGTCAGGCTCCGAACGCGTCTCTGTAGCCGTTCATCGTGGGGAAGCCGGCGTCCCGATGCGGCGGCTGATTGCTCTTTGTCGCCGCCGAACCGACGATGATGGCGACAAACCGGGCCTCGGAGGCCCCGCGATGGCGCCGGCGCCGCGGCGACAAATAGGCGCTACCGCCGGGATCGGCCGGTCGGGATCGTCGCGACGCTATCCGCGAATGGCGACAAATACCAAGCGTTGGATTTCGCGCGGATGATGCCGCTACCCGAAACCCGTCGCGTTCCGCCTCAAGAGGCGCTCGTAGCCGCCAGCTCCCAGTAGCGCGGTCCGGTGTTTCGCGCCGTCGCACGGCGGACTTCCACTAACCGAACGCCCGCAGTTCTGCTCCGCTGCTAGAGAGACCCGTCCCAGCGTCGATGACGCCTGACCGTCGCACGCGCGCCCAGCCAGCGCGACCCGAGTTGCCACCAAGGGCGTCGCGCTGCCGGCTCATCGGCTCGATCTACGTCGCGGGGCGCGCTCGAGATCGTCGAATAGGGGCAGTGTGGCTCCCCTGCCGGGGGGCAGGCCAGCCCCAACCTCACTTGGCGGCGACATTGGGCTTGCCCAACCGCTGAGCGACGACGACGCTCGTGGCCGCGGTCCACGCCAGCCACACGACGAACGCGACGAATCCGACGCCTGCCCAGGCCTCGCTCTCGGTCGTGGCCCCGACACCGGCCAGCAGCCAGAGCACGGCGGAGACGAAGCTCAATACTCCTAGCCATCGCGGCAGCGACTCGTTGCGGAGGACCAGGCCGCCGACCGCGCCGGTGAGCGCGGCGGCGGCGAATCCCGACAGCGCGAGGAGCATGAACGCGATCACGTAGAGCGAGGAGACGACGCCGGCGTCGAGACCGTCGTCGGCCCGCACGGCCAGCCCGGTGAGGATTGCGATGTGTACCCCCACGAGTGAAACGAGAATGGCGGTGGCGCCGACGGCGACGACCGAGAGGCGCCCGGGACCACCCTCGGAGTCGCGCAAGACGCGCCAGAGGCTGCCGAGGAACCACAGGTACGCGATCATTGCCAAGCCTTGCAGGTACGCGCCGAGCTTGAACTCGCCTTCCTTGCCGGCGAGGTATTGCACCACCTCGTCGGGAGGGTCCTGCAAGGTGGGCGGGCTGCCCTGAAGGATGGCGTGGACCATGATGAGAACGACGAAGACGACGCCGCTGAGGGCGGCGATGCGCTCCCTGACCAAGTCGGGCTGGTCGATCATGGCCGGCTCCTAGAGCCACGTCGCCCAACCTTCGGCGAAACGGTGATGCTGATGGGGCGGTTGGTCACGGTCGCTTCTCCCTCGTCTGGAGGGCGGCTAGGCTTTCCCTCGAGTTCTGTCGGAAGGGCGCCGAGCTGCTGGAGCAGGCCGAGCAGGTCGACCGACGACCAATGTTCGACGAACTTCCCATCTGGTCCGACGCGATTGATCTCGATGAACGGAACGCAGACGCCGGTGCCGGTTGGCGGGATGCCGAAGAGCTCTCCTTCGTGGGTGCCGCGGGCGGTCATGCGCTGCACGACCCTGTCACCTTCGGCGATCTGGTCCTCCACGATCACGTGGAAGTCAGGGAACGCGCTATGCATGAGCGTCACCCATTCCTTGAGGCCGGTCAGGCCCGGTGCGGGTTGGTCCCCCGGGACATGGTGGACGTACTCGGCCGCGACGAGCTCGTCGGCGACGGCGAGATCGCCCTGGGTGAACACTTCGTCGGCGAGGCGGTGGGCACGAGCTTTCAGCTCTTGGTTGCTGCACATGCGCTCGTCTCCTTGTCGGGATCCTGAGACCGGTCCCATGGTGCGACATGTCGAGACCGCTGACCATGTCGAGAGCTCCCCAAGTTGTGGCCGTTTCCTGGACGTTTGGCGGTAGTTCGAGATGGCGCGTGCGAATGTCAGCCCGTTCGGGGCGCTGCTGAGGCGCCACCGGCTTGCGGCAGGACTCACCCAGGAGGCGCTCGCCGAACGCGCGCGAGTGAGCCCGAAGGCGGTAAGCGACCTGGAGCGAGACGCCGCTCGTGCCCCGCGGTTCGGCACCGTGGGACTCCTCGCCGACGCGCTCGGCCTCACGCCTGAACTGCGGGCGGGTCTCCTCGCCGCCGCACGGCCGCGAGCCACCCCCGCCGGTGCGCCCACCACATCCGCGATGCCGCGACCGCTTACGCGCCTGGTGGGGCGCACGAGCGTCGTCGCAGCGCTGGCCGAGCTCATGGGCCGCGATGAGATCCAGCTGCTGACCCTGACCGGTCCCGGCGGCGTGGGCAAGACCCGCGTGGCAATCGAGGTCGCCCGCCGCATGGCCGCCCACTTTCCCGACGGAGTCGTTTTCGTTGACCTGGCGGCGCTACAAGACTCAGCGCTCGTGCTCGCCGCGATCGCTCACCGCCTGGGAGTCGACGAGCGCGACGCGACGTCTCTTCACGACGGCCTTGCGGCGTCACTGCGCGACAAGCAAGTGCTGTTGTTGCTCGACAACTTCGAACGCGTGGTCGCCGCCGGCCAGGCGATTGTGCGCCTGCTGGAGGCATGTCCTCGCCTGGTTGTGCTCGTCACTAGCCGGGTCGCGCTGCAGCTGCGGGGCGGGCTCGATTACCCAATTGCTCCGCTTGTCTTGCCGGAGCCGACGGACGCGCCGGAGTCGCTGCTGCGGTCGCCGGCGGTGGAGCTGTTCGTCGACCTAGCGCGCGCAAGTGGGGCCGAGCTGCGGATGGAAGGCCAGACGCCGGGTGCGGTGGCCGAGATCTGTCGTCGGCTGGACGGGGTTCCCCTCGCGATCGAACTCGCTGCCGCAAAGGTCAGGTTCCTGCCCCCGCCGGTGCTGCTGGCACGCGTGGAGAAGCGGCTGCCGCTTCTGGAGCGTGGGCGTCGCGACCTCCCCGCCCGCCAGAAGACGATGCGCGATGCCATTGCCTGGAGCTACGAGCTGCTGGAGGCGCCCGAACAGGCGCTCTTCCGCCGAGTTTGCGTGTTCGCCGGTGGCGGCACGCTCGACGCGGCGGAGGTGGTCTGTCGGCAAGACCCATCGTGCCCACCGATCATCGACGGGTTGGCGACGTTGGTCGACAACAGCTTGCTGCAGACGAACGCAGTGCCCGCGGATGAGGGATCCGACGTCGCGGGGGATGCCCCCCGCCTCCTTGTCCTGGAGACGCTCCGCGAGTACGGGCTCGAACAGCTGGAGTCGCACGGCGAGACAGATGATGTGTGCGAACGCCACGCGACGTACTACCTCGGGCTGGCCGAAGAGGCGGCGCGCGCGCTCGGTGGTCCGGACGGTGCGGCGTGGCTGGCGCGGCTCGACCGCGAGCACGACAACATGCAGGTCGCGCTTCGGTGGATGGGCGATCGACGAGACGGACCGACGGCGCTTCGCCTGGCGGGTGCGCTTTGGCGCTTTTGGCAGCGGCGGGGTCATCTGAGCGAGGGGCGGCGGTGGTTGCGTGAGGCGCTCGAGCTGCGCGCTGCCGCGAGCACCATCGCGGTGCCTGTCGAGCTGAACGCCCTGGCCGGGGCGGCGACGCTCGAGATCGACCAGGCGGCTTACGATGAGGCCGAAGCACACATCGCCGAAGCCGTGACTATCGCTCGCGAGCAGGCAGCGCCCTCCGATCTGGCTGCCGCCCTGAACCTGAAGGGCCTGTTAGCACGCGAGCAGGCCCGCTACGCGGACTCGGTGCGCTACCACCAGGAGGCGCTGTCCCTGGCCCGGGAAGCCGAGGATCCAAGCGGCGAGGCTACGGCTCTGCTCGGTCTCGCCCAAGCGCAGATGTTCAACGGCGATGCCGCTGAGGCCAGTGTCGTTGCCCGCGAGGGCCTCGCGCTCGCCCGCGAGCGGGGGGACAGCTATCTCCTGGCGCGCGCGCTCATCCTGGTCGCGTGGCAGGCCGCCCATACGGGCCGGTACAAGGAGGCGGAGGGGGTTGCGGGCGAAGCCCGGTCCTTGTTGGGCGCCGATGGAGAGATCGGCGAGTACGCGGAAGCGCTCTTCCTGTCGGGCGCTGTCGCGCTGTTCCGCGGTGAGCACGAGCGGGCGGCCAGCTTCTTCAATGACAGCTTGACCTTCAATCGCACGCGAGGCGCCGAGCGGCGCTGGGCCACAGACTTGGGCGGCTTGGCCGCCGCCGCCCTCAACTTAGGAGACACGGGGCGCGCGCGAACACTCGCCGAGGAGAGCCTGACGCTGGCCCGCCGGTACCGCGACCTCTGGAGCGCGGCGATGTCGCTCAGTGTGCTCGGTCATGTCGATCTCGCGGAGGGTGACGCCGGACGAGCGCGGGAGCTGTTCGCGGAGGCATCAGATCTGTTCCACACGATCGGCAACCTCATATACCTGCCGTGGTGCCTGGACGGCCTCGCCGGCGTGGCGGCGGCGCGGGGGCATTACGAACGCGCCGCAGAGCTCGGGGGCGCAGTCGAGGCAATGCGACGTGAAGTTGGCTTTTCCGTCCCACCGATCCACCCACTCGCTCACGCCCGCGTCCTCGCAACAGTCCGCGAGTCCCTCTCCCAAGAGACCTTCGATGCGGCGCAAGCGGCGGGCGAGGCTCGACCCCCTGAGCACACGATCGCTGCCGCTCTGCTGGATGAGTGAACTGAGCTGGACTACGGCTCAACGCTGGGGCTGGCGACCGGTTGGCTCCTCGACGCCACCACACCGCTGGTCCTCGCGCCGACCAGCGCTCGGCGTAGCCCGCCGGCGCAGCGCTCCCTGCAGGCGGAAGCGCAACTGTGCTCGCGCGCCTGGCCACTGGCCCAGGGTCAACAGGGAAAGCGGCGCCGGCGGCCGGTCGGATGGCCGTAGGCTGACAAACGTGATCGCGGAACCGAGGACGTGGAGAGTGCGTGCCGCCGGCGCAACGGACGCTCGTCAAGCCCTGGCTGACTTAGACGCGGAGCTGAGAAGCGTGGGCTCGAGCGGGCGCGAGTGGGATGTGTTGTTGCCCGAGAACAATGTCGGTGAGATCGTAGGCACGATGACCCGGTGGAGAATGCAGGTCTCGGCGGTTGAGCCGCTCGCTGCGCCCTAGAGGCAGAAAGCAGCAGCCGCTTCCGGGCGAAAGATGGCATGAGCCGGGCTTCTGTCCTGGCGCGTGTGTAGGGACCTCCTCAGCTCGGGCGCGCGTGGCGTGCCGGTAATCAACCGTGGAGCTTGAGGAGGCCCCAGGTGACGATCGTAATGGGACTTGATCAGCATCGAGCGCAGATCACCGCCGATTGGCTAGACAGCGACAGCGGCGAGATCGGCCGCGCGCGGGTGAGGCCCGCGCACCGCGAAGGCGTGCGCGAGTTCTTGGGCCGGTTCGCGGGCCGCGAACTTCAGGTTGCTCTGGAAGCGACGACCGGCTGGCGCTTTGTCGTTGAGGAGCTGCAGGCGATCGGCGCCGAGGTGCACTTGGCCGAGCCGGCCGAGACGAGCTTCATGCGCGGCAACAAGCGGCGCGCCAAGACCGATCGTGCGGACGCGCGCCACCTGCGCGAGCTGTTGATGGTCGGGCGGCTGCCGGAGTCGTGGATCGCGCCGGCGCACCTGCTCGATCTGCGTGCCCGGGTGCGGCTGCGTCACACGCTCGTCGATCAGCGCGGCGAGTGGCAGCAACGCATCCAGGCGGTGCTCTATCACCACGGCGTGCCTCAGCGCCGCGATCTGCTGCGCGCCGACAAGCGCCGCTGGCTGGAGCAGCTCGAGTTGCCCGCGGCGGCGCGTGAGCAGATCACGATCGCGCTAACGATGATCGACGCGCTCGACGCGCAGTCAGGACCGCTGACCGCCGAGCTGCGCTCCTATGCGCGCCGCCAGCCGGGCTGCCGGGCGCTGATGGGCCACTACGGCATCGGCGCGCTGACTGCCGTCACGATCCTTGCCGAGCTCGGCGACACGCGGCGCTTCTCCTCCTCACGCCACGCCGTGCGCTACGCCGGCCTGGACATCACCGTCCACCAATCAGACCAGCGCCGCGCGCCCGGGCACCTCTCCCGCCAAGGGCCGCCCGCGTTGCGCTGGGCGCTCTACGAGGCCGCCCAGGTCGCCCGCCACCCCCGCAGCCCCGACCGCGCCTACTACGAGCAGGCCGCCGCACGGCTCGGCGGCAACCGGGCGTGTCTGGCGATCGCGCGCAAGCTGCTCAAGCGCAGCTACCACACGCTGCGCGAACTCGGCGACGAGGCGCTGCAGCCCGCCTGAACCTCCAAGCTCGCGGTGCGCGCACAGTCCTCACTCACCCCGATGCACCGCGGCCAGCTCCCGACATGCTGCCGCCGCCACCGTCATGTGGACGGCCCAGAAAGACCGAGCGGCCGCAACGCTTCAACCTGCGGGAACACCCCATCGACCATCACGTCACCGACCGGCCGCGTGGGCCGATCGCGGACCGAGATAAGCCCGGGCGCCCGCGCGCACCACCCCCACACCCCCGACCGCGCTCACGCACCGCCCCACCGACTCGACGTTCACCCGACAACAACGACGCGCTCGCTCTTGACACGGGCCCCGACACAGATAAGCAGCAGCGCCACGCCCCAGCGAGGGCTATCCCTGTCCTGCGAACGTGGATAGGGAAGAGGTCCCAGGTTCCAATCCTGGGTCGCCCACTCGACCTCCGCAGGGTTTCGTCCCGACGTTGCCGCCACGGCACGAGCCATGCTGCGAGCGCAGACGCGTCGCGGCCGAGTCGCGATGCCGTTCAGGCGGCGTCCGTGATCGCCTTCCACAGGCGTTCGACGTCCTCGGCTGTCGTCTGCGTCTGGCCGACGGCGACGCGGACGAAGCGCATGTCGCCGATCGCCGACGGCGTCACGTACAGGTCGGGATGCGCGTTGATCGCCGCCGCGAGAGCCTCGGTCGCCGGGTTGCCATCAGCGTGGCGGAAGCAGACGAGGGCAAACGAGACGGGCGCCACGCGCTCCAGGCGCGGGTGCTCGTCGAGGCGCCGGCCAAGCTCCGCGGCCAGTGCGATGTGCTCCCGCACGTGCCGGCGTAGCCCGCCCGCGCCATAGCTGCGCAGCACCCACCACAGCTTCAGCGCCCGGAAGCGGCGCCCCAGCGGCACGTGCCAGTCGCGGTAGTCGATGACCTCGCCGGACTCACTGGCGGCGTTGCGCAAGTAGGGCGGCAGGATCGACAACGACGTGATCAGCGGAGCGCGATCGGCCACCCACAGCACGTTGCAGTCGAAGTTCGTAAACAGCCACTTGTGCGGGTTGAACGTGTAGCTGTCGGCGCGCTCGGCGCCCGCCTGGTGCGCGCGCTGCTCCTCGCAGAGCATCGCTGAGCCCGCCCAGGCGGCGTCGACGTGATGCCAGAGGCCGTACTTGCCTGCTATCTCGGCGACGGCGGCGACGGGGTCGACGGCGCCGGTTGCGGTCGTGCCAACGGCGCTCGTGACGATTGTCGGCACCAGGCCGGCGGCGCGGTCCTGCTCGACCGCATCGCGCAGGGCGCCGGCACGCAACGCGAGCGCGTCGTCGGCGTCGAGCAGGCGCACGTGGGAGAAGCCCGCCACACGCGCCCCCCGCTCGACCGACGAGTGCGCCTGCCAGGAGCCGTAGGCGACGAGGTGCTCGATCGACGCGCCGTCGCCGACGGCGCGATCGCGCGCGACGACGTGCACCAGATGGGTGGAGTCCGACGCGCTCGTCTGGATGACGCCGCCGCCGGGCCCCACCGCGGTCTTGAAGTGCTGCGGCAGCCCGAGGAGGTCGACGAGCCAGTCGAGGACGTGCGCCTCGATCTCGGTCACCGCGGGGCTCGTCGCCCACAGCATCCCCTGCGCACCCAGCCCGGCCGCGACGAGCTCGGCGAGGATCGAGGGCCCCGAGGCGTTGGCCGGGAAGTAGGCGAACCAGCCGGGGGCCTGCCAGTGCGTGATGCCAGGCAGGACGATCTCGTCGAGATCGCGCAGCAGCGCGGCGAAGGGCTCCGGCTCCTCGGGCGCCGCGTCGGGCAGCCGCGCGCGGATCTCTCCCGGGTTCACCGTGGACACAATCGGCAGCTCCCGCACGCGCTCCATGTAGGCCGCCACCCACTCCACGACGTCGTGGCCGTGGCGACGGAACTCCTCGGGCGTCATGTGGGCGTCGTCAGACACGCGCGCGGCCGCTCGCAGTCAGGCCCGGGCTGCGCAGCATCGTTCCGCGCTTCGGAGGGTGGCGGACCGCATCGTCGAGCAGCCTATGACGATCACGACGGGCGCGAGCTCGCTGGTGTTCGCGAACCGCGCCGACCGCCGCCAGACGTCGATGCGAGCACGCTTCACCTGGCCTCCTGAACTCAGGCACCGGCCTCGGGTGTCGACCTGCGTGTCAACGGAGGAGCGACCCCTGCGCATGTGTACGCACGCGGTTCCGGTTCAGGTTCCCGCTGTGAGACGGCGGCGGATGCCCGGCTCGGGGTCTGGTTGCGCGGCCAGACGGCTGTAGCGCGGCGTGCCCTGCCGCGGAGCCAGCGTCGTGCGAGGGCCGTGTCACGGCATGCGGGGCTGTGCGGAGCTGGCCGTCGGAGATCCATGTCACTTCGCGGTGGATGAAGTGGCCAGGACATCCGGCCCTTTGTCGGATGGCCAGCGAATGGAACACCCCGGTGGCACTTCGCCGTCTACATGAAGGACATTCAGCGCTACGCGGAGGAGCTCCTCGAACGAGGCGGCGGGCGGGCGTAGTTGACTGCCGTCCCGTCGGCGCAGTCCTGTCAACGACCGGCTTGCGGACGTCGACGAGGAGCACGACGAGAGCGCCCCCTTCAGGGGATAGCGAAACTGTCAAGGCCGGTTGAAAATGCACCCCTCTACGGCGATTGCGAGCCGCCGCCAAACCGAGAGGGCGGGTGTCCGCCGCCACTGAGTGTGCAGAACTTCGAGGTCTGTGCCGTGAGCCCTAAGAGCCATGCCGTGCCTCGCAGCGCGCTGACCGAGAAAATCAGGGGCGTTCCCTACCTGAGGAATACCGCTGTCGGCAGCCTGAACGTGTTCACTGGCCAGACGACGGTCACCATCTTCAGCAGCTGGGACCGAGCCATGCGCGCCGCAAAGGATCTTCGCTCGATCGACGGTCGCATCGCGCCTAAAGCCAGGCTGCCATCGCCCGTGGCGGGCGCGCTTGAGGGCCGCCTGCGCTGCCAGCCCCCCGATAGCGAATGAGCACTGAACGGGGGTCACATCGCCTGGCAGCGGCGCCCCGGGCTCCGGCGCCTACTGAATGAATTCAACGCTGACGCCGCTCCTGCAGTACGAACCGGGCACTCTGGTGATCGTCTGGTCGACGGTTTGCTCCCGCGTGCAAGCACCGTAGCGGCGCCGCTTCAGCGCTTCTCCCTCGGACGAGCACGAGCAGCGCTGGCGCGGAGTGCGACGGCGCGACCGCTTCGAGGCAGGACGGGCACTCTCGACGTCGCCGCGAGACGCAGCCGATCCTCCGCCTGCTCCGCAATCGTTCGTTGAGAGGGTGCCCGTGCGTCCCGCAATTAGCAGCCTTCAGCCCGCGCGGCCGATCGAACTCGGCGTCCCGGTTTCCGTTCGGCTGTGGGACGAGCGCCAAGCTGCGACCGGTTGCGGCACGTCGATGCGAGCTTGCGCACCACTCGTTCAGCCGAAACCAGCGCGGCCGCCATCGCGCTCAGTGCCGTCGACCAGCTGCTCGAGGACTCTCGCGCGGGCGCTCATGAGATGGCGGCTCCGCCCGAGTGCTTGGACGCAGCCGTCGAGGGTGTAGCGCGCGCGTCAGGGCGGTAGTGTCGGGCCTCGCCATCCATGCTGCTCATCGACCTGTTCATCGTCGTCGCGATCGTCTTCGCCGGAGCCGTGGGGCGGGAGCGCGGCGCGCGCGCGGGGAGGCAGCGCGACCGCGCCCGGCGGCGGCGGTCGCATGCGCCGCGGAACTTCGCCGCCGCCGGCGCGGCGATTGGCGCCGGCACAGTGCTGCTCGCGGGCGCGGCGCTCGCCCAGGTGGGCAAGCTGCACGGCTCGCTGCGCGACACCACGGTCCTCGGCGCCTTTGTTCCGGCGTCAGACGAAGCGCCGCCGCGGCGGGCCGGGCCGCTGGCGGCGGGCACAGGCCAGCCCGCCGACGGCGTCGTCACTGGCGCGCGTCCCGTGCTGAACGCCGCACGCAGCATCGTCATGCTGCGCGGATCGGCCTGCGGGCGGCGATACAGCGGGACCGGCTGGGTGGCGCCCGGCGGCGTGATCGTGACCAACGCCCACGTCGTCGCCGGGCAGGCGGACACGACGGCGCAGGTGCGGAAATCGGGGCCGCTAGCTGCCACGACGCCGATCTGGTTCGATCGCGAGACCGACGTCGCGCTCCTGCGTGCGCCGGCGCTGAGACACATCCGAGGGCTGCAGCTTGCTCGCGAACCGGTCTCGCGCGGGATGCGGGCCGCGCTGCTGGGCTTCCCATTGGGAGGCCCGTTCCGGGTGCTCGCCGCACGCATCGCGGCGACGTACGAGCGGCCCCAGGGCGAGCGCATCGGCGACGGCCGCTCGTCGTGGATCAGGAGGGGGCCGATCACGGAGCTACAGACCCGCGCGCAGGCCGGCAGCTCGGGCTCGGCGGTGGTCGACGCGGATGGCCGCGTGCTCACTACGGTGTTCGCGGCCAACGGGCTGAGCGCCGCCGGCGTACCGAACGATGTGGTGCGCCGCGCGCTGCGGCGGGCCCGTGGCCCTGTCAGCACCGGCGACTGTGACTGACGCCCGACGAGGGACGCGCGTGGTGCGATCACGCGTCGAAGGCGCCGACACCCCAGCGCGACAGCCGAGTCGACCGGGGGGAGTGCGCGCGCGGCGTCGGCGATGCGCCGCGCCTCGCGGTCGTACGCGGCGTCGCCGAGCACGCGCGCAACCGCCGGCGCGAGCTGCCTGATCGTGTCGGCGCCCGGGAGGCCGGGAACCTCCCGCGTGGTCCGTTCGGCGGTCAGCGCGATGTCGGCGCCGGCGCGGGCGACGGCGGCCGCGTTCGCCCATTGATCGAAGGCGAACAGCGGCATGACCACGAGCGGAACTCCGTGGCGCAGCGAGCCCAGCGTCGAGCCCAACCCACCGTGGCAGACGATCACCGGCGGCGTGACGCGCGACAGCGTCGTGCGCGACCCGTTTCTCGACGTGGACGTTGGCTGGGACCGGGTTGAGCGCCAGCGGCTCGGGGACGCTGCCGACCGTGACGAGGACGCGGGCCCGAAGCGGCGCCAGCGCGTCGATCGCCGCGCGGTAGAGCGCTGGGAAGAATGGTAGGTGCGCCTGCCCGGCGATCGAGCCGAAGCTCAGGTAGACGAGCGGATCGTCGTTGCGGGGCCACCAGTCAGCCAGCGGCGCCTGGGCGTCAGGCGCATCCCGCGCGAAGCGAGATGTTCGCGGCGCCGACGCGCCGACCGAGTCGTCGAGCGGCCTGGGGACCATCGTGAAGCATGGCGTGTCGCGTAGCCGATCGCTGGCGGGGTCGGGCGCGAGCCCCAGACGGGCGCGGCGGCATCGACCGCCGGCAGCGCGACGATCTGACCCACGAGCGTTGCCGCACCCGTCCCCCGCTCGTACTGCTTCCACCGGAGCTTCCAGATTGGGCCGAGAGGAAACCGTCGGCGGCATCGGCAGAACGCAGAAAGCCCGCCGTAGCGGGTCTCCTAGAATGGGCGCGGCGGGTTTCGAACCTGCGACCTCTCGCGTGTGAAGCGCTCGGACTTGGCCAAAGGACTGGCGCATTTGCAGGAAGAAACCAGAAAACGGTTTCGTTGGGCCTGCACGATCCTGCCTGTACCTGCACGATTTGCACCCCCGTTTCGGCCATCGGGTGGCCTAAACGCGCGGCGCCGATACGGGTTTGGGCCATCGGAGGGCCCGAAACCCCGGCCGGCCGCGCCGCCGCCCCGCGCGCACCGCCCTCGCGTAGGTCTCGCGGGGCGCTCCGCCGAGGTCGGCGGGGGTCGGAGCGGCGCCTGCGGCGACAGCCGGAAGATGACCGTCGCGCACTCACCCGAGCAGCTCGTCGAGTTGCTCAGCCAAGCCGCCCGCACTCCAGGCGACGAGGTCGGCCTGCTCACCAGCGCGCAGGTCGCGCGGGTCGTCGGGCGCCACCGCAACTGGGTGCTGCGAAACGCCATCCGCCTGGGCGGGTTTCGGCTGCCTGGGTCTGATGAGTGGCGCTTCTCGCCGCGCGGTGTGGCCGAGGGCATCCTGGGCTCTCAGGAAGGTGCGGCGCGGCCGATGCAGCCCGCCGCCACGGGCCGCCGGTCGGCCTCGCGGCTGCTGTCCTACCCGCCGCCCGAACAGCTGTTCGGCGACCGTCCGCGGAGAGTAGCGCGCTGATGGCCCGCCCGGCGCGCGGCAGCGTGGAGATCGTCAAGCGCAAGGACGGCCTGCGCACCTTCTGGGTGCGCCTGACCGTCGACGGGCGCCGCCACCGCGTCAGGCTGGGCACCGACCGCGATGGCTGGACACCGGCCCGGGCGCAGGTCGAGCTCGAAGAGCAGGTCAAGGCGGTTGGGGCGGGAACGTGGGCGCACCCCGACGATCGGCTGGACGCCCGCCAGGACAGCGACCCCACCTTCCGCGCGTTCGCTTCCAGCTGGCTTGAGGACAACATGCTCGAGTGGCGCCTGAGCACGGTCAAGGACGTGCGATGGCGGCTGAAGAGCCACCTGCTTCCGCACATCGGCGAGGACCGCCTGTCGACGTTCGACATCCCGCGCGTCACCGCGGTCAAGACGGCGCTGCTGAAGGAGAGCCGTCGCATCGCCGAGGGCATCGACGCGGGCGATATCGAGCGCGACGCGCACAACAATCCGTTGCGGCCGCTGTCCAACGAGTCGATCAACAAGTGCCTGGCGCTGCTGTCGCGCATCCTCGACGACGCCGTCGAACGCGGCTATCTGCACGACAACCCCGCCCGCAGGGTGCGCCGCCTGCGCCACCACCGCCCACGCCGCCCCGTGCTCGAGTCCCATGAGGTCTGCGCGATGCTCGACGCCGCAGACCGCCTCGACCTCCGACGCGCAGGCGTCACCGAACCGGTGGCGCAGGTCGCGGCACTGCGCGCCGAAGGACAGACCTACCAGCAGATCGCCGACCGCCTTCAGATCAGCCTGTCCACCGCGCACCGTCGCCAGACTCGCTACGACCAGGCCGGTGAGCCGATCGCCTACTTCCGCATCTGGGTGCGAACGCTGTGCACTATCGGGCTGCGGATCGACGAGGCGTGCCGCGCGCGCCGCAGCGACGTCGATCTCATCGCCGGGTGCCTCCGCGTCGGACACGCCAAGACCGCCGCCGGCGTGCGCAACGTCCAGCTGACTCCCGACACCGCGATCGACCTTGAGCGCTACCTGACGATGACCGCAGAGCGCCCCGCCGACTGGCCGCTGTTGCCGACGCGCCGCGCCACGTTTCACAACCGCAACAACGTTGCCAAGCGCGTCGTCGCCCCTCTCGTGGCCGAGACGAACCTTGTCCTCGCTGAGCGCGGCCAACCCGGGCTGCGCGAAGGAGTCACCGCGCACGCCCTGCGCAAGACGTACTTCACGTTCCTGCACGGAGCGGGCGCGCCGCCGCGATGGGTCGCAGACCAGGGAGGCCACAGTGACCCGTCGACATCGCTTCGCATCTACACCGAGTCGCTGCGCCACCGCGAGCGCGGACACCACGGAAAGGCGTTCGACGCCTTGCTCAACCCAACGCCAGCAAGCGACAACAGCACGCCGGGTCCCGACGGGTAATCGGGCGCACGGTAGCCGCAGACGGAAGGTCGACAGCGCGCACAGGGACGACGGTCGAGAACGCCGAGCTCGACGAGTGGCGGACGGTGGAGCTCAGCCGCCCGTGGGCCGGCCGGTACGGGAGGGCCCGGCGCCACAAGGGTCGCCGGTGGCGGTGGTCTGTTTCATGGCCGACTCCAGCATGGTGCCCGGGACGAGCAACTCACCCGCAAAGGAGCTCGCCTCCTGCTCGGCCAGCGGCTCGTCGCGATGTCGGTTGCCGAGGAAGTGGTGCCCCAGCTCATGCGCCACCGCGAAGGGGTCTGCCTGGCAGCGGAGCAGAACTGCGGTCGTTCGATAGTGGAAAGACCGTGGGGCGCTGGCGCGGCTGCGCGCCCGTGCCCGCAGCGGTCGTCGCCTGTTGATGGAAGCCAGATCGGGTCCTTCCCGGCTCCTGCGGCGCGTGTTGGTGGAAGCCCAAGCTGCCGCCGGCTTCGATCAACGAGCGTTAGTGGATCTGCCGCCGCGCGTCATTAGGGCGTAATGAATCCGCTTTGGTAGGCGCGGATGACCGCTTGTGTGCGGTCGCGCGCTTCGAGCTTGGTGAGCAGATGCGCGACGTGGGTCTTGACCGTTTCGAGACTGACGGTGAGCTGGGAGGCGATCTCGGCGTTGGAGTGTCCGTGGGCGATCAGGCGTAGCACCTCGGTCTCGCGGTCGGTGAGGCCTGCCGCGTCGAGGCGGCAGGCGGACGGCTCGGCGGGTGAGTGGCGCGCGGCAAGTTCGCGGATCGCGACGGGGAACAGCAGTGAGTCGCCGGCGGCGAGCAGCCGGATGGCGCGGATGACCTCGTCGGGGCGGGCGCGCTTGAGCAGGAACCCGGAGGCTCCCGCGCGCAGGGCGTCAAAGACGTAGTCGTCGTTCTCGAAGGTCGTGAGGACGAGGATGCGTGGTGGGTCGTCGAGGTTGGCGAGTAGGCGTCGCGTGGCTTCGATGCCGTCGACGACCGGCATGCGGACGTCCATCAGCACGACGTCGGGGCGCAGTCGGCGTACGAGCGCCGTGACGCCGGCGCCGTCCTCGGCCTCGCCGATGACGCTGAGGTCTGCTTCGGCGTTGATGATCGCGCGCAGGCCGCTGCGGATCAGCGGTTCGTCGTCGACGAGCACGACGCCGAGGCTCATGGCGTGGGGTGCAGCGGCAGTTGCACGGAGACGCGCCAGCGACCGCCGTCGGGGCCGGCGGACATCTGGCCGCGCAGGCTCGTGACGCGCTCTTGTATGCCGTTCAGGCCGCGGCCGCCGCCCGCGCGCCGGGGCTGCGCTGCGGCGAGGGGATTTGTCAGCTCGAGCTCGAGGTTGTCCGCGCCGACGTTGAGGCTCAGGCTGACCGGTGCGCGGCCTGCATGACGCGCGGCGTTGGTGAGGCTCTCTTGGACGATGCGGTAGGCCTCGCGGGACACCGCCTGTGGCACATCGTCGATGCGGCCGGTCAGCTCGGTGGTGACATCGAGCCCGGCGGACCGGGAGCTTTCGACGAGTCGCTGCAGGTCAGCCAGGGTGGGTGTTGGAGCGCGCGTGGCAGCACGGTCCTCGCGCAGCAGGCTGAGGACGTGATCGAGGTCGCGCAGGCCGTTGCGCGCAGATGTTTGGATGTTCGTCAGCGCTTCACGCACGAAGACCGGATCGTCGGACAGGACGTGCTCGGCGGCGCCGGCCTGCACGTTGACGATGCTCAGCGCGTGACCGACGGAGTCGTGCAGCTCGCGGGCGAGGCGGTTGCGCTCGGCCAGGCGCAGCGCTTGGCGGTGCATAACGGCGAGCTGCTCGGCCGGTGACGGGCCGAGCAGGCGCGGCGCGAGGCGCGCGAGGATCGCGCACGCGGTCGCGGCGAGGTAGATGAGCGCGAACGGTGACAGCAGGGCGAGCGGTACAAGCCACGCGCTCGCCGCGCCTCCGGGCACTGTCGCATCCAGCTGACCGAGCGGCACCTCTCCGGAGGCAAACGGCGCCAGGCAGGCGGAAACGGCCGCCGGCGGCAGGACGAGCGTCAGGGCACCGACCACGCCGCCCGCAAGGAGATGCGCCACGAACCACCCCGCGGAACGCCAGCGCGTCGACCATGAGATCTGCACGTCGAGCGCAGCAGCGTCAACGAGCGAGACGCCGAGCAACCGGCGTACCGCGGCGATCTCGAGATCGCGCACGGACGCCAGCATCCCCGTGGCCATGGCGAGCGGCCCGAAGCACAAGACGCCTGCCACCGTCCATGCCGCGGGCTCTCCCAGGCCGCCCTCCAGCACGGGCGCGAGGAACCCTGCGAGTGTCCCGAACGGTGCGATCAGCGCAGTGCCGATCCCCAGATACACGAAGCGCTGCCACGTCGACCTACGCACGGGGATGGTCAGCATTTCACGCGCTCGCGCCATCTGGCGATCGTGTCACACGCCCGCGGCCTCGCAAATCCCTCGCAGGAGTGAGGCAGATCGCTCGCACAGGGGACGAACGCGCCGTCGGTCGCCGCGAGAGTGACGACCATGACTTCGACACCGCACCAGCAGGCAATGACGGCCGCCCACGTGGGGTGCGCGGCCGCGACAGGCTACGGCGCCATCAAGGCCGCTTGGGGGCTTGGCAGCACGGTCGGCGTGCGCGACAGCGCGGTGCTTGAGGACTTCATGGCGCAGATCGGAGGACCGCTGCTCGCGGTGTGGGCCACGGTCGTGCTTGCCCTGCTCGCAGGCGCGATCCTGCAGTCCCTCGTGCAGCCGTGGGGCCGCCGAATCCCGCGGCGCCTACGCGCGTCGCTGGCATGGCTTGGCTTCGCGATCATGACACCGATCGGACTGCTCAGCCTCGCGGGGACCGTCGCCAAGGCCGTCGCCGGCCAACCCGAGCCGATGCTCTCCCCCGCGATCTACGTCTACGTCTACAGCTGCTTCGTCGTGCTCGGCCTCAGCTTCGCGGTCACGGCATGGCGAACCCGCCCAGCAGCGCGGGCCTCGTCACCGCGACCGCGCCGCTCCGCACGTCCTGCCCCATTTGTCGCCCATCCTCAGGAGGACCGATGACCCCCGCCGCACATACCGCACCGACCAACGCCGCACGCAGTGCCGACATGACCGACCGGACCGCACGAGTCGCACCGACGTCGATCACGATCACCGCGGGCAAGCTCGCCGCCGCGATCCTCCTGCTGGCCTGCGGATTTCACGCCTTCTGGGCCGCCGGCGGAGAATGGGGAGCCGCGACCGCCTACGGCTCGCCCCAACTCCCACCCCAGGCCGCGACCGCGGTCATCGCAGTCCTGATCGGCTGCGCAGCCCTGCTGCTGCTGGCGCGCATCGGCGTCCTGGCCATGCCACTGCCACGCTGGATGCTGCGCGTGGGCACCTGGGTCCTCGTCGCCGTGTTCGCGCTCGCCGGCGTAACCAACCTCATCCAGACCCCCGACGCCTACGCCCGCGACTGGCACATCTACTTCTTCGGGCCGCTCCTGCTGACCCTGGCGGCGCTGTGCGCGATCGCCGAGCGCTCCATCCCGGGCCGCTAGAGCGTCCCTGCTCCCCGCGTACGCTCAGACCAGCGCAGCTGCCGTCGGGCAGCCGCGGCCGATGACTGCCATCGCCTCAAGCAGGTCCGGCGTCGGCGGCCGATAGCCGACGCCCGCGAGATGGCCTCTCGCCCTCCCAAGCCCAAAGGGGTCGCTCGAGCAGAGCGCAACGTCTGGGCGAAGCAGGGCCAGCGACGCCGGCGGCTACGACGACCCGCTACGCGAGCGTTGCTCGGCACAGTGGCGGCGTCATGGCGCTACTAAGATCGCGCGGCGTGACCCGGCCGCCCAGCACGATGCTTTTTGACGCTTACTCGCAGGTGTCCTACGACGTCTGGATGATGGGCACGCGGGCATGGAGCTGAGAGACAGGCGAACGGGCCGTGGGAGTTCATCGGCGGCAGCGTGGACAAGCTATTCGGCGCCTCCGATCCCAGCAAACCCCGCGGGCGGGCAGTGGATGGCCCAGCACACGTGCGCTACGTGCGCCGCGCTGCTGAGCTGGGCGCTCAACCATACGTCGGCGGCGACCGCGATCACGAGCGGCGTGATCCCGAGCGTGCAGTCGGGCGGCGGCTCGGTGTTTCGCAACGATCCGAACGTCACGTACGGCCGAAAGGCCGGCGACGGGATGAACTACATCGTCGGCGCCGCCGCGATGCAGATGTACCTCACAACGCAGTGGAGCAGCCCTGATACCAAGCTGTCCAGCGTCGACGTGTACGCCACCGATCCCGCGACCGGGCGCCCGACGAGAACCTCCGAGGGCGACGCGAGCGCGCTGAGGGCAAAGCTCGGGCCCGACAAGGTCGCGGTCTTCGCCGGCGTGTACCACGCCGGCGTGATCAGCCAGCAGCTAAAGACCGACGACTACATCTACTACGACCCGAACGTCGCGCCGGCGGTCGCGTGGATCCTGCCGTGATCAGTCGCGCCGCTCGCACAGCGACCGGAGCTCGCATCGGGTGTGGGAGTTCGGATCGCGTCGCTGCTTCTTTCGCCTAAACGGAGCAGCCTCGGCGAGCACCACTAGCCGGTCCCTGAGGGGAATCGTCTAGGCCCCGGGCGCTGGGTCAGGTGTCGCCTGGTGGCATCCACAGCCGAACGCTCAGCGGAGCCGTCGCGGGAGCCCAGAGCGGAAACTTGATTCGCGGTATCCCATACCGTGTGACTTCGGACGGCGGAGACTCAGTAAGCTCGCATTGTCATTTTCGTGCGGGGCTGACTCGCAGCCGACTCAGGTACATTGGGCACTGTCCTGGTGTGGAGGTCGCAATGCTCGCTGGTCGATGCTCACAGCCGCGCCTCCGCGTGTTAGCGGCCGCGCTCTTCGCGTGCGCGCTCGCGCTGGCGCTTGTTGGCGAGGCTCAGGGCGCACCGGGCGAACTTGACAACTCATTTTCAGGCGACGGCAAGCAGATCACCGACTTCGCCGGAGGCTTTGATGCCGGCGGCGACCTTGCAGTCCAGCGCGATGGCAAGATCGTCGTCGCGGGGGGTGCTCGCAGGAGCGACGTCCCGTCGAGCGAAAACTTCGATTTCGCGGTGGCTCGCTACCACGTTGACGGCTCGCTCGACGACTCGTTCTCGGGCGACGGCAAGCAGACGACCGACTTCGGCGACCACGACTCTGGCAGTGCGGTGGCGGTGCAGGCGGACGGCAAGATCCTCGTCGCCGGGACCTCGGGCTTCGACTTGGCGGTCGTTCGCTACAACGCCGACGGGACGCTCGACGCCAGCTTCGGCAGCGGCGGCAAGCTGACGACGGACTTCGCCAACGGCGTCGACGCTGGACAGGCGATCGCGCTGCAGGCCGACGGGAGGATCGTCGTGGCCGGGTCCTCGCACGGCGACTTCGCGCTTGCTCGCTATAACGCTGACGGGTCGCTGGACAGCTCGTTCTCGGGCGACGGCAAGCAGACGACCTTCTTTAACGGTGGGGGCAGCGCGGTGGCGATTCAGGCCGACGGCAAGATCGTCATCGCCGGGCACTCCTGGCAAGGGGACGGCCGGGGCTACGACTTCGCGGTCGCGCGCTACGACGCCGACGGCTCGCTTGACAGCTCGTTCACCGGGGACGGCAGCCAGATGACCGACTTCAGCGGAAACGATGACGGTGGCGGTGCGGTTGCGGTGCAGGGCGACGGTAGGATCGTGGTGGTCGGCGCCGCACACGGCGCGGGCTTCGCGCTTGCTCGCTACAACGCCGACGGCTCGCTCGACAACTCGTTCTCGGGTGACGGCACGCAGACGACCAGCTTCGGCGGGTTCCGTGATGGGGGCGCTGGCGTGGCGCTGCAGGCCGACGGGAGGATCGTCGTCGCCGGGTCCTCGCACGACGACTTCGCGCTTGCTCGCTATCACGTCGACGGCTCGCTCGACAGCTCGTTCGCCGTTGACGGCAAGCAGAGGACCGACGTCGGCGGCCACGACGCTGGCGGTGCGGTGGCGCTGCAAGCCGACGGCAGGATCGTCGTCGCCGGGTTCTCTGGCACCTTTGCGGAGGGTTACGACTTCTCCCTCGCGCGCTTCGACGGCGACCCGGCGGCGCTTCTGCCGCCTCCTGCGCTGATCCTCGATCCGCCGCGCGGCGCCGCGCCGCGGGCCGACGAGATGCCGGCCGCCGCGGCGCCGCCGGCCGGCACCGCCCGGGTCACGGCAAAGCTTCAGTTGGCGCGCGCGACGGTCGACCGGCGTGAAAGGGTGCTCGACGTCTTCGCGCCGATCACGAGCCTGGCGTCGGGTCGCGCGCGTGTGGAGTTGCAGGCCGCGGGCCGACGCTATCGGTTCGCGAAGCCGGTTGACGCACGCGGCGGCCGGATCCGCTTTCGCCAGCGGATCCCGGCGGAGCAGGCGCGATTGGGCACGGGGATCCTGACGATCAGCTACCCGGGAGATGCCGATACGCGTCCGCAGTCCGTGCGTCTGCGTGCAGCGGCTCGGCACGCCGATCTGCGCCCGGCACGTCCGACGATCGCCGACGGGCGCCTGCGTGCGGCGGGTACGATCAGCAGCCGGGCGCGCGGCGCCGTCCGCGTGCAGATCGAGTACGCCACCGGCAGCGAAGCCGCGACGCTGCAGCTCTCGGCGGCCATCAGCAACGGCCGCTGGTCGCTGAACCACGCGCTGCCACAGACGGTGCGCGACGACATCGCACGACGCACCGGAACCGTGCATGCCTACACGCTGTTCACCGGCTATCTGCCGGCACGCATGCGCGGCGAGATGCGCTCCTTCCAAATCCTCGGAGACCGCTGAGCCAAGGCTGGTTGATGGGCCCTCCTCGCTCGGCCTGGTAGTTTCGCGGCGGTGGAGCCTGAGGTGATCTGGTCCAACGACGCCGTGGAGCTCGTGATCCTTGCGTCGGAGCCGCAGCTGACGCTCAGCGTCCGGGCCGACCTCGAACGTGATCGCTCCCTTGAGCACGTAGAACATGTCGATATGCTCGAGGTGCCGGCCGGCCGGCCGGCCGCTGTCCGGTCGCGAAGCGGCCGCGTAAGCGACGCTACCCCAGGGTCAAGCCGCGGGCTCGTCGCCCAGGCCGGGGACCTCGCGGCGCCAAATCCGTACAGCCGCGCCGAGCATAATCAAGGCGAACCCGCCGATGAAGAACACATCGAGTGGTGTCATCGGGCCGCTATCGCTCGAGCCACGTGCTCACGCAACGAGCCTACCGGCTGAAACGAGCGCTAAGGACCGCAGCGGATGCAGCCGGATCCCCACCAGATGTGCCGCGAGCCGGTCCTCCAGCGGGACGCGAGCGGCGCGTAGCTGGTGGCCCGATACCGCCGGCTCGTCCCACAGCCGAACGCTAAGCGGGGCATCAACGGAGCGAACCTCCGCATCCTTGGGCTGTTGGCGTTACGGCCTGATCGGGCGTCAGGGCAGCAGGCGGAACGTCACGCTTTTCGTGCCGACCAGCGCGGTCCCTCGGGCGCCGGCGAATCGGCCGGTGCCGCCCGCGATGGGCATCGTGAAGGGTGGATCGGCGGCCGTCGGGCCCACGGTCGTCAGGGTTCCGTCTGAGAGCAGCCAGCCCATCGTGCACAGGGGGAGGTGCTTGTCGGCGTTGGCGACGATGCATGTTCCGCGTTCTTTGCCGACGATGCGCCCACCGGTCAGCAGGTGTGCCTCGAAGGCGACGAAATCTCCGCGCGAGTCGCCTTTGGGTCGGGAGTCGACGAACGTGCCGCCGATGTCGCGCACGTTGTAGCTCAGGACGGTCTCTTCGGGTGTCTGTGCGCCGCCGGATGTCGCGATCGCGAGGGTGACCGCGGCGGTTGACGTGAGGGCTGTGAGAGCGACGACAGTTCGGAACATGGTGTCTCCTCAATCGGCGGATCGGATCGCGCTCAAGCTAGGCGTCGACGGGCCCGCTGTCGTCCGTCGCGTTGCTGAACGAGGGGTCCGCCGTACGGGTGATCCGTCGGCCGTCGAGTCCTCATTCGGGCGGATGCGGTTGGGCCTGCGACGCAGTACGGTCGCTCGATGCGCACGCTTGCGTCGGCGCGCTCCCAGGCCCTGGTTTTGCTGAATGTCCTGCTCGTGGCGTTCCTGTTGGGCACGTCGCAATACGAGGTTTGGGTGGGCCCGATCTTTCAGGAGAGTCAGGGGCCGCGGGTGGCGAATGCGCTGCTGTTGAGTGCTGCATGCCTGCCATTGCTGTGGCGACGTTCGCGTCCGTTGCTCTCGTTCGGGATTGTTGTGGTGGCCGTCCTCGCACAGGCCAAGCTCGAGGCGTACGCCGGAGCCGACCAGCGCGACGATCAGGGGACGCTGCAGTTGTGGTTTGCCACGCTGATCGCCTTCTATTCGCTGGCGACGCATGCCCACCGGCGTCACGCGATGGTCGCGGCCTCGATCGCGGGGGTCGTGTGGCTGGCCAATGACGTGCGCGAGCTGCTCGTCGGCGATACGGACATCGACCACACGATGCCTGCGTGGTTCATCATCGGCGGTGCCTGGGGTCTTGGATACGCGCTGCGCGGCCGCCGCCAGCAGGTGGAGGAGCTGGCCGATCGCAGCGCGCGTCTTGAGCGCGAGCGAGAGGAACAGTCACGCGCCGCCGTCGCGGCCGAACGCGCGCAGATCGCGCGCGAGCTGCACGACGTTGTCGCGCACAGCCTCAGCGTGATGGTCGTGCAGGCGCAGGCCGCGGACCGCGTGCTTGAGGGCGAGCAGCCGTCAGCGCGCGAGGCACTGCGCTCCGTGCATGCGACCGGCCGCCAAGCGCTGGTCGAGATGCGTCGCCTGGTCGGGCTGCTGCGCGAGAACCCCGAGCTTGAGCTCGCGCCCCAGCCAGGGCTGGGCCGCCTCGACGAGCTCGTCGAGCAGATGCGCGAGGCCGGCCTGCCGGTCGAGCTGAAGATCGAGGGAGATCAGCGCGCACTGACACCCGGCGTGGATCTGTCGGCCTACCGGATCGTGCAGGAGGCGCTCACCAACGTCCTCAAGCACGCCGGTGGCGCTCGTGCATGTGTTGCCGTGCGCTTCGGAGTCGATGAGGTCGAGCTCGAAGTAGTCGACGATGGTAACGGACCGCACAACGGCGCCGACGGTGGACACGGCCTGGTCGGGATGAGCGAGCGCGTCGCCCTTTATGGAGGCATCCTCGACTACGGAGGCCACGACGGCCACGGCTTTCGCGTGCGGGCGCGGCTACCGACGTGAGCATCCGCGTTCTCATCGCCGATGACCAAGCCCTCGTACGAGTCGGCTTTCGCAAGATCCTCGAGTCCGAACCCGATCTCGAGGTCGTCGGTGAGGCAGCAGACGGTGGCGAGGCCATCGAGCGCGCCCGCCTGCTGCGCCCGGACATCGTGCTGATGGACATCCAGATGCCACGCATTGACGGTCTACAGGCGACCCGCCGACTCGCCGGCGGTGGCATCGCGCGTGTCCTGATCCTCACCACCTTCGACATCAACGAGTACGTCTACGAAGCATTGCGCGCTGGCGCCAGCGGTTTCCTGCTGAAGGACACCGAGGCCGATCAGCTCATCACTGCCATCCGCGTCGTCGCACAGGGCGACGCGCTCCTGGCACCCTCGATCACGCGCCGGCTAATCGAGCAGTTCGCCAGACGCCCGCCGCCGAGTAGCCGCCCTGACGCGCTGACGGAGCTGACCGCGCGCGAGCTTGAGATCCTTCAACTGCTCGCACGTGGGCTCTCAAACGCCGAGATCGCACACGAGCTGACCCTCGGGGAGGCCACCGTCAAGACGCACGTGGCGCGCGTCCTGCACAAACTCGGGCTGCGCGACCGCGTACAGGCCGTCGTGGCCGCCTACGAAACCGGGCTCGTCCAGCCCGGCGGCCGATAATCGCGACACGTCGCCCGCGGCGGCCGGCATCATGAAAGGCACACGCGTCCCACTGCCGAACGACGTCTGGGACGACGCAGGCGGTACTGACTGACCGTTCTGCGGCTCTGCTCGCTATGCGGCCCATTCGGGGGGACTCCGCCAGGGACGCTCAGCTAACCACGCGTCAAGGCGCACGCCGCTGCGACGTGCCGCACGGCACGCAGGGCTCGGCGCCGGTGCCTTGTCCGGCCTCGCGCCCTGATGTAGTGTCGCGACACGGGTGAACGATGATCCTGCTCTGGGATTCTCATGGCTGATCAACACGCGCGGCCGATCGTCATCGGTGCAGGCGAAGGTCAGACGGTCGCGAATCCTGCCGGCGGAGGCCTGACATACAAGGCCCGCAGTAGCCAGACCGGAGGAGCGCTGACAGTCTGGGAGAGCACCGCCGCACCCGGCGAGGGCCCGCCCCTTCACCTGCACGTCAACGAAGACGAGCTCATGTACGTGCTCGAAGGCCGGCTTCGCTTCAGGCTGAACGAGACCGACCACTCGGCGTCCGCCGGCTCATTCGTCTTCATACCGAGGGGCGTCCCCCACACATGGCAGAACGCTGGAGACCGGCATGCGCGCATTCTGTTCGTGTTCGCACCGGCGTCGCCCGGCATGGAGCGCTTCTTCGAGCGTTCCGCGCAGCTCCCCGAGGACACGCGGATGGCAGAGGCCTTCAAGACGCTCGCGAGCGACGCCGGCATGGAGGTCGTTGGTCCTCCGCTCGAACGATCTGACACCGGGTCGTAGAGCGCGAGCCTTCCGCAGGCGGTCCCCTAAACGAGACGTGCCGGCGCGTCCCACATTCGAACCGCAATCGGGACCGAAGCGACGGTCGCTGGCACCGGTCTGCGTCTCGTCGAGCTACCGAATGCGGCTTATGGCTCAACCGGCCTCGATCGCTTCCGCTGCGCGCCGGCGAGCGGTACCTCTGAGGCCGGTCGGCCCCGACAGGAGCCGCGGCTGCACCGGTGACTCAGCTTGCGTTCGCCTCGGCCACCGCTGCGCGGAGGAGGCCGCGAGCCGACCAGCGCATGAGTTCGGCGGCCTCCTCACGGCTGAGGCCGCCGACGTCGGTCAGCCATGCCAGCGCCTCGATGCCAACGGTCGCACGAATTGCGAGGACGAGGCGGTTGAAGGCGGCTTCGGAGATCTTGCCGCGAACCCCGCTCAGACCATCCTCGATCCATGTGATCGCGCGGCCGCGGCGCAGGGGTAGCTGCTCAGGCTGCGGAGGCTGGGGCTCGAGTGAGAAGCGCAGCATTGCGCGCAGCTGTGCCTCGCTTGCGAGGATCCGATCGGTCAGGGCTTGGACGAGCGCGTCGAGGCGGGCCTCAGGATCGGTCGGCGCGTCGGGTCCGAGCAGCGAGTCGACCTCGACCTCCGGGTTCGTCGCGACGAGCAGCGCGCGCTGATTGGGGAAGTAGCGGTAGGCCGTCGCGTGGGAGATCAGCGCGCGGTCGGCGGCCGCCCCGACGGTGGGGTTGAGGCCTTCGGCCATGAGCTCACGTGCGGCAGCGACGAGCGCAGTGCGCGTACGCGTCTTCTGCCGGATCCGCCCCGAGCTTTCATATGGGGTTGACATAGTCATTATGATAGTCATCTCTCATGAGAGACGGTTTGAGAAGACAATGAACGATCGTGACGCCACTCACGCCGTCGGCCGCGACGCCGGCGAGGCGATCTGGTTCAACGGCGCGCTCGTGACGATCAAGACGCCCGGCGAGTGGAGCGAAGGCGCCTTCTCGCTCGTCGAGCTCGTCATGCCGCAGGGCCGCGCGACGGGACTTCACAGCGATCCCAGCGATGAGACCATCCACGTGCTCGACGGCGAGCTGCTCGTTCACATCGACGGCGCCGAGCAGCCAGCGCGCACGGGTGACACGCTCGCCATCGCGCGCGGCGTGGCGCACGCGCTGCTCGCCGTCACCGAGCGAGCCCGGGTGCTCGTGCTCAACACGCCCGGCACGCATGACCGATTCTTCCGTCTTGGCGGGGTGCCCGCGACCGACCGCGACTTTGCGTCCGCCCCACCCCCGGATTTCGAGCGCACCCGTGCCGCCGCCGAAGCTGTCGACGTCCGGCTTTTGGGCCCGCCGCCCTTCTCCTCGACTTCGGTCGACCAGACCAGCGGATAGGAGCGACAACCATGACCAGCACCGCACGCACACCGGCGATGGCTTCGCCGGTGACGAACCCACGCCCCGACCTAGCCCGTGTCCTACGGCAGCTGCCTACTCGCGATCGGGATCGCGATGTACACGCGCCCATCAGCCGCCACCGGTGCCCTCAAGACGCACCAGCCCCGTGCCGTCTAGCCCCGGCGCCCCGAGCGATCAACGGCCCAAACAGCACGCGAGTCCCCACATCCGCGGAAACGAGAAGCGAAGCACCCGGCGAGTGACGACAACCCACGGCGAAGCGGCAAATGCTGCTCACCGACAGCCGTCGCTGCCCGCCAGCAATTTCCATCCAACAGGAGGCACCATGAAGGGCACGTTCACATCCCCGCGCAGCATCGCGTTGAGCAACAGGACGAAATTGAGTGCTGCGATCGCCGCCGTTTTCGCTGTGATCGCCGTTGGCGGCGGCGTGATCGCCACGGCCGGCGCCACGAGCGAAAGCGCAATCCAGGCGCGAGGCTGGCCCGGGAACCACAACCACCTCGCGGGTACCTGGACGGCGACGGTCAACCGGCCGGCACCACTACCGCCAATTGACTCGCTGCAGGTCTACACCGCCCAGGGGAGCATGGTCGAATCGGGCAGCGACTCGGCATCGAGGTCACCGCAGTACGCGAGCTGGAAGCGCGTCGGGCGCCGCGAATACGCCGCGACCGGCGTCATGTTGCGCTTCGATCCGCAGACCGGAGCGTTTGCCGGCCAGATGAAGATGAACCGCACGATGGAGCTGGCGCGCGACGGTCAGTCATTCACGTTCCAGGGCCGCGCGACGCTTTACAACACGGACGGCGACGTCGTCGCGAGCTTTCCGGTGAGCGGCATCGGACAGCGCCTGCAGGTCGAGGAGCAACCGTAGGGTCATGCGGACTTTCGCTGGCGTGCGGGGGCGTGCAACGGCGCGCCCCCGCTCGTTGGGGCTCGTCCTCACTGAGCAGACCGATCGAGCGCAACCGCAGCCGGGGCCGGCATCGGCCGCTGAGGAGCTTCCATGTCACACGACACCACCGAACAACGCGACGTCAGCGGATCTCGATCGCAGGGTCCGGTGCAGGGTCGCCCCCGTAGCGAAGCGATCCGCCCGACCGCGATCCTCGCAGCCATGAATCGCACGCCTTTCGTCTTGGATGGGACCTCGGCAGAGGATCGCGTGATCCTGCCGGTCAACCGGGGTCGGAGCATCGATGCCGCGACGTCTCTGACGGCGACTCTGCGCATCGCGGCTGTGCATCAGCGACTCGTCTTTCTGTGCTCTTTCAGAAGGAGGAGTCGGTGATCCTCGACGAGCTGCTGCGCCTCGCGCCGCACGTGCGCGTGGTGATGATTGACACCGGTGTGCTCTTCGAGCAGACGGTTGCCACCTGGCGCGCGTTCGAGGAGCACTTCGACGTGCAGATCGGCGTCGAGCCGGCGATGGGGACGCCGCGGTGGATGGGGCCGGAGCACTGCTGCGGGTCGGCGAAGGTGGCCGCGCTGGAGCGCGCGCTCGCCGGCGCCGACGCGTAGATCGCGAGGTAACCGCCTGGTCTGAGGACGTCCGCCGCCTTCCGGTATCGCACGTCAGGGTCGACCCATGACCAGGACGCGGCGGCGATGACCAGGTCGAAGGATCCGGGGCCTGGTACCCAGTCCTCAAAGCGGACCTGCTCGATCTTGACCGCGTCGAAGCCCACAAGGTTGCGGCGCGCTGCGGCCGCCAGCGCGGGGCCGGGCTCAACGCATGTGATCCGAAACCCTCGCTGCGCAAAGGGAAGCGTCGCCTTTCCGGTCGCGCATCCAACCTCAAGAACCCGACCATCGGGCGCC
>CADCVQ010000040.1 GCA_902806175.1 uncultured Solirubrobacteraceae bacterium
GCGCGCTGGCGCTGGCGCGCTCCTGCGCGGTCGCGCCCGGCACGGCCGGCGCGGTCCGCGAGCGCTGGCGCTGCTTCTTCTTCGCGCGGCTCCTGCTCATGTGCGGCCGGCCCCGCGCTCGCGCGCGAACGTGACAAACCAGTCCAGCGCGGCGGGGTTCGCCAGCGAGTCGCGGCTTGCCGCGCGCTCGGGCGCGACGCCCGACAGGATCCGCTTGACCGGCACCTCGAGCACCTTGCCCGACAGCGTGCGCGGGACCGCGCCGACGGCGTGGACGTCGTCGGGCACGTGGCGCGGCGAGCAGTCCTCGCGCACGCGGCGCGCGATCTGCCCGCGCAGGCCGTCATCGAGCGCGACGCCGTCGCGCAGCACGACGAAGAGCCCCATCCAGCCGTCGACGTCGACGACCAGGGCATCGACGATCTCGTCGAGCGCGAGCACCGCGCGGTAGATCTCGCTCGTGCCCATCCGCACGCCGCCGCGGTTGATCGTGGAGTCGCTGCGCCCGTAGATGATCGCCGTCCCGCGCGCGGTGATCTCGATCCAGTCGCCGTGGCGCCAGACGCCGGGATACATCTCGAAGTACGCCTCGCGCAGCCGCGTCCCGTCCGGGTCGTTCCAGAAGAACAGCGGCATCGACGGCATCGGCTGCGTGATGACGAGCTCGCCGACCTCCCCGATCAGCGGGCGCCCCCGCTCGTCGAAGGACTGCACGTCGCAGCCCAGCGAGCGCGCCTGCAGCTCGCCCTCGTAGACGGGCAGCAGCGCGACGCCGCCGACGAACGCGGTGCAGACGTCGGTCCCGCCGCTGGTCGAGAACAGCCAGGTGTCGGAGCCGAGCTCTTCGTAGATCCAGCGAAAGCCCTCGGGCGACAGCGGCGAGCCGGTCGAGCCGACGCTGCGCAGGGCGCTCAGGTCGCGCCCGTTGGCGGGCGCGATGCCGGCCTTCATGCAGCTTGCGATGTACGCCGCGCTCGTGCCGAAGCATGTGATCTGAGCCTCCGCGGCGAGGTCCCAAAGGCGCTCCAGCGACGGGTTCGCCGGGCTGCCGTCGTAGAGCACGATCGAGCCCGGCGTCAGCAGCACGCCGACGAGGAAGTTCCACATCATCCAGCCGGTCGTCGTGAACCAGAACGCGCGGTCGCCGGCGTGCATGTCGAGGTGCAGGTTCTGGTGCTTGAGCTGCTCGAGCAGGATCCCGCCGTGGCCGTGGACGATCGCCTTGGGCAGTCCGGTGGTGCCGCTGGAGTACAGCACCCAGAGGGGGTGGTCGAAGGGCACGGGCTCGAGCGCGAGCGGCGCGTCGGCCGGCCCGAGGAACGCGTCGCCGAAGCCGGCGCCGTCGAGGTAGCCCAGCCGCACGAGCGTCCCGCCGACGGCGTCGTGGATCTCGTCGACGACGGCCCTGCGATCGAAGTCGCGACCGCCGTAGCGGTAGCCGTCGACGACCAGCAGGACCTCGGGCTCGATCTGCGCGAAGCGGTCGATCACCGAGCGCGCGCCGAAGTCCGGCGAGCAGCTCGACCAGATCGCGCCCAGGCCGGTGGTCGCGAGGAACGCCGCGACGGTCTCCGGGATGTTCGGCATGTATGCCGCCACGCGGTCGCCGCGCTGCACGCCGCAGGCGCGCAGGCCCACCTGGATGCGGGCCGTCAGCGTGCGCAGCTGCGCCCACGTCATCGTCTCCAGCGCGCGCAGCTCAGACGCGTGGCGGATCGCGACCGCGTCGTCGTCGCGGTCGCGGAAGATGTGCTCGGGATAGGACAGGGTCGCGCCCGCAAACCAGCGCGCGCCGGGCATCTGCGGGCTGTCGAGCACCGCCTGCGGCGGGTCGTGGAACAGCACGCCGAAGTACTCGGCGATCGAGGACCAGAAGCCCTCGATGTCGCCGGTCGACCACTCCCACAGCGCGCCGTACGACATCGCGTCGACGCCGTGGAAGGTCGACAGCCACTCGCCGTAGGCGCGCAGCCGCGTGCGCTGCGCGAACGTCTCGTCGGGCTCCCACAGCACCTGCGGCTCGCGGCGATCCACGCCGCAAGCCTACGGGTGGATCGGCCGGGTGCCGGCCGATCCCACGCCCGTGCCGACTACAGGCTGCCCTCGAACTCGACGGTGACCTGATCGGACACCTTCAGCGCGCCCATCAGGGCCTTGAACTGCTTGATACCGAAGTCATTCTGGCTGAGCTGGATGCTGCCGCTGATCTTGTCGCCGTTGACGTTCAGCGGGACGCTCACCGACGAGCTCGAGCCGGCGATCGAGAGCTCGCCCTTGGCGGTGCTGTCGGTCACCTCGCTGGACTGAAAGGAGATCTGCGACGAACCCAGGACCTTGCCGGAGATGCTCTTCTTGATGTCGGCCTTGTCCTTGTCGCTCAGCGGCTTGGCGCCGCCGGAGCCCTCGATGACCTCCATCGAGCCGGGATCGGCGGTGAGCTTGATCGTGGGGCTGTCGCCGCCCTCGATCGTCGCGTCCCAGCTGTTGACGCCGAGGACGAGGTCGTGGCCGGCCTTGGCGGCGGCGCCCTCCCTGCCCGTCTTGACCTTCAGCGTTCCGTTGCTGGGCCCGATGTTGTGCGTACCTTCCGGAATCGACATGAGCTGACCCTACCCACGAACGCGCCAGCTACGCCTCCCGCGTAGCCTGCCGTCCAGCGATGCCCTGGCACCAGCGCGAGATCACGCTCAAGCCGCGCCCGCGCGGCGTGCACCTGGTCACCGCGGAGGTCGTCGAGGCGTTGCCCGAGCTGCGCGAACTGCAGATCGGCCTCGCGCACCTGTTCATCCGCCACACGTCGGCGTCGCTGACGCTCAACGAGAACGCCTCACCCGACGTGCGCCGCGACTTCGAGTCGTGGTTCAACAGCGCGGTTCCCGAGGACTTTGCGTGGACGCACACGCTGGAGGGTCCGGACGACATGCCCGCGCACGTCAAGGCCGCGCTGATGGGCTCGTCGCTGAGCCTGCCGATCAGCGGCGGGCGACTGGCGCTGGGCACGTGGCAGGGGATCTACCTGTGCGAGCACCGCGACCGCGGCGGCGCGCGATCGCTGCTGGCCACGCTGACGGGCGAGTAGGGGCCGCGCGGTTGCGGCGGCCGGCGCGCCGCTGTCGACGATGACGACGGCCTCGATCCTGCGAGCATCTGCGGCGTGGCGCAGTGGGATGCGGAGGTCGAGGTCGACGAGGCGCTCGCGCGGGCGCTGATCGCGCAGCGCTTCCCGGCGCTGGACGCAGGCTCGCTGCGATGCGTGGGCGAGGGCTGGGACAACGTCGTGTGGGCGACAGGGGACGGCGTCGCGTTCCGCTTCCCGCGCCGCCAGATGGCGGTCGCCGGCGTCGAGCGGGAGATCGCGCTCCTGCCCGCGCTCGCATCGCGCCTCGGGCTCGCCATTCCAGACGCGGCGTTTGCGGGGACGCCGTCTGCTCGCTTTCCCTGGCCATGGTTTGGCAGCACGTTCATCGCCGGCCGGGAGATCGCGACCGCCCGCCTGGGCGACGCGGAGCGGATCGCGCTCGCGCCGCAACTGGGTAGCTTCCTGCGAACACTCCACGGTTTGCGCCTGGACGTCGCCGCGTCGCTGCCGACCGACCCGATGGGCCGCGCCGATATGGCGGTGCGGGTCCCCCGCACGCGCGCGGCGCTCGTCGAGCTCGCGCCGCTGTGGACCGCTCCGCCGGCCGTCGACGGCCTGCTCGACGATGCCGAGCACCTGCCGCGGCCGCAGGCGACCAGCTTCGTCCACGGCGACCTCCACGTGCGCCATCTGCTCGTCGACGACGACCTGGCGCTCGTCGGCGTCATCGACTGGGGCGACATCTGCCGCGCGCACCCCTGCGTCGACCTGTCGCTGTTCTGGAGCCTGCTGCCGCCCGCCGGCCGCGACGCCTTTCTCGCTGCGTACGGCCCCGTGGAGGAGGAAGGCCTCCTGCGCGCGCGCGTCCTCGCCCTCTGCCTCTGCGCGCTGCTCGCCGCCTACGCGCACGCCAGGGGCATGAACGATCTCGAGCACGAAGCCTGCAGCGGCCTCGTGCGCACGCTCGTGGGCTGAAAAGTCCCTGAAGGCGGCCTCCGTCGGTGCCACCCTCCGGGCGAACGGCGACCGCACGAGGGGCCGGCGGAACACCCTCCCGCCGGCCCCGGATGCGAATCGCGTCGCGGCGCTCGAGCTACGCGGCGTCCAGCGCCAGCGCTGCGGTCGCGGGCTGCTCGACGCGGCGCGCGCGACGCGGGCGGATGAGCACGAAGGCGGCGATCGCGCCGGCCAGTGCCAACCCGGCTCCCGCGACGGCCGCCTGGTGCAGGCCGTCGACGTACGCGGCGGGCGAGCCGGCGCCGAGCGCGGCCTCGGCCGGCACGAGCGCACCGAGGGCGGCGACGCCGACGGCGATCCCGGCCTGGCGGAACGTGTCGTTGACGCCGGCGGCGAGCCCGCTCTGCTCGGCGGGCACGGAGCCCAGCGCGACCGCGCTGACGGCGGGGTTGAACAGCCCCGTTCCGATCATCGCGACGATCGATCCGGGCAGCACCATCGTCCACGACGAGGTCTCGCCCGCGAGCAGCATCATGGCCATGCCGGCCGCGACGAGCACGAGGCCGCCGGAGATCAGCGTGCCGGGGTGCACCCGCGTGCCGAGCGTCGCCGTGGCGCCGGAGACGACGAACATCACGAGCGTGCCCGGGATGTAGACGAGACCCGCCTCGATCGCCGACAGCCCGAGGATCTGCTGCAGGTACAGCGTCACGTACAGGAAGATCGCGAAGAACGAGGCCGAGATCGCGAACGCGGCAAGCTGCGCGCCCGTGAAGTCCGGCCGGCGGAAGAGGCCGAGCGGGAACATCGGCTCGCGGACGCGTGCCTCGATCGCGACGAACGCGGCCAGCAGCACTGCGGCGGCGCTCAGCTCGAGTACGATCGCGGTGCTCGTCCAGCCGTCCTCGTTGCCGCGCAGCAGCCCGAGCACGAGCAGGAACAGGCCCGCTGCGAGCGTCAGCTGCCCGGGCCAGTCGATGCCGCGCGGCCGCGGGTCGCGTGACTCCGCGACGCGGGTGAGCGTGATCGCGAGGCAGGCGATGCCGATCGGGATGTTGATGAGGAAGATCCACTGCCAGTCAAGCCCGCTCGTGAGCGCGCCGCCGACGGCGGGCCCGACGGCGAACGAGGCGCCGATCGTGGCGCCGTACGCCGCCAGCGCCTTCGTCCGCTCGCCACTGCCGGGGAAGGCGTGCGCGAGCAGCGCCAGCGAGACGGCGAACATGATCGCCGCACCGACGCCCTGGACGGCGCGGGCCGTGTTCAGCGCGCCGATCGAGGGGCTCAGGGCGCAGGCCAGCGAGGCGAGGGTGAAGATCGCCAGCCCGATGGCGAACATGCGCCGGCGACCGAGCCGGTCGGCCAGCACGCCGGCGCTCAGGACGGTTGCGGCCAGCGCCAGCGTGTAGGAGTCGACGACCCACTGCAGCCCGCTGAGGCCGGTGTTGAGGTCCTCGGCGATCCGCGACAGCGCGGTGTTCACGACGGCGATGTCGAGCATGAGCATCGCGGTGGCGGCGCAGACCACCGCCAGCGTCCAACGTTGGGTTCTCATTCCGGCTCCTTGAGGGAGGTCGCGATTCATTGCGGCGACGATCCCAACAGCGGCGGGGCCGGAACATCGAGGCAACAGGTGTCTGGCTGTACGGCCAGCCACACCTGTCCCCGAATTACGCGGCAAACAGGGTCAGGTCGGGCTCACGCTCGCCGCGCAACACGGCCAGGTCGACCTCAACGCACACGAGGCCGCGCGCCTCCGCGAGCACCCGCGCCTGCGGTTTGATCGACTGGGCCGCGAGGATGCCGCGACACGACGTCATCGCGGGGTCGAGGCGGATGCGCTCGAGGTAGCGCGTCAGCTGCTCGACGGCGTCGATCGTGGCGACGCGCTTGATCTCGACCGCGATCCAGCGGTCCTGCACGTCGCGGCACATGAGGTCGACGGGCCCGATGTCGGTCGGCCACTCGCGGCGCACGAGGCGAAAGCCCTCGCCGCAGAACTGCGGCGCCGCGGCGAGCGCCTCCTGCAGGTCGCGCTCGACGCCGTCCTTCTCGAGCGCCGCGGCTTCGCCCATGTCATGCGTGACGTCGGAGATCACCTCGGCGATGTCGATCTCCAGGCGGTCCTCCGTTGCGCCGGCGCGCTTGCGCACGACGATCCGGTCGCGCTCTTCCTCGATCACCGTCGGCGCGGTCATCCAGTTGCTCGGCTTGAAGCCGCCGCTGTCGGCATGCACCATGAACGACCCGTCGGCCTTGATCATGAGCAGCCGCAGCGCCTGTGGCAGGACGGCGGTCAGGCGGCCGCTGTAGCGGACCTCGCAGCGGGCGACGATCAGGCGCATGCGGTGAGGACCGTACTGGCTGGGGCGGACCCTCGCATCGCGTAGTGCGCGTGCGCCCCGGGTAGGCACGGACGCATGACCACGACCGCGGCCGACTACCTCGAGACCTACCTGCAGGACCATCGCGCAGGGGCCGCGATGGGCGCCGATCTCGCGCGCCGGCTCGCCGAGGAGAACGCGGGGACGCCGTACGAGAGCTTCCTCGTCGGCCTCGCGCAGGAGATCGAGGAGGACATCGCCGTCCTCGACGACATCATGAGCCGCTATGACATATCCAAGGCGAAGCTGAAGATTGCCGGCGCCAAGGTCGCCGAGCGGATCGGCCGCCTGAAGCCCAACGAGCAGTTCACGAGCTACTCGCCGCTGAGCCGGGTGCTCGAGCTCGAGGCCCTGCGCGGGGGCGTGCAGGGCAAGCTCGCCCTGTGGGATGCGCTCGCAGTGTTCGCAGCCGACGACGAGCGCCTCGGCGTGGAGGAGATCGCCGGCCTGCAGGCCAAGGCCCAGCGCCAGCTCGACGGGTTGCGCACGCATCACACGATGGCCGCGCGCGAGGCGTTCGCCCGGTCCTGATCGGTGGGCGGGCCGGACTACGCCGCCGGCAGCACGCGCGGCAGCTCGTCGCGCAGCCGCGCGAGCAGCTCGGCGACCTCGCCGTTGTCGGCGAGGCGCAGCGCGAAGTCGCAGGCCTCGATCGCGTCGCTGACGCGGTCGGTGCGCGCGAGGGCATGCGCGTAGCGCGCCCAGGCCTGGGAGTTCTCGCCGTCGATCAGCGTCGCCTGCTCGCAGGCCGTCAGCTCGGCGCCGAGGTCGCCGGCGAGGTGGTAGGCGAGCGCGAGGTCGAGCAGTCCCTCGACGGAGGGCACGAGCGAGCGCGCGCGCTCCAGCGCGAAGATCGCCGCCTCGCGGTCCATCAGGCGCAGGCGCAGGCGGCCCAGTCGCTCCCAGGCATCGGCGTCGTCGGTCCCGCGGTCGACCGCGCGCTGGGCGGCCTCGGCGGCGAGATCGATCGCGCCCATGTCCTCGTAGATGCGCGCCGCGAACCGGTGCGGCGCCGGGCGGTCACCCTCGGCGCGCGCCCAGTCGCGCACCGCCCGACCGGCGGCGGGCAGGTTGCCGCCCTGCCAGAATGCGAGCGTCAGCATGCGCAGGACGGTGACGTTCTGCGGCTCGGCGTCGCGGGCGTAGATGAGCCGCTGCGCCGCGAGCTCGTGGTTGCCCTCGAGCGTCGCGTGCTGGGCGGCGGTCATGAAGCGCTCGACGCGGTCGGCGCCGGCGTCGGGCGTTGAGAAGTCGACGAACTGCAGTGTGCCGGCGGGCACGGTGCGCACGCCGACGTTGAAGCGCACGCGCGCCCACTGCTGGATGTCGTCGCCGCCGCCGGTGAAGTAGATGCCCGTGACGCTGCCGACGCCCCACTCGGGATAGGCGACGCAGCGCGCGTAGCGGTGCACGACGGAGTGGTCGGGCACCTGCGAGGCGAACGGGTCGTTGGCGGCGCGGTCCTCGGCGTGCGCGCGCTCGCGCTGCTGTGCCTCGTAGTTGCGCCGGCCCTCCTCGGCGCGCGCCGTGCGCGCCGCCGCGGCGCTCACCTTCACGGCGTTGCGCGAGACCTTGCCGCCGCGCGAGCCCTCGGCGAGGCGCTCGAGCTGGTCGGCGGCCTCGTTGATCGCCTTGAGGTGGCGCTCGTGCTCGAACTGCTTGCCCGGAGGCGCAATGTCGGGGTGCCAGACCTTCGCCTGCCGGCGCCGCGCGAGCTGCACGTCGCGCTGGTCAAACGGCGGCTGCAGCTCGAGGAGAAGCAGCGACTGCTCGATGTCCAGAACGGCTGGCATGGACCTTCGAGAGTAGCGCCGCCCCGCGCGCGGTGGCGGTGCGCGCTCGCACCCCAACCGGCGGTTGGCGCGCCGCCCTGAGGCGGAGACGGTGACCGGCGGACTGCGCGAGCGAGTGTCGCTGCCGGCGCCGTCGTCGTCCGCCAATCCCGTGCCGCTGCGCAACCCCCGCGCAACCGTCGTGTCGAACGAGGGGGCGCACACCGCACCCCACGCGACACGACCGCCCTGGCAAAACCCGTCGTGTCGCACGAGGTGGCGCATGCCGCACCTGACGCGACACGACTCCCGGCGCGCGTCGCGGTCTCCGTGGCCGCCCGCGGGCGCGGGCATCCGCGTGCAGCGCCCCGCGCCTACGTGATGAGCTTGCGCTCCAGCGCCACGATCGCCAGCCGCCACAGCACGAGCGCGAACACGACGAGCGCGCCGAGGTGCAGCAGGTCGGTCCCGGGCTCAAAGCCGAACGCCGCGTGGCGTACGAGCTCGACGGTGTGGTGCAGCGGATTGAAGTTGCCCAGCACCTGTGCCCATTCGGGCAGACCGCTGAGCGGAAAGAACGTACCGGCGGTGAGGAACGTCGGCGTGATCACTGTGCTCGTGACGTAGTTGAAGTTGTCGATCGACTTCAGCAGGCCCGCGATCATGATCCCGAACGACGCCCAGCCGAAGCCGGCGATGAACGCGATCACGGGGACGGCGAGCATGCCCAGGCGCG
>CADCVQ010000041.1 GCA_902806175.1 uncultured Solirubrobacteraceae bacterium
GCTCGCGGTACTGCTCGGCGAGCTCCTGCATGTCGTCGGGGATCGCGATCTCGGTGCAGTTCTCGCGCGCGTCGCCGTCGTAGCGGTAGGCCTTCATGTCGACGAGGTCGACGACACCGCTGATGTCGTGCTCGGAGCCGATCGGGATCTCCGTCGCGACGACGTGGGCGCCGAAGGCGTCCTTCAGCGACTCCAGCGTGCGAAAGAAGTCGGCGCGCTCGCGGTCGAGCATGTTCACGAAGATCATCCGCGCGAGGTCGAGCTCCTCCGCGCGCGCCCACAGGCGCCGGGTCGTGACCTCGGCGCCCATGACGCCGTTGACGACGAAGACCGCCGACTCGCAGACGCGCATCGCGCCCAGCGCGTCGGCGACGAAGCTCGGCTCGCCGGGCGTGTCGATGAGGTTGATCTTGCGCCCGTCCCACTCGAAGGAGCTGAGCGCCAGCGAGATCGACATCTTGCGCGACTGCTCGTCGGGCTCGGAGTCCGAGACCGTCGTGCCGTCGAGCACCGTTCCCAGGCGATTCGTCGCGCCGGCCTCGAAGAGGAGCGCTTCGTGCAGCGAGGTCTTTCCGCTGCCGCGATGTCCGATCAGGGCTACGTTGCGAATGCGGTCGGCAGGCTTGTGCATACCGCGGCTCCTCTCCTCGGGGATCGCGCGATGCTAATACCGCGACGTTCAACTATCCACTGCGAGCGGGCCGGTCGTGGCGGCCGCGCGGATGACCGTCACTCGTGGTCGATGTTGTCCTCGGACATGCGCCCGCGCAGGCGCAGCACGGCCTTCGTGTGCAGCTGCGACACGCGCGACTCGGTGACGCCGAGCACCTCGCCGATCTCGCGCAGGGTCAGGTTCTCGTAGTAGTAGAGCGCGACGACGAGCTTCTCTCGCTCGGGCAGCCGCGCGATCGCGTCGGCGATCCGGTCCTTGAGATCGCTGGTGTCGATCACCTGCGCGGGATCGGGCGCGCCGGGATCCTGCAGCGTGTCCAGCAGCGAGACCTGGTCGCCCGAGGCGTCGGACACCGTCCACAGCTCGTCGAGCGCGGCGACGGTCGAGTTGGAGATCTGCAGCAGCTGGTCCTGGAACTCGCTCACGGTCAGCTCGAGCTCGGCGGCCATCTCCTCGTCTGTGGGCGCACGCTGGAGCTTGTGCTCGAGCTTCGTGTTGGCGCGCTCGATCGCCCGGGCGCGGGCGCGCACCGAGCGCGGCACCCAGTCCAGCGAGCGCAGCTCGTCGATGATCGCGCCCTTGATGCGCGTGATCGCGTAGGTCTCGAACTTGATCTCGCGCTCGAGCTCAAAGCGCTCGATCGCCGAGATCAGGCCGCCGAGCCCGTAGGAGATGAGGTCGGCCTCCTCCACATGCGCGGGCAGTCCGGACGCCATCCGGCCCGAGACGTACTTGACGAGCGGGGAGTAGGCGACGACGAGCCGTTCGCGCGCACGATCGTCCCCGTCGCGCTTGTAGCGGCGCCACAGATCCTTCAGCTCGATTGATTTGACGTTGGTCTCCATGCGCTATGCCCTGGGATGCGCCCGCGAGTACGCATGTTTCAGGCGCGCCGACTCTACCCGAGTGTAGATCTGCGTCGTCGAGACGGACGCGTGACCCAGCAGTTCCTGGATCGATCGCAGGTCGGCGCCGCCCTCCAGAAGGTGCGTCGCGAACGAGTGGCGCAGGGCGTGCGGGTGCACGCCGCCCTGCACCGCGGCGTGCCGCGCCCACACGCGCAGGCGCCTGCGGATGTCCGATGTCGACAGCCGCCGGCCGGACTTCGACAGAAACAGCGCGGGCTCGGCGGCGTCCTGCGCGAGGGCCCCGCGGGCGCGCTCGAGATAGCGCGCGAGCGCCCTCAGGGCCGGCTCTCCGGCGGGCACGAAGCGCGTCTTGGAGCCCTTGCCCTCGACGCGCAGCTCCTCGGCGTCGAAGTCCACCGACGTCAGGTCGAGGCAGACGAGCTCCTCGGCGCGCAGCCCGCTCGCGTAGGCGATCTCAAACAGTGCGCGGTCACGCAGCTCGAGCGGCGTCGATGCCGGGATGCGGTCCAGCAGGCGGCTGATCTCGTCGGGAGCGAGAACGCTCGGCAGCTCCCTCGCGCGCTTGGGCGCCGCCAGGAGGTTTGCCGGATTGGCCTCGATCTCGCCGTGCTCGCGCAACGTCTCATAGAACGCGCGCAAGGCCGCAAGCTTGCGCGCGACGGTCGCCGGTGCCGACTTTCGCTCCGACAGCGCGGCCGCGTAGCGGCGCAGGAGTCGATGGGTCACCTCCGGCGGCTGCACCTGCTGCCAGCTCGCCCAGACGGCGAACTGCCGCAGGTCGGCGGCGTATGCGCTGCGCGTCTTCTCGGCAGCGCCGCGACGGCGCAGATCCTCGTCGAAGCGAACGAGAACGGCGCGCCAGTCCGCGCTAGCCTCGAGCTCGATGGGCGTCTTCTTCATCGACACCGCTCAGGGAACCGTCGCGACGCAGCACCAGCTCGTGCGAGCCGGGATCTCCCCGCCTGCCGGCGTCCCGCCGCGACCATGGCTGCGCGTCCAGGGCACCGGCGACGCCTCGACGATGTGGTACGCGGTCATGCGCAAGAAGGAGCGGGGCGTCTTCATCGGCACCTTGGTGCTTCGACACTCGCCGCATCATGCCCTGCTGGGCGATTCGGGCTGGGAGGAGATCGCTCCGACGGCGATCGGTGTCGCCCACTAGCGCCGTCAGCCGATGTAGATCGGCGTGCCGACCGGTACCTGGGCGTAGAGCTTCTCGACGTCCTCGATCAGCATGCGGATGCAGCCGTGCGAGGCGTTCGTGCCGATCGAGCCGCGGGCGTCCGTGCCGTGGACGCCGACTCCGTCGTAGACGCCGAGCCAGCGCGCCTTGAGCGGGTTCTGCGGCGTGCCGCCGGGGATGACCTGGCCGGCCAGCGAACCCGCCCAGGAGGAATTGGGGACCGTCCACGCGGGATTGACCGCCTTGTTCTGGATCTTGTATAGGCCGGCGGGCGTCTCGAGCCCGGCCTGCCCGACCGCGATCGGGTATTCCTTGACCTTCTTGAGCTTCTTGAAGAGGCTGATCTTGAAGCTGCCGCGGTCGACGGCGAGCACGACGGGGTACTCCGCGGCGAGCTGGCTGCCCGTCACCTTCGGCTCGACCTTGCGGACGGGAGCCTCCACGGTGCGGTCGCCGACGGCCGCGACGAGCGCGGTCTGAACGTCGCTGCGCAGCTTCAGCGCGTCGATCGTGCGCCCTGAGCGCGACTGCCGGATCGAGACCGCCTGCGGCTTGAAGTCGACCTTCGCGTCGATCGCCTTGCGGCTGACGGCGACGCGGACCTTGTCGACGTTGCGCTGCACGGCGCGGCGCGAGTACCGCACGTCGGGCGCGATGCGCGTGCCGACGCCCTGGCCGCTGATCGCGCGCCACGTGCGGGCCAGGACCCCGCCGGAGCGAGAGCGCCTGACCGCCGCGTCGAGCATGGCGTCGGCGTCGACCTCGATCTTCATCTCGCGGGCCGTGAGCGGGAAGCTCTGGCCGCCCGCGGCGATCACGAGCGGCGTGTTCAGCGGCTCGATCAGGCGCTCTTGGAGGCGCGCGCGGGCGTCGGCGCGTGAGAGCCCGCTGACGTCGATCGGGCCGATCGTCACGCCGTTTGCGATGACGTCGCTACGGCTGGCGTCCCATGCGAAGACCCCGCCGACGGCGATGAGAACGACCGCGACGACGGCGATGAGCGTGATCGTTCTTCTGGTCATGTCCGTTCTTGGTCTTCGCAGATGCGCCCGAGCGCGGATCACTGTACGCGACGGGAGTTTGCGCGAGTGACAGTTGCACCGCTTCTTGCGAGTTACGGTCTGACTCGGGCGCGCCGTGCCAGCAGCGGGTCCAGCTGCTCGGCCAGGCCGCGCCAGTCGCGCGCGCAGATCACGTCCTCTTCCTCACACAGATCACGGTTCCACGGGTGCGAGATCGTCGCTACGAGGATCCCGTTCTCGATCGCCCTGGCGAGGTTCAGCGGGCTGTCGTCGATCAGCAGGTCGATGCCGAGCTCGACGCAGCGCGCGACCTTGTCCTCGGAGCAGTGCAGGTCGTCGTAGGGAACCCCGATCTGCGCCAGCCAAGCCGCCGTCGCCTCGAGCGCCTCCCCGCCGCGGTGGCTCGTGATGTGGATGAAGTGACCCTCGTCGCGCCAGCGCGAGACGATCGCGGCGGCGTCGGGATACGGCTCGCCCGCGAGGATCGCCTGCGAGCAGTGCGTCTCCTCGATGCAGATCCGCAGCTGGTCGGGGCGCAGGCGGGTGATGCCCCAGTCCAGCTGCTCCTCGTAGGGCAGGTCGATCCCGAACCGGCGCAGCGCGGCATCGGAGAGACGGTCCCAGTAGTGGTGGAGCGTCGAGTCGATGTCGATGGCGATGCGCATACTTCGGCGGGTCGTGACCGCATCACGAAGCCTAGAACCTCCGGAGGTCGGCGCCTATGGGCCCGCCGGCCGATCGGCGTGGATGGACGTCGACTGGCGCGCGCACCAGCGCTTCGTGCAGATCGCGGGCCGCCGCATGAACGTCGTCGAGCTTGGCAGCGGCCCGCCGCTGCTGTTCGTCCACGGGCTCGGCGGCTGCTGGCAGAACTGGCTGGAGAACCTGCCCGAGATGGCCCGCGATCACCGCGTCATCGCCGTCGACCTGCCCGGCTTCGGGGCATCTGAGATGCCTGCCGAGCCGATCTCCGTCAGCGGCTATGCGCGTACGCTGGATCTGCTCTGCGGCGCGCTGGCGATCGACGCGGCGGCGGTCATCGGCAACTCGATGGGCGGCTTCGTCGGCGCGGAGCTGGCGATCACCCATCCCCAGCGCGTCGAGCGGCTCGTGCTGGCGTCGGCGGCGGGGCTGCAGATCGGCGAGCTGCACCTGAAGAACGTGCTGGCCGCGCTCGCGCTGACGCGCGTGGATCGGGTCGCCGGCGTGTACGGCGGCTGGGTGGCGGCGCACGCCGAGACCGTCGCCCGGCGCATGCGACTGCGACGCCTCATGTTCGCGGGGATCGCCCGCCATCCCGAGGTCGTGCCGTGGCCGCTCGTCGCCGAGCAGGCGCAGGCCTTCGGCCGTCCGGGCTTCCTGCCCGCGCTGCGGGCGATGGTGCGCCATCCGCTGCGCGAACGACTCGCCGAGATCGCCTGCCCGACGCTCGTCGTCTGGGGCGAGAACGACCGGCTCGTGCCCCTTCGCGATGCCGACTCGTTCCAGCGGCTCATCCCCGACGCGCGCAAGATCGTCTACCCCGACACCGGGCACGTGCCGATGCTCGAGCATCCGGCGCGGTTCAACGCCGATCTGCGGGCGTTCCTGGCGGAGGTGCCGGGGGCGGCGGCGGGGCGGCGGCGGCCGGGCGGTCGCGGACGCCGCGCCGGCGGGTCGAGCACGGCCGCGCCGGCGCCCGCGGGCGGCTGAACGGGCGATCGGGGTACACGGCTTGGCGACGTGATCCGCATCGGCTGCAGCGGCTGGAACTACGCCTCCTGGCGCGCATCCTTCTATCCGAAGGGGTTGCCGGCGTCGCGCTGGCTCGAGCACTACGCGACGATCTTCGACACCGTCGAGGTGAACATGACCTTCTATCGCCTCGCCAAGCGCGAGTCGGTGCAGCGCTGGACGACGCAGACGCCGGGCGGCTTCTGCTTTGCGGTGAAGTCGTCGCGCTACCTCACGCACATCAGGCGCCTGGCGGAGATGGAGGTCGGGGTGCAGCGGCTCATCGAGCCGCTCGAGCCGCTGGCCGAGACCGACCGGATGGGGCCGATGCTCTGGCAGCTGCCGGCGAACTTCCACCGCAACGACGAGCGGCTGGCCTTCGCCCTCGACCACCTGCCGCCCGGGCGCCACACGTTCGAATTTCGCCACGCGTCGTGGTTCTGCCCGGAGGTCTATGAACTGCTGCGCTGGCACAACGTCGCGCTGACGATCGCCGACCGGCCGGGCCTCGAGGAGTTTCAGTCCCACGAGATGACCGCGGACTTCACCTATGTGCGCTTTCACTACGGCCATCGCGGCCGGCGCGGCAATTACTCCAAGTCCGAGCTCACCGACTGGGCCAGGCGCCTGGAGGTCTGGGCGCGCGACATCGACGTCTACGCGTACTTCAACAACGACTGGGAGGAGTTCGCGCCGGGCAACGCGCGGACGCTCGGACGGTTGCTCGGGCTCAGGTGAGGGCGCCGGCCGGAGTGCTCGGCTCAGGTGACGGCGCCCTGCGAGGCGCTCGAGACGAGCTTGGCGTACTTGCCCAGGACGCCGCCGAGGTCGCCGTTGTCGTTGCCCTGGTAGGCCGCCACCCGTTCGCCGATCGTCTCGTCGTCGAGCGCGACGTCGAGGCGGCGCGCGTCGACGTCGATCGTGATCACGTCGCCGTCGTGAACCGCCGCGATCGGCCCACCGCGGACGGCCTCGGGCGCCACGTGACCGGCCATGAAGCCGTGCGTGGCGCCGCTGAAGCGCCCGTCGGTGAGCAGGGCGACGTGCTCGCCGAGGCCGATGCCGTTGAGCGCTGCGGTGACGCCGAGCATCTCGCGCATGCCGGGTCCTCCCGCGGGGCCCTCGTTGCGGATGACGAGGACCTCGCCGCGCTCGATCGTGCCCTCGACGACGGCGGCCATCGCCTCCTCCTCACTCTCGAAGACGCGCGCCGGGCCTTCGTGGCGGCGGCGCTCGTGCCCGGAGAGCTTCACGACGCAGCCCTCCGGCGCCAGGTTGCCGCGTAGGATCGCCAGGCCGCCGGTCGCCTTGATCGGGTCGTCGAGCGGGCGTACGACGCGCTGGCCGTCGGCCTCGGTCGCCTCGCGCGCATGCTCGCCGACGGTGCGGCCCGTGACCGTGATCGCGTTCTCGTGCAGCAGGCCGGCGGCGAGCAGCCGCTTGGCCACGAGCGGCACGCCGCCGGCGGCGTAGAGGTCGGTGGCGACGTACTTGCCGCCGGGCTTGAGGTCGCACAGCAGCGGCGTCTGCTCGGAGATGCGGTCGAAGTCGTCGATGTCGAGCTCGACGCCGGCCTCGCGCGCGACGGCGAGCAGATGCAGCACGCCGTTCGTCGAGCCGCCGGAGGTCGCGATCGCGGCGATCGCGTTCTCGAGCGAGTCCTTCGTGATGATCTCACGCGGCCGCAGGCCGCGATCGAGCACGTCCATGACGAGCTTGCCGGCCTCGACCGCGACGCCCGCCTTGCCGGCGTGCTCGGCCGGGACCATCGCCGAGCCCATCGGGCTCATGCCGAGGACCTCGAAGGCCATCGCCATCGTGTTCGCGGTGAACTGGCCGCCGCAGGCGCCGGAGCCCGGGCTCGCGACGGACTCGAGCTCGGCGAGATCCGCGTCGCTCATCGTGCCCGCGGCATGGGAGCCGACTGCCTCGAAGACGTCCTGGATCGTGACGTCGTTGCCGCGGAAGTTGCCGGGTGCGATCGACCCGCCGTAGAGCATGACGCCGGGCAGGTTGAGGCGTGCGAGCGCCATCACCGTGCCGGGGATCGTCTTGTCGCAGGCGCTGAGCGCGACGATCGCGTCGAAGAGGTGGCCACGGGCGACGAGCTCGATCGAGTCGGCGATCACCTCGCGCGAGACGAGGCTCGTCTTCATCCCGCTCGTGCCCATCGTGATGCCGTCGGAGATCGCGATCGTGTTGAGCTCCATCGGCGTCCCCCCCGCCTGCCGGATGCCCTCCTTGACCTTGGCGGCGAGGGCGCGCAGGTGGAAGTTGCAGGGCATCGTCTCGATCCACGTCGACGCGACGCCGATGATCGGCTTGCTCAGCGCTTCGGCGTCGAAGCCGATGCCGTGCAGGTAGGCCCGCGCGGGCGCGCGCGCGGGCCCCTCCGTAAGAGCGCGTGAGTTGTGCTTTGGGTCGAGCTTGCCGTTCGTGCTCACGGAGCGTGAACACTACCCGCGCCGCGGCGCTGGTCTCGCAGCCGCGCCTGCTCCCACTGGCCCAGGCGCCAGAGGTCGCGCTTGGCCTGCTTGGGGTCGACCTGGCGGCCCGGCAGGTGCATGTTCGCGGAGGCGATGATGCGCCGCTCGTCACCGGTCAGCGCCATCCACTTCGCAAGGACGTCGTCGGAGTCCGGCAGGCGCGCGGACCCGTAGGGGCGGGTCTCGTCGGGGAACGTGACGCAGTATTCGCTGAGCAACCGGCGGGTCTGCGGCAGGTACGCGAGGATCGGCTTGTGCGGATAGATGAGGTAGGCGTACGTGGCACCGCGACCACCCAGATCGTCGAGCGGCCCCTCCGAGAGGCCGCCCCAGACCCGGATGAAGCCCAGGTCGCTGTACATCGCCCACTCCTCCTCGTTGACGCACGAGCGCAGCAGCGTCCGCGCGCGCTGCTCGGCGCGGCGCTCGCGACCAGGGTCGTAGCCCTCGACTTCGATGCGGGCGCGGCGCGCGCGCCAACACGCGATCTTCTCCGACGCGACGGGCCACCCGACCTCCCAGAGCAGCACGAGGACGACGATCAGGCTGGCGCTTATGGCAAGCAGCATCGACGCGTCCTAGCGGCCGCCCGCCGCACGCGGAAAGAAGATCACGCGGTCGGCGTCTTGCGGGATCTGGTCGAAGTTCGACACCATCTGCGCCTGCCTGCGGCCACCCGAATCGGCCCGTGGAACGGCGGCCCACATGCCGGCCTCGAGCTGCTCGCGGAACGCATCGACGAGCTCGTCGTGCTCCTCCGGCACGTCGACGTCCCCCTCGGCTATGAGGACCTCCCCGTGACCCGGCTTCATCCGCAGGAATCGCACAGCGGGCGATTATGGCAAAGCGGCACCGTCTCCAGGAACGGTTCGCCACAGAGATGTCACTCCTGGCGCCCGAGCCCGAACACATCGACCGGCCCGGCGCCTGTCCCGAGCTCGCGCAGCCCGTCGGCGACCGCGGCCGACGCCACCGCCCGCGCCTGCCGCGCCGCCGCAAGCGGATCGTCACCCAGCGCCAGGCGCGCCGCCAGCGTCGCCGAGTGCGTGCAGCCCGATCCGTGCGCCGCGCCGTCGGGATGACGCTCGCCCGCAAGCTCCGTGAGCGTCTGCCCATCGAAGAAGAGGTCGGTAGCCGCGGCGCGGTGGCCGCCGGTGACGACCACGTTGCGCGCGCCGAGCGCATGCAGCGAGCGGACCAACTCGATGCCGTCGAGCGCGTCGTCGTCATCGGCGAGCACCCGCGCCTCGGCGAGGTTCGGCGTGATGACCGTCGCGCGCGCGACGATGAGAGCGCGCAGGGCGGCGACCGCTTCGAGCGCCAGCAGGCGCGCTCCGGATTCGGCGATCATCACGGGGTCGTGGACGATCGGCGTCGTTGGCGGCAGCTCGTCGAGCGCCTGTGCGACGGCCTCGATCGTCGTCACGTCGCCCAGCATCCCGATCTTGATCGCGTCGACCCCGAGATCCTCCGCGACGGCACGGATCTGGCCGATGATGATCTTGGGATCGACTGCCTGGACGGCTGACACCGCGACGGTGTTCTGCACGGTGATCGCCGTGATCGCGGTCGTTCCGTGCACACCGGCCCGTGCGAAGGCCTTGAGATCGGCCTGGATCCCCGCTCCGCCCCCGGAGTCCGAGCCGGCAATCGAGAGCGCGACAGGCACGCGGCGGACTGGCATCCGGGCGAGGATAGGCCCCGGCACCCTCACAAGAGGCGAACATAGTGCCCTCCCGGTCCGCGGCGAACGAAGCCCAGCAGCTCGAGCTCGGCGAGTCCCGCAAGCGCGTGCTGCGCCTCGCTGGGCGTCGCGGCCAACGAAGACACGGTGTCGCGCCCGTCCTCGACGCGTTGCAGCAGCGAGCGCAGCGCCGCGCCGAGATCCTCCGGACGGCGCCCCGTGAGGGCCGTCGCGACACCGATTCCAAGTGCCTCGTCAAGCGCGTCCTGCGCGTCGCGGATGACGAAGGCGCCGTCGCGAAGAAGCGCGTTCGTGCCGGCGCAGCGCGAAGCGGTGACCGGGCCGGGCACCGCTCCCACGGCGCGACCGAGCTCCTGCGCGAGATCGGCGGTGATCAGCGAACCCGATCGCTCGGCCGCCTCCACGACGATCGTCATCGACGCCAGACCCGCGATCGTCCTGTTGCGCGCGGGAAAGCACCAGCGGTATGGCTTGAAGCCCGGCGGCATCTCGGAGATCGCGGCCTGACTGCGGACAAGCTCACGGTGCAGGCTGCGCTTGCTTGCCGGATAGGCGACGTCGGCGCCGCCGGCGAGCACCGTGATCGTCGGCCCGCCGACCTCGAGCGCGCCCGCATGAGCGGCCGCGTCGATGCCGAGCGCCATCCCGCTGATCACCGTGACGCCCGCGGCCGCGAGCCCACGGCCAAGGGCTCGCGCCACGGAGAGTCCGTCCGCACCGGCGCGCCGAGCGCCGACCACCGCCACAGCCGGAACGTCGCGATCAGTCAGGATCGCCAGGCGCGCGACATCGCCCGCGACGTGCAGCACCGCGGGCGCGTCGTCGGCTTCGAGCATCCGCGGCGGGTAGGACGCGTCGTGACGACAGACGGCCCGCATCGACGCCTCGACCAGGCGCTCGCGGGCGCCGCCGGGATCGAACGTCGCATGCGCGCGAACGATCGCGCCCCGCCGATCTCCGGCAAGCGCGTCGATCAACCGCTCGTCGGGCAGCGAGAGCATCTCGCTGAGCTTGCGGCGATCGCGCCGTCCGCGTTCCACGTGCGGGGCGAGCTGCGCGATAAGGGCGGTGCGTCGCAGGCATGCATCGCAGGCCGTCATGCGGCCAGCGCTCCGTCCAGCACGGACTCCTGACGCAGGCCGAGCGCGGCATTGACGTGCGCGGCGTGGACGCGCGCGCTGCCCTCGAGGTCGGCGATCGTCCGGGCGACGCGCAGGATCCGCCCGTGCCCGCGCGGGCTCAGCTTGCCCAGCGCATAGGCAGCACGCAAGGCGCCGTGCGCATCGGCGTCGGCACGCACGAGCTGGCGCAGGAGCCGCGGCGTGAGCTCGGCGTTCGTTCTCAGGCCCGTGCCGGAGAGGCGCTTCGCCTGACGCTCACGGGCCGCGAGCACGGTCGCGAGCACGGCCTGCGAGGAGGTTGCGTGCTCCTCGTCGAGCGCCTCCGGCTTCGGCCGGGGCATGTGGACGAGCAGGTCCATGCGGTCAAGCAGCGGCCCGCTGAGCTTGCGCCGGTGACGCGCGATGTCGGCCTCGTTGCAGCGGCAGCGATCCTCCCCGGCGTGCCCGCAAGGGCAGGGATTGGTCGAGGCCACGAGCTGAAAGCGCGTCGGGAACGTCACGGTGTGCTGGCCGCGCACGATCGCCACCACGCCGTCCTCGAGCGGCTGGCGCAGCGACTCGAGCGCCGGCCGGCTGAACTCCGACAACTCGTCGAGAAACAGGATCCCGTGGTGGGCGAGGCTCGCCTCGCCGGGCGCCGGCAGGCTGCCGCCCCCGACGAGACCCGCGGGCGAGATCGTGTGATGGGGCGCGCGAAACGGCCGCTGTTCGACGAGCCCGTCGCCGACGTGGCGGCCGGTGATGCTGTGGATCTGCGTGACGGCGATCGCCTCCTCGCGCGTCAACGGCGGCAGGACCGAGATCGCGCGGCGCGCGAGCATCGTCTTGCCGGTTCCCGGCGGACCGGACAGCAGGATGTTGTGCGCCCCGGCCGCGGCGATCGTGATCGCCCGGATCGCGTCGGAATGGCCGCGCACATCTGCCAGATCCGGTGCTCCCGCGCCCCGCGGGCGGCGCTCGGCGGGCGGCGGGAGCTCGGGCGCTCGCTCACCGCGCAGGATCGCCGCGACCTCGGGCAGGCTCGCGACGCCCGCGACAGCAAGTCCGTCGACGAGCGCCGCCTCGCGCGCGCACTCGCGCGGCACGATGAGCCCGGCGACGCCCGCGCTGCGCGCGCCCTCGGCGACCGTCAGCACGCCGCGGCAGTGACGCAGCTCCCCGCCGAGCCCCAGCTCCCCGAACACTGCCCAGCGCTCGACGCCGCTGGCCGGCAGCTGCTCGGACGCGACGAGCACGCCGCACGCGGTGGCCAGATCAAAGCCCGGCCCGACCTTGCGCAGGTGCGCGGGCGCGAGGTTGACGGTGATCCGCCGCTGGGGAAACTGAAAGCCGGCGTTGATCAGCGCGGTCTGCACGCGCTCGCGCGACTCGCGCACAGCGGCGTCACCACGGCCGACGATCGTGAACGCGGGCAGGCCACGGCGCAGGTCGACCTCGACGGTGATGCGGCGAGAGCGGAGTCCGTCGAGCGCGAAGGTCGTCACGTGAGCGAGCATCGGCGGGACCGTAGGCGCGATCGCGTGACCAAACAGCACGTCTTCGTGACGATTTTGCGCAAGCGCTGCGACGCCTCTGCGGCGCCGCAGAGGCGACACGATCTCTGCGCGAAGTTGTTGCGATGGCGTGCTGAAACAGCACACGCCGCCGCCTAGCGTTGGCCGCCATGGTCATCGATCTGCGTCACCACCTCGGCCGCGTCGGCGAGCGTCTTGCGCGCGAGCATCTCGAGCGCCTGGGCTACTGCGTCGTCGCAGCCAACTACCGCACGCGGTTCGGCGAGCTTGATCTCATCGTCTGCGACGAAACGTGGCTCGTGTTCGTCGAGGTCAAGACGCGGCGCACCGGCGCGCTGGAGTCATCTCTGCAGGCGGTGTCGCCCGAGAAGTGCCGACGGGTGCGCAAGATGGCCGCCGCCTGGCTCGTCGAGGCTTCCGAGCGGCCGCGCTCGCGCGAGCTGCGCTTCGACGTCGTCGGCGTCACGGTCGATCGCGACGGCCGGCTCGTGCGGCTGGACCACCTCGAGGCGGCGTTCTAGTGGGCGCGGCCGCAAGTTCTGCGGGTTGTCCGGGCGCCCGATCCGCGCCTGACGGCCGCCGGCGCCCGGGCGGGCGGGGTCGAGTCCACCAGCACGAAGGCGGGACGCCGCCGGCCGTCGATCACGGCCGGGCATCCCGCAAACCCTTGCACAACTTGCGGCCGCGCCCACCAGTGGCCCTCGCCGCAGGTATAAGGGTGCGAGCCCTACAGCGCGAGCTGCTGATAGGCGGTCGACTGAAAGCTCATTCGGTGAAGCGGCGATACGCCGAGGCGCTGGATCGCGTCGCGGTGCTCCGGCGTCGAGTAGCCGACGTGGGCAGCGAACTCCCAGCCGGGGTGCAGCGCATCGGCGCGACGCATGTAGCGGTCGCGCGTGACCTTGGCGACGATCGAGGCGGCCGCGATCGCGGCGGAGGTCGCATCGCCCTCGACGATCGCGCGCTGGTCGTAGCCGAGGTCGCCGACGGCGAAGCCGTCGGACAGGCAGATGCAACCGGGACGAGCGACACCGAGGAGCGCGTCGCGCAGCGCCGCCAGGTTCGTCTTGTGCAACCCGCGGGCGTCGATCGTGCGCGCGCAGCGCGAGACGACGCAGACCTTGGTGGCCGTGCGCATCACGATCGGAAACAACTCTTCGCGGACCTCGTGGGTGTGTTGCTTGGAGTCGTTGAGCCGGCTCAGCGCGCGCAGCTCGCGCGTCGTCAGCGACTCGCTGTCGAACAGCACGCCGGCGGCCACGAGCGGGCCTGCGAGACAGCCACGCCCGGCCTCGTCGGCGCCCGCGACCCACCGCACGCCGAGGCGGCGGTCAAACGCGAACAGGCGCCGGCCGCTCGAGCGCTTGCGCGCGGCCTGCTTGCGCCGCGCGCGACTGTCAGAGCCCGCCGACGCGGCCACCGAGCCAGAAGCGGGCGAAGGCTGGGCCGACGATGGCGTCGGCGGGCACGGGGGCCCAGAAGCGGCTGTCGTCAGAGGCTCCACGGTTGTCGCCCATCATGAACCAGTGGTCGGGCGGAATCGTGCTGCTCGCCGTCTACAGCAGGCCGATGCGCTTCGGCGGCCAGTACGTCGCGAAAGCGTTGCCGATGATCCACTCGCGCGGCACTGGGCCCCAGAAGCGGCTGTCGTCGGAGGATCCGCGGTTGTCGCCCATCATGAAGTAGTGGTCCTTGGGGATCGTGATGGCGTTCGTGAGGTTGCACTCCGGGCCGCCGCCGCACGGTTCGATGAACGGCTCGGTCTGCCGCCGGCCATTGCGGATCACATGCCCGTCCTCGACGGCGACGGTGTCGCCCGGGCCCGCGACGATGCGCTTGATGAAGTTCACCTCGGCCTTGGCCGAGGTCGGCTTCGGACACGGCTGCCTGGGCTCGGGACGCACGGCGCACTGCGTGTCGCTCTCCGCTCCCGTGGGCGGATGGAAGACCGTGACATCGCCGACGGCCGGGTCGCCGAAGTTGTTGCCGATGCGGTTGACCAGCACGCGCTGACCGACGGAGAGGGTCGGCACCATCGACGGCGACGGAATCCGGTAGGGCTTGACGAGGAAAGCCTGGATGCCGAGCGCGAGGCCGAGCGCCACGGCGACGATCAGGACGAGCTCGACGAACGAATTGCCCTTGGAGGGTTCTTCTTTTTTCACGTCTGCTCGCCGGACGTGGCCGCTTCGGCCTCGCCTTCGGCAGCGGTCCCGTTCGTCGGGGCCCCTTCAGTGTCGTCTGCCTGCGCGTCGGTCTCGGCCGCTTCGGCGACTGCTTCGTCGGCCACGACGCCCTCGGCATCGACGGCCTCCGGCTCGGCGGCCGCCTCGGCCTCCAGCTGGGCGGCGGGGTCGTGCAGCAGACCCGCCTCGACGCGCTCCTCAGGACCGGTGTAGCGCCGCTCGCGAACGCGGGCGCGCTTGCCGACCCGGTCGCGCAGGTAGTACAGCTTGGCGCGCCGGACGTCGCCGCGCGCCGCGACGTCGATCTTCTCGATCTTCGGGGAGTGGACGGGGAACGTCCGCTCGACGCCGACGCCGAAGGACTGCTTGCGCACGGTGAACGTCTCGCGCGCGCCGTGGCCCTGGCGCTTGATGACGACGCCCTCGAAGACCTGGGTGCGCTTGCGCGTGCCCTCGATGACCTGGAAGTGCACCCGCAGCCGGTCGCCGGCCTGGAAGGTGGGGACACGGCGCAGCTGAGCGCGCTCGAGACTTTCGATGACTGAGGACATTGCGAAGAAAGGGCGCGGACGTAGGAGGCTGGCCGCGCCGACGCCGCATGATAGCGACGGTGCTTGGTCCTGCGTCCCGCCACGCCCGAGCAGTCCCGACGCGGTGCGCGGGCGCCGTCGCAGCGGGCGCTCAGCCCTCTGCGCGCTCCTCCCCCTCCTCCGCGCCGCGCTCCCCTGCGCTCTGCGCGCCACGCTCCTCCCCACGCTCGCGCGATCGCTCCAGGCGCCAATCGCGAATCTGCTCGTGATGGCCCGAGAGCAGTACGTCGGGTACCTTCCAGCCGCGATAGGCGGCCGGGCGCGTGTAGTGCGGGTACTCGGGGCGCCCGCCCAACGCCCTGGAAAAGGACTCCTCGAGCGCAGAGTCGCTGTGGCCCAGCGCCCCCGGCAGCTTGCGCATCAGCGCGTCGCACACGACCATCGCAGCCAGTTCGCCGCCGGCGATCACGTACTCGCCGATCGACAGCGAATCAGTGGCAAAATGCTCGATGATCCGCTCGTCAAAGCCCTCGTAACGCCCGCACAGCAGGGTGATGTCGGGCTCCGCGGCGAGCTCGTCGACGAGCCGGTCGTCGAGCAGCCGCCCGCTGGGCGTGAGCGCGATGACGCGGCGCTGGTTGCGCAGGTCGAGCGGGTCGATCCCGCCGTAGAACCCGCGCAGCGCCGCGTCCATCACGTCGACGCGCAGGACCATCCCGGCACCGCCGCCAAACGGCGTGTCGTCGACCTGGCCCCCGCTCAGCGGCGTGTGCTCGCGCATGTCCAGCGTGCGCAGCTCATGTCCGGCGGCGAGCGCGTTGGTGACATGGCGCTGAGCGCGAAACCAGTCAAACCAGTCGGGAAACAGCGTGACGACGTCGATTCGCACAGGTAGTTGTCCGCGCCGCTACGCCGAGTCCGCAGCGCACGCGCAACGCGCCATCTACGGCGCCTCGAGCCCGAGAAAGCCGTCGTCGACGACGATCCTGCGTGCCGCGATGTCGACGCTGAGCACCGCGTCGCCGACCATCGGCACGAGCAGCTCGCCCACCTCGAGTGCCTCGCAGGAGGGCAACGGGTGCAGCCGCTGCACGACGCCGAGCTCGCGGCCGTCCCGCGTCAGCACTGCGCAGCCCTCGAGATCCTCGGCCCAGTACTCGCCGTCGGGCAGTGCCGGCGCGTCGGCGCGCTGCACGAGCAGGTCGGCGCCGCGCAGCGCCTCGATCCCCGCGCGGTCGTCGACGCCGCGCAGGCGCAGGATCGGCCGGTCCTCGGTTCCCGCCCGGCGCACGATCTCGTGCACGTCGGATCCGATCTGCAGCGCACTGCCGAGCTTGAGCAGCATCCCGCGCGGCCGCGTGACGTGAAAGGACCCGTCAAGTCCGTGCGGCCGGCCGACCCGGCCCGCGCTGAGCAGCGACATCAGCCCGACGGACCGCTAGTCGACGATGTCGACGAACACGCGGCAGCCTTCCTTCACCGCGGCGGCCTTCAGCACGGTCCGCAGCGCGTTGGCCGTACGGCCGCCGCGGCCGATGACCTTGCCGTAGTCGTCCTCGCCGACCGACAGCTCCAGAACGACGCTGCCGTCCTCCTCGTCGAACTTCTCGACGCGCACGGCGTCGGGATCGTCGACGAGGCAGCGGGCGAGATATTCCAGGAGCTCTTGCACGACGGACCGGCGGGCGGGCGGGCAGGGCGGGCGGGGCCGATTCGGCTACGCGATGCCCTGGATGTGCAGCAGCTTGCGCACCTGGCCGGACGGCTGCGCGCCGCGCTCGAGCCAATGGCGAGCACGATCCTCGTCGAGGCGGATCGTCGACGGATCGGTCTGCGCGTTGTAATGGCCGATCGTCTCGATCACGCGACCGTCGCGCGGCGAGCGGGAGTCGGCGACGACGATGCGCCAACTCGGGTCCTTGCGCCCACCGACGCGCGTGAGTCTCATTCGAACAGCCATATCGTGCCACAGCCTAGCGAGGCTGCTTCATGAGCGCCTGAAGGTCGGGCATCTTGCCCTTGCCCAGCTGTTTCATGAGCTTCTGCATCTGGCCGAACTGCTTGACGAGCTGGTTGACGTGCTGGACCGTCGTGCCCGACCCGCGCGCGATCCGCAGGCGCCGCGACCCCTTGATGAGGTCCGGCCGGCGGCGCTCCAGCGGCGTCATCGACAGGATGATCGCCTCGATCCGATCGAGCTCGCGCTCGTCGACCTTGACGTTCTTCATCGACGCGCCCTGGAAGCCCGGGATCATCCCCAGCAGGGACTGCAGCGGCCCCATCTTGCGCATCATCTTCAGCTGCGAGAGGAAGTCCTCGAACGTGAACTCGTTGCGGCGCAGCTTGCGCTCGAGCTCCTTGGCCTCGTCCTCGTCGATCTGCGCCTCGGCCTTCTCGATGAACGACAGCACGTCGCCCATGCCGAGGATCCGCTGCGCCATGCGGTCGGGGTGAAAGCGCTCGAGCTGGTCCAGATGCTCGCCGGTCGAGGCGAACACGATCGGCTTGCCGGTGACGGCCTTGACCGACAGCGCGGCGCCGCCGCGGGCGTCGCCGTCGAGCTTGGTCATGAGCACCCCGTCGAACGCGACTGCGCCCGCGAACTGCTCGGCGACGTTGACCGCGTCCTGGCCCGTCATCGCGTCGACGACGAGCAGCACGGTCGTCGGCTTGACCGCCTTGCGGATCTTGATGAGCTCGTCCATGAGCGTCTCGTCGACGTGCAGCCGGCCGGCGGTGTCGACGATCAGCACGTCCTTGCCGTCGCGCTTGGCCTGGCCGAGCGCCCACTTGGCGATGTCGACCGGGTCGCGATCGGTGCCCTGCTCGTAGACGGTCGCGCCGACCTGCGCGCCGACCTTGACGAGCTGGTCGACCGCCGCCGGGCGATAGACGTCACAAGCGGCGAGGGCGACCGACGAGCCGTGCTCCGCGTTGAGAAAGCGCGCGAGCTTCGCCGTCGCGGTGGTCTTGCCCGAGCCCTGCAGGCCCGCCATGAGGATCACCGTCGGCGGCCGCGCGGCAAAGGCCACGGACGCCGAGGCGCCGCCCATCAGGGCCGTCAGCTCCTCGTTGACGATCTTGACGACCTGCTGGCCGGGGTTGAGCTTGCCGAGCACGTCGGAGCCCAGCGAGCGCTCCTTGACGGTGTTCGTGAACGACTTGACGACCTTGAAGTTCACGTCGGCCTCCAGCAGCGCGAGGCGGATCTCGCGCATGGCGGCGGTGACGTCGGCCTCGGTCAGGGTCCCGCGCGAGCGGACGTCGGCAAGGGTCGCCTGCAGTTTCTCGGAGAGCGAGTCGAACATCGAGGCAGCGAAGTCTAGGGCGCGGGATCGTGGCCGACTACGCGCGCCGGATGCGAAGCCCGGTGCGCGTCCCGGTGACGAGCGCGTGCTTGTTGAGCACGCCCGGCAGCCCGCCGGCGAACCCGCCGGGCGTCACGTACCAGCGATCGAACGCCCGCCTGCGAAAGACGTGCGAGACGGTCGGGTAGTACAGCGCCAGCGCCGGAACGTCGCGCGCGACGATCTGCTGCATGCGGGCGAGCAGCCGCCGGCGCGCGTCCGTGTCTGCGGTCACGAGCTGGCGCGCGGCGAGGCGGTCGAACTCGGCGTCGTGCCAGCCCTGCGCTCCCTGCAGGCGACCTTCGATCCGCGAGGAGAAGAACGTGCGCAGCGCGTCGGGATCGGCGTTCGGGGCCGTGCCGCCGGGTCCGGGGTACAGCGTCAGCGCGCTGTCGTCGGCGCCGCGCTGCGTGCGGCCGAAGAGCGTCGGCAGGTCGACGGTCTGCGGGCGCAGCTGCACGCCGACGTCCTTCAGGTCCGCGCGCAGCAGGTCGAGCACCGGCGGTGCCGGCGCGTTGCCCGCGAGGAGCTGCAGGCGCAGCGGAGCGCCGTCCGGGCCGCGCCGTGGCGCGTCGCCTGCGCCTGCGGCGCGCCGGTACCCGGCATCGTCGAGCAGCCGGTTCGCCGCCGCCGGGTCAAACCGGTACTGCTCGACCGCTGCGGCGAACGGATGTCCGAGCGGCAGAAAGCCCGGATTGCCGGGCGCGCCGGCGCCGCCGAGCAGCCGCTGCACGATCGCCCGCCGATCGATCGCCAGCGCGCAGGCGCGGCGGAAGCGCACGTCGGCGGGCGCACCGCCGCGCGCGAGGTTGAAGATGAGCGGAAACGTCCAGCTGCCGGTCTCCTCGACGATCCCGTAGGTGTCGTCGGCGCGCAGCGGCGCAAGCGCCTGCGGCCGGACGCCCTCGACCGGCGTGCTCGCGAGATCGATCTCCCCCGCCCGCAGCGCGGTCAGCTCGTCGTCGACGGGGCGCAGCTCCAGGCGGCGCACGAACGGCGCGCCGAGAAAGAAGTCGTCGTTGGGCTCGAGCAGCGCCGATCCCTCGCCGAGCGAGAAGGACTTCAGACGGTAGGGACCGCTGCCGACGAGCACCGCTCGTTCCTGCGCCTGCGGCGGGTCGCGGATCGTCGACCAGATGTGTCGCGGGATGATCGGCACGGCGCCGGCGACCGCATGGAGGAACGTGACGGCCGGCGTTCGCAACTCGATCTCGACGGTGTGCGCGGCGGTCGCGCGGGCCTCCTTGACGCCGAACGGCTGGGCGACGAGCAGCGGTCCCAGCGACTGCGCCGCGAAGTACTCAAACGTGAAGGCGACGTCCTGCGCGGTCAGCGGCCGGCCGTCGTGCCAGCGCACCCGCTCGCGCAGCGCGAAGGTGTAGGTCAGCCCGTCGGCGGAGCGTTCGAAGCTCTGCGCCAGCCACGGCAGCAGGCGCCCGCTTGCGTCCTTGCACAGCAGCGTGTCGTAGAGAAAGCTCATCTGCACGTAGCCCGGCCCGGCGATGTACGCAAACGGAGACGGAAAGCCGAAGAAGCCGCCGGCGACGCGCACGGTGCCCGGCGGCGCCGGCGGCGACCCGCCGCACGAGGGCAGCGCCACTGCGAGCGCCGTCGCCGCCGAGCCGCGCACGAACGTGCGCCGCGTCATACGGCGGCCCATCAGCCTGCGGGGGTGTCGAAGGTCGGCGCGGCGCGGGCCAGGCGCCGGCCCGTGTCGCTGCGCGGCGCGCCGCTGACGTGCGGCGTGCTGCCCTCCTCGACGACGCGCCCTGCGTCCAGCACGACGATCCGGTCGGTCACCTTGCGCACGAGCGCAAGATCGTGCGAGACGAGCACGAGCGCCAGCCCCATCTCGATCTGGCGCTCGCGCAGGACGACGAGCAGCCGTGCCTGCTCGGACGCGTCCAGCATGCTCGTCGGCTCGTCGGCGACGAGCAGTGCGGGGCGCGCGATCAGCGCCCGCGCAAGCGCGACGCGCTGCAGCTGACCACCCGACAGCTCGTGCACGCGCGCATCCAGAAACGGGCCCGATGGCGCCAGCGCGACCGCTTCGAGCACCTCGGCGACAGCCGCCGCGGCGCGCCGCTCGTCCCAGCCGCCGGCGACGTCCAGCGGCTCGCGCACGATCTCGGCGACGCGCATCCGCGGCGACAGCGCATCCCACGGGTCCTGCATGACGAGCTGCACCCGCGCCCGCAGCGCGCGTGCCGGGCGGCGCGCCTGCGCGGGCGGCCCGTCGAGGTGCAGCTCGCCGGCGTCGGGCTCGAGCTGCCCCGCGAGGATGCGCGCGAGCGTCGTCTTGCCGCTGCCCGACGGCCCGACGACCCCGACCGACTCGCCGTGCGCGACGTGCAGTGACACGCCGTCCAGCGCGCGGACTGTACGGCCGGCACGGCGAAAGCTCTTGTGCAGCCCGTCTGCCGCCAGCAGCCGCTTGAGGCCGCCGAAGTGACACGCCACGAGCCGCTCGCGCGCCGGCGCCAGCGGCGGTCGCTGCTCGCTGCAGATCGCCTCGGCCTGCGTGCAGCGCGGCCAGAACGCGCAGCCGGCGGGGATCGCGCGCGGATCGGGTGGTGCGCCGCGGATCGGATGCAGGTCCTTGGTCGTGCTCATCAAGGGATACGCGCCGACGAGCGCGGCGGTATACGGATGCGCGGGCGTCGTGAGGATCGAGCGGGTCGCGCCGGCCTCGATCGCCGCGCCGGCGTACAGGACGATGCAGTGCGCGGCAAGCTGCGCGGCCGCGGGCAGGTCGTGCGACACGAGCACGAGGCCGAACCCGCGCGCGGCCGCGAGCTCGCCGATCTGCCCGGTCAGCTCGCCCCGCGTCGCCGGATCCAGGCCGGCGGTCGGCTCGTCGAGCACCACGAGCTCGGGATCGAGCGCCAGCACCATCGCCAGCGTCGCGCGCCGTCGCTCGCCGCCCGACAGCTCGTGCGGGTAGCGCTCGAGCAGGTCGGTGTCGAGCAGGACTTCGGCGGCCAGCTCGTGAGCGCGCGCCCACGACCGCGTGCGATCCATCCTGCGGCGCTCGCGCAGCGGCTCCGCGACCTGCGCGCCGACCGTGGCGACTGGATTCAGCGGCACGCCCTGCAGGGCGATCGCGACCTTCTCCCAGCGCAACGGGCGCAGCTCGTCCTCGCCGGCGCCGAGCAGCTCGCGACCCAGCAGCCTGACGCTGCCGGCGGCCTGCGGCGGCGCGATCGCCGCCAGGCAGTGCGCCAGCGTCGACTTGCCCGCGCCGCTCTCGCCGACGATCGCGAGCGTCTGGCCGCGCTGCAGCGAGAAGCTCACGCCGCGCAGTGCCTCGACGTCGCCGTCGAAGCGCACGCGCAGGTCGGCGACCTCCAGCAGCGCCGCCATCACGTGCGCTCCCAGCGCGGGTTGGAGCGCGGCTCCAGGCCGTAGCCGATGAACGCCAGGCCGACCGCCGCCAGCGTGATCGCGAGGCCCGGCGGCAGGACCCACCACGTCCACTGCGACGTCAGGTACACGCCCTGGTGCTCCAGCGCGCGGTTGAGCACCGCGCCCCAGCTGATCTCGGTCGGATCGCTGAGCCCGAGAAACGCCAGCCCCGCCTGCAGCACGACCGCCGTGGCCGCCCAGTAGACGAAGTTCGCCGTCACGAGCGGGCCGACGGATGGCAGCAGGTGACGGCGGATGAGGTACAGCGGGCCGGCGCCGAAGCCGCGCGCGGCCTGCACGTAGCCGCGCCGCCCGACCGTCAGCGCCTGGCTGCGCACCACGCGCGCGATCGACGGCCAGCCCGCGAGCGCGATCACGAGGATCACCGTCGTGCGGCTGGGGCCCGCGAGCGCGACGACGAGGATCATCAGCGGAAGCGCGGGCAGGGCGAGCGCGACGTCCGTGATCCGCATCGCGACGACGTCGACGGCGCCGCGCGCGAGCCCTGCGGCGGCGCCCACGAAGGCGCCGATCGCGACCGCCAGGCTCGCGGCGAGGCCCGCCACGATCGTCGAGCTGCGTGCGCCCCAGATGAGCTGCGAGAGGATGTCCTGGCCGGCGTCGTTGGTTCCCAGCAGGTGACGGGCGCTCGGCGACGCGAGCGACGGCCCGGCGAGCGCGCGCGGGTCGTAGGGAGCCAGCACGGGCGCGAGCAGCGCGACGAGTGCGACACCGGCGACGATCGCGATGCCGACCGTCAGCATCGCCGGGCGCCGGCGCGTCACGCCGCCGTCCTCGGGTCCAGGCGGCGGTAGAGCAGGTCGGCGAGCAGGTTGGCGCTCACGACGAGCAGGCTCAGCACGAGAAAGCAGCCCTGCATGAGCGGGTAGTCGCGGTCGCCGACGGACTCGAAGAGCAGGCGCCCGATGCCCGGGTAGGCGAACACCGTCTCCACGAAGATCGCCGCGGTGAGCGCGAGCGGGATGTGCAGCGTGGCGACGGTGACCGCCGGCAGCAGCGCGTTGCGGGCGGCGTAGCGGTACTTCAGGACGTGCTCGCTCATGCCCTTCGCGCGACCCAGCAGGAGGTGATCGGAGCCCAGCTCGCCGACCATGCTCGCCCGCATCACGAGGTACTGAAACGTCACCAGCTGCAGCGCGAGAACGGCCGCCGGGAGCGCGAGATGGTGCGCCACGTCGGCGATCGCGCGCGCGGGGGCGTAGCTCTCCGAGAACGGCGTGCGCGCGCCGTAGAGGGGAAACCAGCCGAGCCTGACCGCGAAGACGTACGCGAACGCCGAGGCGAGGAAGTACGACGGCAGGTTGTCGAAGGCCAGCAGCAGCGCGAGCAGCCGGCGATCTGAGCGCCGTCCCCGGCGCCAGCCCGAGCGCACGCCCGCGATCATGCCCAGCGCCGTCCCGAGCGCGACGGCCGTGCCGACGAGCAGCAGCGTCCATCCGATCCGCTCGCCGAGGACGCGTGCGACGGGCGCGTGCCGGCGGATCGAGGTGCCCAGGTCGCCGGCGGAGAGGTCCGCCATGTAGCGGCCGTACTGCTCCAGCAGCGGCCGGTCCAGGCCGTAGTAGCGCTGCAGCGCCGTGCGCGTCGTCGCGTCGCCGACGTACGTCTGCGAGCGCGGGTCGCTGAGCGTCTCGATCGGCCGGCCGGGCAGCGCGCGCGGCAGAAAGAAGTTCAGCGTGACGAGCACGAGGACGACGAGCGCGTAGGAGGCCAGCAGCCCCGAACGCGCCCGCATCCGCATGAGACGCGCCGTGCTCCCGGCTCAGCCGCCGGGCCCGACGTGGCACTCGCGCGAGAGGCCGAGCTCGTCGGCCTGCCGGTTGACGGCGGCGAGCTGCCTGGGGTTCTGGATGAGGGCGGGATTGGCCTGGAGTGAGCTGCGCAGCTTCTCGGAGGCGTCCAGCCACGCGCGGTAGGCGTTCGCCTTGTCCTCCGCGGGCTCGACCTCGCGCAGCTCGCGGATCTGAGCGGTGTACTCGGGGATGATCGTCCCCTGCGCGAGCATGCCGAACTCGCGCGGGCTGGGCAGCTTGCCGCCCGCCAGCAGCTTGCCCGCGGCGGCGCTGATCTTCTGGTAGTGGCGCTTGCAGACGGTGTTGGCCTGCGAGACGAACTCGCCGCTGCTGGGGCCGTCGTCGCCACCGCAGCCGCCCGCCCCGATCGCGATCGCCGCCGCCACCGTTGCCGCCCCTGCACCTCGTCTGGTCATGACGCCTCCTGGTCTCGAGCCCGGGCTGGTCCAGTCTAGGGATGGTTCGCGCGGCCGGCGCCTGCTGGGATCCCATCACGAACCCCGTGCAGATTGCTCTTGACCTCCGGTCAGCAAGTGGCTACCCTGTTGTCGACCGCTGGTCAACAACAGAGGGAGACCTACGATGAGCACCTCGATCGAGACAGTTCCCACCCCCGCGACGATGTCCCGGCAGACCGGTGAACCGTTCTGGCAGCGGCGCCGTGCCGTGATCGCCCTGCGCGGGGCGGCCGTGCTCGTCGGCGTGGCCGGGGCCTTGGCCGGGCTCGTCGTCGCCGGCCTCCTCTCCCTGCTCGCCGGATGCGGGGACGGTGCCACCGGCCTGTGCACGAACCATGCGGGGCTCGTACCGGTCATCGAGTGGGCGATCGTGATCGCCGCGTTCGCCGCGCCGCTGGCCGGCGGCATCGCGAGCTGCTGGCGCAAGCAATGGCAGTGGCTGGCGGGCGGCCTCGTCGTCGCCGCGGCGATGGCCTTGCTGGCGATCATCGTCTCCAGCGGCCAGCACAGCGTCCTGTCGTGACCACGGATGCGCCGCAAGATCGGTTCCCGGCGCGCGCGATCATGGACGTGACCGACGCGCACGCCGACCGGGGCCGCCAGCACCCGCCGGCCGAGCTCGTGATCGCGGGACGAGTGCTCGCGGCAGCGGCCGGGATCGTCGGCGGGGCCGCGATCTTCGCCGCCGGCGGTCTGTACGCCCTGTTGTCGACGTGCGCCGGCCTCGACGGACAGCAGTCGGGGCTGTGCGAGAACTTCGGGTCGCTGGTCGAGTCGCTCGAGTGGATCGCGGTGCTCGGCGGCGGCGCGGCGGCGATCGCCGGCGGCGTCGGCACCGCCGCCACCGGTCGTGCGCGCTGGATCGCCGGCGGCTTTGGCATCGCGCTCCTGCTCGTCGCGCTGCTTGTCGTGCTGGTCGCCGCCCAGGAGGGCGGGCTGCGCTAAATGCCGGCGCCCGCTCAGGCGCGGCGCACGAGCGTGACCCCGTCGCGCACGCTCAGCATCACGTTGACGACGCGCTCGTCGGCGGCCACGTGGTCGTTGAAGGCGCGTAGCGCACGGGTCGACTCCGTGTCGTCGTCGGCGGGCGGCTGCGCGACGCGGCCGCTCCACAGGACGTTGTCGACGACGATCAGGCCGCGCGCGGAGAGCTTCGGCAGGACGGCCTCGTAGTAGTCGTGATAGCCACCCTTGTCGGCATCGATGAAGACGAGGTCAAACGGCTCGTCCAGCGCAGCGATCGTCGCGAGCGCCGGCCCCTGGCGCACCTCGACGCGGTCGCCGAAGCCCGCGGCAGCGATATGGCGCCGCGCGAACGCGACGCGCTCGGGATCGAGCTCGCAGGTGACGAGCCGGCCGCCCGGCGCCAGCGCGCCCGCCATCGACAGCGCGCTGTAGCCGGAGTACGTGCCGATCTCCAGCACGAGCTGCGGCTGGGCGAGGAAGACGAGGAACTCCAGGAAGCGGCCCTCGATCTCGCCGGTCAGCATCTGCGGCGAGTCGAGCGTCTTGCGTGTCTCGGCGGCGAGCTGTCGCAGGTGCGCGGCGGCCGGCGACGTGTGCGCGGCCGCGTAGTCCTCGACCGCCTGCGCGACGATGAACGAGCTCACAGAGACGGCGGCGGAGGCGGAGGCGGGCTGGGCCGCACAGCGCCGGAGATCGCGCCGCCGATGTTGCCCAGCGCCTGGCTGAACTCGCTCGGGATCACGAAGATCTTGTTCGCCTCGCCCTCCGCGAGCTTGGGCAGCATCTGCAGGTATTGGTAGGAGAGCAGGCCCTGGTCGGGGTCGCCCTCGTGGATCGCCCGGAAGACGGTGTCGATCGCCTTGGCCTCGCCCTCGGCGCGCAACACGGCCGACGTCTTGGCGCCCTCGGCGCGCAGCACCGCAGCCTGCTTCTCGCCCTCGGCGTTGAGGATCTGCGACTGCTTGGATCCCTCGGCCGTGAGGATCGCAGCGCGGCGGTCGCGCTCGGCGCGCATCTGCTTCTCCATCGCCTCCTGGATCGTCGCCGGCGGATCGATCGCCTTGACCTCGACGCGGTTGACGCGGATTCCCCAGCGCCCGGTCGCCTCGTCGAGCACCGTGCGCAGCTGGGAGTTGATGGCGTCGCGGCTGGTCAGCGTCTCCTCGAGCGTCAGTCCGCCGATGACGTTTCGCAGCGTCGTGACGGTGAGCTGCTCGATCGCCTGCAGCGGGTTGGCGACCTCGTAGGAGACCGACTTGGCGTCGGTGATCGTGAAGTACAGGACGCTGTCGATCTGGATGCCGACGTTGTCGCCGGTGATCACGCCGGCCGGCTTGAACGTGACCACCTGCTCGCGCAGGTCGATGAGCGGGCGAACACGATCGACGAACGGGATGATGATCCCCAGCCCCGGCGTCAGCGTGCGCTGGTAGCGCCCCAGCCGCTCGACGACGCCGGCGCGCGCCTGCGGGATGATCCGCACGGTCCGCGCGGCGAGCAGCAGCGCGAACACGGCGATGATGAGCAGCAGGATGAGGCCGGCTTCCATGGGTTTCTCGTCTCCTCTACGCGTCGCTGACGAGCGCGGTCGCGCCCTGGATCTCGATGACGTGCACGCGGCTGCCGGGCTCGAAGACCTCGTCGCCGTCGTAGGGGCGCGCCGTCCAGATCTCGCCCTCCAGCTTGACGGCGCCCCCGCCCGCGTCGATCCGCGTGGTCACGGTCGCGCTCTTGCCGACGAGCGCGGCGGTGCCGGTGCGCAGCTGCGCCGGCGTGCGCAGGTGGCGCCGCGCGACGGGGCGCAGCAAGCCGAAGAACAACCCCGAGCTGATCAGGAAGACGAGGATCGAGACGGCGGCGCCCGCGCCCGCGAGGTCGGCCGCGGCGCCGAGCAGGGCGCCCGCCGCAAATGGGGCGAGAAAGAAGCCGAGGGTGACGACCTCGCCCGCGGCGAAGATCACCGCGAGCAGGATCCAGATCATCCACGAGTCCATCGCGTTTCACTATAAGCGCATCGCACCGCGGCGATGAGGGTGCGGCCCGCGCTCGGCCGGTCGCCGCGTGGCGCGCGCCCCAGCGGTCAGGCAGGCGGCGCGCAGCCGGCGCGGAAGTCTTCGCGCTGCTGCGCGATCGAGCGCGGGTCGGGCTCCCTCAGCACATCTATGCGGCGCTGGGCGCGGCGCGCGAGCGCCGACGACCGTGTCCGCAGCGCGTGCTCGAGCTGCGCGAAGCCGCCACGCAGGCGGGTGAAGTACCTGAGCGTCGCCATGTTCACGCGCAGCTCGCGGGTGCAGGCGGCGGCCAGCCCTGCGGCCGTGACGGTCCGGTTGGATGCGCGCGCGAGGACGATCAGCTCGTTCAGGACGCGGCGCACGCGCCGCACGCCGAGCAGGCAGGACGTGCGCCCGCGGCAGCGCGCCGTCTCGCCGAGGGCCTGGCCCACCCTCAGCTGTGTGCTGCACGACCTGCGCAGGCCGGAGAGCATCGGGTCGGCGCTGCCCAGCGCGGTGCAGGCTGCGCGCGCCGCGGCCCGGTCGGCGGCGGTCGTTCCGTCCTCGTCGTCGAAGGCCGCGAAGGCGGTGTAGACGTCGTCGATCGCGGAGAACTGCTCGGGCGTGAGCGCCGCCTGCGCGGGCGCCGCGGCGGGCAGTGCCAGCCAGGCGAGCGCAAGGACGAGCGCGATGTTCAGGCGTCGCATGGCCGCAGTATGGCTGAACTCAACTCAGCAGCGCGCGGGCATACTCGTCGGCGTCGAACGGGCGCAGGTCCTCGAGCGCCTCGCCGATCCCGATGAGCTTCACCGGAATTCCCAGCTCGCCCGCGATCGCGAGCGCGATCCCGCCCTTCGCCGTGCCGTCGAGCTTCGTGAGCACGATCCCGTCGACCGGCACCACCTCGGAGAAGAGCTTGGCCTGGCGCAGCCCGTTCTGGCCGGTCGTGGCGTCGACGGTGAGCAGCGTCTCGTGGGGCGCGTCCTCGATCTGCTTGGAGATCACGCGGCGCACCTTCGCGAGCTCGGCCATGAGGTTGTCCTGCGTGTGCAGCCGCCCGGCCGTGTCGATGATCACGACGTCCGCGCCACTCGCGCGTGCCTGCTTGATCGCCTCGAAGGCGACCGCGCCGGGGTCTGAGCCCTCACGGCCGGTGACGATCTCGCAGCCCGCCCGCTTGGCCCAGCCGGCGAGCTGCTCGACGGCCGCGGCGCGAAACGTGTCGGCCGCGCCGAGCACGACCTTCAGGCCCAGCTCCTGCTGCAGGTGCCAGGCGAGCTTGCCGATCGTCGTCGTCTTACCGGTGCCGTTGACGCCGACGGCCATGATCACGGTCGGCGACTGGCGCAGGTCGATGCGGTCCTCCCCGGTGCGCGCGAGCTCGGCGAGCATCTCGGCAAGGCGGTCGCCGAGCACCTCACCGCCGGTGATCGAGCCGCCCGTCGCCTCCTCCTCGAGCTCGCCGACGACGCGCGCGGTCGTGGTCGCGCCGACGTCGGCCATGATCAGCGCCTCCTCCAGGCGCTCCCACGTCTCCTCGTCGACATCGCCGTCCAGCAGCGTCGCCTGGATCTCGGCGCCGAGCGCCTCGCGCGTCTTGGAGAGATTGCTGCGCAGGCGCCTGAAGAAGCCGCGCCTGCGCTCAGGCTCGTCCTCGCCGGCGGCGGGCGCTGCGGCGGAGGTCGCACCGTCGGTGATGAAGAGGTCGGTCCAGTCGCGCGCCATGGCGATGCGCGACGATAGCGCCATGGCGTTTGAGTTCCGTCACGGGCGAGCGGACGAGTCGCCCGGACGCGAGCTGCTCGGCGAGCTGATCGACCTCTTCGACGCCCAATACCCCGGCCGTGCGGAGCGGCCGGGCTCGGTCACGACACCGCAGGAGCTGGCGGCGCCGGACGGCGCCTTCCTCGTCGGCCACGAGGACGGGCGCCCGATCGCGATCGGCGGGCTGCGCCGGTTGGGGGAGGATGTGTGCGAGATCAAGCGGATGTACGTCGTGCCCGACGCACGCTCGCACGGCGCCGGTCGGGCGCTGCTCGCCGCGCTGGAGGACGCCGCGCGCGAGCTCGGCTACGAGCGCGTGCGTCTGGACAGTGGGCCGGCGCAGCAGCACAGCCGTGCGCTGTTCGCGGACGCGGGCTACGTCGAGATCGCGCAGTACAACGCCAACCACATCGCGGACTACTTCGGGGAGAAGGTGCTTTGACAGCGCCAGTACGGTCCCCCGGACGAGCTGTTCCGAGCGGAGGTTGACGTGAGCGCATTTCCGACACAGACAGAGAACGCTCCCAACGCGGTGTTGTCGCTGGTTCTCGGCATCATCGGCGTCGTCGCGTGCTCGTTGTGCGCTCCATTCGCCTGGAAGCTCGGCAAGGATGCGGAGGCCGCGGTCGACGCGTCGGGTGGCACGCTCGGCGGGCGCGGTCTGGCGACCGCCGGCAAGATCCTCGGCATCATCGGCACCGTCCTGCTCGTGATCGGCGTCGTGATCCTCGTCCTCGTCCTCGCCGGGACCGGCATCGCCCTGTTCTGAGCCTTGGATGTTCTGAGGCGCTACGCGTCCCGCGCCTGGACGAGCGCCTCGAGGTTGGAGGCGAACGTGCGCAGCGTGCTGGCGGCCGCCTGGTCGAGCGTCTCCTGCGCGACGAGCGTCGCGATCCCGCCGAGATCGACGCTCGAGTGCACGGCTGCGGCGGTCGCATCGCCGTCCTGCGTGAGCACGATCGTGATCGTCGCGGTGACGAGCTTGTCGCCGTCGGCGTCGTTGGCCACGACCTTCAGCACCTCGCGACGCGCTGCGTCGTCACGCTCGGCGAGCGTGATGTCGCCGGTGGCCGTGATCTCGAACAGCCCGACCGCGGCAGTGATCTCGATCGCGTAGCTGTCGCGGCCGGCGCTCCCCGTCACGCGGGTGTTCGGCACGCAGGGCGCGACGCGCTCGATGTCGGTGATCGTCGTCCAGACCGCGTCGATCGGCGCGGCGACGGAGAAGGCGTGGTCGAACTCCATGGCCGCGACCCTACCTGCGGGCTCGTCGACCACGGCGCGTGACGCCAACGTTCGGCCGCTTGCTCCGGACGTGCGCTGCGCGGTGAGCGGTGGGGGGCGTGAGCGCGGTGAAGCGGCATCGCTGGCGGCCTCGGGAGGCGGCGGCGTGGTCCGCGGGGGGTCGGATCCGGGCCGGTTCCGCCACGACGCCCCCGGCCGTGCTCTGGACGGTCTTGGCGGCGATGACGCGCAGAGAGCAGCACATCAGCCACGACCGCCGCGGCATCCGCGGCATCCGCACCGCGCCGGTCCTGGCGCCATTGACGCCCATAACGCAGCACATCCGCCACGACCCCCCCTCGCGCGGCAACAGGCGCGGTACTGGCGCCATTGACGCCCATAACGCAGCACATCCGCCACGACCCCCCCTCGCGCGGCAAACAGGCGCGGTACTGGCGCCGATGACGCGCATAACGCAGCAAGTCCGGCACGACCCCATGAACAGCGCCGCGCGAATGACTCCAATTCGGTGAGGCCGGCGCCGGCGTCCATGTCGGCGCCGGGCGCCGCGCGCCGGCCGACGCCCAGGTCATGGACGCGCGCGTCCAGCGGGGCGTGCTACGCAGCGCCGACGGCCGGCGCCGCCGGCTCCTCGCGTGGTAGCCGGCGCGAGATGACCTTCGACACGCCGTCGTCGCCCATCGAGACGCCGTAGAGCGTGTCGGCCGCCTCCATCGTGCGCTTCTGGTGCGTGACGACGATGAACTGGGCGCGGTCGGAGTACGTGCGCAGCAGCTCGAGAAAGCGGGTGATGTTCGGGTCGTCGAGCGCGGCCTCGACCTCGTCGAGGATGTAGAACGGGCACGGCTTGGCGAGGAACACGGCAAACAGGAAGGCGATCGCGGTCATCGACTTCTCGCCGCCGGAAAGCAGCGACAGGCGCTTCATCGACTTGCCCGCCGGTGTCATCTCGATCTCCACGCCGAGCACCTCCTCCTCCTGCTCGGCGCGCTCGGCCTCGGCGTCGGCGTCGGACGCTCCCCCGTCCTCGCCCCCGGCCGGCTGCCCGGCGAAACCGGCAATGTGCTGCTCATCCCTGACGAGCCGCAGCCGTCCGCGGCCGCCGGGGAAGAGCTGCGCGGCGAGCTGCTCGAAGTTGCGCGCGGCCGCCTGGAAGGTCTCGTCGAACGTCTCGTGGATCTGGCGGTCGGTGTCGCGGATCAGCGTGCGCAGCTCGCGCAGCGCCGTCTCGAGGTCCGCGCGCTGGCTCTCGAGCTCGGTGACGTGCGCGAGCGCCTCCTCGTACTCGTCCTTGGCGAGCGGGTTGACGGGCCCGAGCTGCTCGCGGCGGCGGCGCAGGCGCTCGATGCGCTCGCGCAGCGCCTGGGCCTGCTGGCGCTCGAGCGGCTGCTCGGCGGGTTCGGCGGGCAGCCCGAGCTGCCCGGCGAGCTCGGCGAGCTCCTCGTCGGCGTCGGCGTTCTGATCGCGCGCCTGCTGCGCGCGCACGGCGGCGCTCGTGACCGCCTCGCCACGCTCGCGCAGCTGCGCCTGGATCTGTGCTTCCTGCGACGCGCAGGCGCGCAGCTCGGCGGCCAGGCCCTCGCCCTCGGCGCGGCCCGCGGCGAGCTGCGCCTCGAGCTCCGCGACGCGCGCGCCGATCGCGACGGCAACCTGCTCCAGCGCGCCGGCAAGACGCTCTGCCTGCGGCGCGAGCGCCCGGTCGGCTGCGATGCGGCCGCGCAGGCGCTCGACCCGCTGCGCGCGCTCGACGCGCTCGCGTTGCACGCGCTCGGCGGCGC
>CADCVQ010000042.1 GCA_902806175.1 uncultured Solirubrobacteraceae bacterium
GAGCTTGCGCAGCCACGTGAGCTGCCGGCGGGCGTACTGCTTCGTCCGGGTGCGCATCGCGCCGGGGTCGCCGAGGAGGAGCTCGCGGAACCCGAGCGCCTTGCGCGCGGCCGGCGAGGCGCCGGCGCCGTCCGCGGCGCGGCGTCGCGCGCGGGCGCCGGGGGGAGATCGAGCGCGGGATCCTGCTCGAGGATCGCGCGCTCGAGCCGGCGCAGGTCCCATCCCGGCTCGATCCCGACCTCCTCGACGAGCGTGCGGCGCGCGTCCTGGTAGGCGCGCAGCGCCTCGGCTTGGCGGCCGGCGCGGTACAGCGCGAGCATGAGCTGCCCGCGCGGGCGCTCGCGCAGCGGATGGCGCGCGATGTGGCCCTCGAGCTGCGCGCTCAGGTCGGGCCGCCCGCCCGACGCGAGCTCGGCCTCGAAGCGCTCCTCGGTCGCGGCGATTCGCAGATCAGCCAGCGGGGGCAGCGCCGCCTGCGCAAAAGGCTCGTTCTCGAGGTCGGCGAGCGGCGGCCCACGCCACAGCGCGAGCGCGTCCGTCAGCAGCGCCGCCGCCTCGGGACGGTTCCCGTCCGCGGATGCCTCGCGCGCCGATGCGAGGAGCGCCTTGAAGCGCTCGAGGTCGAGCTGCTGCGGCGCGATCCGCAGCACGTAGCCGGGCGCGTGCGTGACGAGCAGGCTCGGGTCGGCGCCCGGCCCGCGGTCGGGCTCGAGCAGCTTGCGCAGCTGCGACACGTGCCCGTGCAGTGCGGTCAGCGCCGTCTGCGGTGGCGACTCGCCCCAGAGCATGTCGACGAGGCGGTCCGTCGAGACAACCTCGTTTGCGTGCAGGAGCAGGATCGCCAGCAGCGCGCGCTGCTTTCGGCCGCCGAGCGCAACGCGGTGGTCGCCGTCGCAGACCTCGAGCGGACCGAGCACGCGGAACTCGAGCGATCGCTGCACAGGCCGAAGTTAGCCGGAAGTTAGCGCGCTCGTAGCGCCCGACGGCACCGTGGCGCCATCGACATCGACCCAGCAAGGAGTCGCACAGCCATGACCGTCTCACCCCGCCGTTCCCGCATCACGAGGGCCCTGACGCGCGTCGCCATGACGGTCGCGATCGGCGCCGCCGGCGCGTTCGCCGCCCCCGCCGCGGCCGCGCCGCAGCCGCCCGACTACCACTCCAACTGCACCGCCGGCTTCGCCGCCGGCTCGGCCTACGAGGGCTCACCCGGCGCCGTGGGCTCCGTCGCGCGGCCGCCCAAGCAGTTCGGCTCGATGAGCGACGTAGGCTTCTACTCGCGCACGAACTGCGGCTGAGCGCGATGCCCAGTCCGATCAGGAAGGCCGTTGCCGTCGCCGCGTTGACCGCGGGACTCGCCGTCGCCGGCTGCGGCTCAGACGACGACGACACGAGCACGCCCGCGGCGCAGCAGGACACGGCGCCTGTCACTGTCACCGCCGAGGCGGCCGCGGTTCCCGCCGATCTGCTGGGCACGTACGAGCGGCGCGTCACGCGGGCCGACATCGAGCGCACCGCCAACGTCCGCAACGAGTCCGGACCCAACCAGCAGGCGCCGCCTGCGGGTCGCAAGCGGCTCGTCATCGATGGGACGACGATCCGCTTCGAGGACCCCGCCGAGACGCCGCCGTTCGTCATCGAGCAGAGCATCAGCGCGACCAACTCGGAGGTCTCGATCGAGGCCTACGTGAGCCCCGACAAGGGCAGCTTCTGCGGCCCCGAGATCCCGCAGAACGCGACCTACAGCTGGTCGCGCGAGGGCGACGTCCTGCGCTTGGAGGCCGACGGCGACCCCTGCGCCGACCGCGACTCGCTGCTGACCGGCAACTGGAAGGTCGCTGCGGGCTAGTGGGCCGTCCACACTAGGTCCCCCGGGGGCGAGGCTCCTCTTGAGCCGCAACCCGCGCGTCGCGCAGCGGGAGTTGCGGCGCGCGCCGGCCGCTGGCGCGATAATCGCCGGGTGGCCTACCGTTACCTCTTCGAGCAGATGGTCCGGCGCGAACTGCGCCAGAAGTACCGCGGCTCGGCGCTCGGCGTGCTCTGGTACCTGATCAACCCGCTCGTCCTGATGGGCGCCTACTACCTCATGTTCGGCGTCATCTTCGACCAGGCGTCCGAACCCGACTATCCGCTGTTCCTGCTCGTCGGCCTCGTCGTGTGGGTGTTCTTCAACCAGGCCGTCGTCAGCGCCGCGCCGTCGCTGCTGGACCAGGGCGCGCTCGTGCGCAAGGCGCGCTTTCCGCGCGAGATCATCCCGGCGTCGGTCGTGACCGTGCAGCTCGTCACGTTCCTCGCGCTGCTCGCGCTGCTCGCCCCGGTGACGCTCGCGATCCGCGGCACCGCGGACATCGCGTTGTTGCTGCTGCCGCTCGTGCTGGCCTGCCTATTCGCGTTCATCCTCGGGGTCGCGCTCGCGGTCAGCATCCTGCACGCGTACTTTCGCGACGTCGCGCCGATCCTCTCCGCCGCGCTGCTGCCGTGGTTCTTCGTCTCGCCGATCTTCTTTCGGCCCGAGTCGATCACCGAGCAGGCGACGGCGCGCTTCGTGCTCGAGTGGGTCAACCCGGTGGCGCCGTACATCGGCGCGATCCGCGACGTGATCTACGGCGGGATCGCGCCCGGCGGGGCGGAGCTTGTCTACGTCGTCGTCGTCGCGGCGCTCGCGCTGCTCGGCGGCCACGCGCTGTTTGCGCGCCTGCAGGGCGAGCTGGCGGTGGTCGTGTGACCGCCTTCGAGGACTCGCTGCGCCCCGGCGAGATCGTGCTCGAGCACGCGTCGCGCTCGTTCAGCGTGCGCGCCGACCGCGGCCGCACGCTCAAGGAGATGCTGATCGGCCGTCGGCGCGCGGGCGGCCCGCCACCGGTCGAGGCGCTGCGCGACGTCTCGCTGCACATCCAGCCGGGCGAGACGGTCGGGATCGTCGGCCGCAACGGCGCCGGCAAGTCCTCGACGCTGCGCGTCCTCGCGGGGATCGTGCCGCTGGACTGCGGGCGCGTGGGCTGCGGTGGCCAGGTCGTCTCGCAGCTCGAGCTCGGCGCCGGCTTCGGGCGCGAGTTCTCCGGGCGCGAGAACATCTTCCTCAACGGCGCCCTGCACGGCCTGCAGAAGGAGCAGATCGAGTCGCGTCTGGACGCGATCATCGCGTTCTCCGAGCTCGGCGACTTCATCGACGCGCCGGTTGCGACGTACTCCTCGGGCATGTTCCTGCGCCTGGGCTTCTCGATCGCGGCGCACCTCGACGCCGACGTGCTGCTGATCGACGAGGTGCTCGCCGTCGGCGACGAGGCCTTCCAGCGCAAGTGCGAGGCGCGCATCGCACAGCAGATCGCGGGGGGCGCGACGCTCGTGCTCGTCTCACACGACGCGGCGCTGATCGAGCGCACGTGCGAGCGCGTCGTCGTGCTCGACGGCGGCCGCAAGGTCTTCGACGGCCCGGTCGACGAGGGGATGCCCTTCTATCACCGCCTGATGGGCACCGCCGAGGCGATCCCGCCCGAGCCTCTAGGCGAGCGGGTATCGCCGCGATGAAGCCCGAGGAGGCGCTCGCGGCCGCGCGCGAGGCGGCGGCGCGACGCAGCGACGCGCTGCGAGGCGGGATGTCGATCGCGCCGACCGAGCGCGTCTCGATCGAGCAGCTCATGGAGTGGGCGAACATCGAGCCCGATCCCGACCTCATGCGCTCGACGCGCCGGCTCGGCGCGCCGATCACCTGGGCCAAGCGCCAGCTCGTGCACGTCATGCGCCAGTACCTGCGCGAGCTGCAGTCCCAGCAGACGCGCTTCAACCTCAACGTGCTGATCCGCCTCGCCGAGCTCGAGGACCGCGTCGTGCGGCTCGAGGAGCGCGCGCAGGACACGCCCGCCGAGCCACGTTGAACGTCCACCAGATCCTCAGCGGCGCCGGCCCCTACGACGCCGTCACGACGCAGGCGCTCGCGTTCCGCGACCTGTTCAGGGCGTGGGGCTGGGGCGGGCGCGACGTCGCAGGCGAGATCGACCCGCGCATCGGCGACCGGATCGCGCCGCTGCGCACGCTTGCGCCGCGTGACGGCGACGTGCTGCTCGTGCACTACTCCGCCTACGCGCCGAAGCTGCGCGCGGTGCTCGAGCTGCCCCAGCGCAAGCTGCTCATCTCGCACAACATCACGCCCGCGCGCTGGTTCTGGGACCACGACCCGCAGGCCGCGGTCGTCTGCGCGCTCGGGCGCAAGCAGCTGCCGCACTTTGCCGCCGCGGTCGACGTCGCCGCCGGCGTCTCGCTCTACAACGCGCGCGAGTTCGGCTCCGACAGGGTCATCCCGATCCTCTTCGATCCCGCCGGCCTCGGCGCCCCGCGCGCGGAGCGACCGCCCGCGGACGGGTCCGGCTCCCCGACGATCCTCTTCGTCGGGCGCCTGGCGCCGCACAAGCGCCAGGACGCCGTCATCCGCGCGTTTGAGCTCTATCGCCGCCGCCACGCCCCCGAGGCGCGGCTCGTGCTCGTCGGCGCGCCGATCAACTGGGCCTACGACGCCGCGATGCGGGCGCTCGCCGAGGAGCTGTCGCCGGGACGCGTGACGATCGAGTCGGGCCTGACGCGCGAGCAGCTCGCCGAGCGCTGGCGCGCGGCGGATGCGTTTCTCTGCCTGTCCGAGCACGAGGGCTTCTGCATCCCGCTGCTGGAGGCCTTCCACTTCGGCGTCCCCGTGATCGCGCGGGCGGTCGGCGGCGTGCCCGAGGTCGCCGGCGACGCCGCGCTGCTGCTGGCCGACGGCGACGGCGAGAGCGTCGCCGCCGAGCTGCTCGCGCTCGTCGTCGGCGACCCCGAGCTGCGCGCCGAGCTGCGCAAGCGCGCCGCCGCCCGCATCGCCGTGTACGCGCCGAAGCAGACCGCGCAGACGCTGCGCGCCGCGCTCGAGTCGCTCGCCGCCTGACGCTGTGTGCGATCAGGCCTCGCGCGCCAGCGCGAGCGCGTGCACGGGACCTGCCTGCGCGACGGCCTGCGGCCCGTCGAGGTTCGTCGTCACGTAGCCGAGCTCTTCCATCAGCGCGCAGAACTGCGCGTTCGTGTCGTGCAGCTCGCAGACGATCGCCGGGCGGTGGCGCTCGATCGTCGCGCGCATCCCCTCGATCGCCTGCAGCTCGGCGCCCTCGGTGTCGATCTTCAGCACGTCAGGCGGCGGGATCTGCCCGCCGGCGACGAGCTCGTCGATCGAGACGACGGCGACGTCGATCTCCTCTCGCACGTCGGCGTGGCGGCCGGTCGACGCAAGGTGCGACCAGCTCGCCTCGCCCACCACGAGCAGCCGCGCCGCGCCGCCGCGCGCGCCGACCGCCTCCTCGCGGATCGCGGCGTGCCCGAACTCGTTGAGCGCGATGTTGCGCGCGACCGCGCGCGCGCAGGCGGGAACGGGCTCGAACGCGATCACGCGCCCCGCCGGCCCGACGAGGCGCGCTCCGAGGATCGTGAAGAAGCCGATGTTCGCGCCGACGTCGTAGAAGACCGCGCCCGGTGCGAGCAGGCGGCGCAGCGCCTCCTGGACGGGCGGCTCGAGCGTGCCGCGGACGATCAGCCCGGCGTGCGCGTGGTCGAGCGGCAGGTCCGCCGTCGAGACATGCAGCAGGTGCCCGAGCCCGCCCGCGATCGGCACCGGCGCGCGGCCGTACCAGCGCGACGCGCGGCCCAGCAGAGCACGCCGTGCGCGTCCCGCGCGCACGCGCGCGGCGAGGTCGGCGCGGCGGTCTTCGGGCATGCCGGTGATGAGGTGGGTCGCGCCGTTGCGCAGGCGCCCGGTGAGCTCGTGGCGCAGGTGGCGAAGGGTGCCCGGCATGGCGGTGATGATCGCACCATGCCCGCGCGCGGCGGTCGCCGCCACCGCGTCCTAATGCATGCGGTACGGGTCGACGTACACGTCGTCGATCTGCCACGTCTCGTTGTTGCGCGCGACGAACTGCAGCGCGACCGACAGCGCGCCGCCGAAGGTATCGGCCCACTCGTTGACGCGGATGTCCACGATCGGGCTCGGCGCCCAGCTGCCGGTGCCCTCGAGCGCGCCGATGCGGATGCGGCGCACGTTTCCGCTGCGCATCGTGACGAGCGCATTCACGAACAGCTTGCCGGCCGCGGGGCCGGCGGCGAAGAGGCGCAGCGTGCGGTGCTCGGCCGCGATGCACATCGCCGCCGTGGTCGCGGAGCTGCCGCCGGGCAGCTGGAGCGACATGTGGTCGCTCGCCGCGCCGACCTGCGAGGTCGCGTCACCCTCGATGGCCGCCGCCCCGTCCTCGAGAATCCACGTGCCGGCGCCGGCCTCGATGTCGCCGTCGGGAGCGAGGAAGTACTGTGCTTCGTCCTGCCACGGCGCGAACGCCTGAACCGTCGGCACGTCCGGACAACCCGAGGCGGACGTCGTCTCGTCAGCCGAGGCCGGAGCAGCGCAGAGGGCTGCTGCGGCAAGCGCGGCTGCGGCGCTGGACAGAATGGTGCGGGGGCGGACGGCGAGGCGCACGGGCGGTTCCCTTTCTCCTTTGGACGAGCAGCGGCGTGCCGCTCGGCCCTTCTATCGGTCGCCTCGCGAAGACCTCGACACGCAACATCGCGGCTGTCGGACGAACGTCCACCGGCGCCGTCCACGGCGACTGGACGCGCTTGCGAGATAGGCTCGATGCAATGTCGGAGGCGATCGGCCTGACGGAGGCATCGCGGTCACGGCGCCCGAGCCGGATGGCGCGACGCGAACTGGTCGCTCAGGCCGCTCTCGGCATCCCGTTTCTGCTCGCCGCCCTCGCGCTCGCCGCAACGCACTCCGGCGCCGTCGACGCGGGCGACGTCATCCTCTTCACGCTGGCGACCGCGATCATCGGGCGCCTGCAATTCGAGACCGGCGCCGGGTACCTCGTCCCGACGCAGCTCATCTTCGTGCCGATGCTGTTCGTGCTGCCGGCCGCGATCGCGCCGCTCGTCGTCGTCGCCGCGTGGGCGATCGACCGGCTGCCGGACGTGCTCGCGCGCCGCGTGCATGCGCAGCGCCTGCTCATCGTCCCGGGCGACTGCTGGTTTGCGCTCGGGCCCGCAGCGGTCTTCGTGCTCGCCGACGTCGGCGCGCCGGCGCTGGCGGACTGGCCGGTGTACCTGCTTGCGCTGCTCGCCCAGTTCGCCGGCGACCTCGCCAGCTCGACGCTGCGCGAGCGCTTCGCGCACGGCGTCCGGCCCAAGCTCCAGTTCGGCGTGCTGCGCGAGGTCTGGCTCGTCGACCTGCTGCTGTCGCCGGTCGGCCTGCTCGCCGCGCTGGCGAGCACCGTCGAGCACTACGCGTTTGTGCTCGTCCTGCCGCTCGGCGCCCTGCTCAGCGTCTTCGCGCGCGAGCGGCGCGAGCGCATCGGCACCGCGATCGAGCTGAGCTCGGCGTATCGCGGAACGGCGATGCTGCTCGGCGACGTGCTGTCGGAGGACGACGAGTACACGGGGATGCACAGCCAGGGCGTCGTCGTGTTCGCGCTCGCGATCGCCGACGAGATGAAGGTCGCCGAGGAGGAGCGCCGGATGGTCGAGTTCGGCGCTCTGCTGCATGACATCGGCAAGATGTCGACGCCCAAGGAGATCCTCCACAAGCCCGGCCCGCTCGACGACGACGAGTGGGAGACGATGCGCAGGCACACGATCGACGGCCAGCGGATGCTCGACCAGGTCGGCGGCACGCTGCACGACGTCGGAGCGGTGGTGCGCTCCTCGCACGAGCGCTATGACGGCACGGGCTATCCCGACCGCCTGCGCGGCGAGGCGATTCCGCGCTCGGCGCGCATCGTCGCGGTCGCCGACGCGTACAGCGCGATGACGACGCGGCGCTCCTACCGCGAGGCGATGACGCCCGCCGCCGCCTGCCGGGAGCTGCGCGCCAACGCCGGCACCCAGTTCGACCCCGCGGTCGTGGCCGCGGCCCTCGCCGTGCTGGCGCGCGAACGCGATGTCGCGGTGGCCCCGACAGGCGACGAGACTGCTGCGTAACATGCAGTCTGCGCCGCGGACGGGGACGGGTTCCCGGCGGCGGCGGGTATCGCCGACCTCGAGGAGTTTGTGGCTTGAGCCTCAGGAATTCGCGCCTCGCGGCGCTCAATCGCATCCGTGAGGCGCGGGCGACTGCCGGGCTGCGCAAGGCCCTGCCGATCGACCCCTGGCGGCTCGTCTCGCGGCGGTTCTCGCTCGAGAGCCCGGCCGAGGCCGAGACGCTGTTCGCGATCGCCAACGGCTACATGGGCATCCGCGGCGCCCACGACGAGGGCCTTCCGTCCAACGATCCGGGCTTCTTCCTCAACGGCTTTCACGAGACGTGGCCGATCCCGTACGGCGAGGCCGCGTTCGGCTTTGCGACGACCGGCCAGACGATCGTCAGCGCCCCCGACGGCTCGATCATCCGCCTGTATGTCGACGAGGAGCCGCTCGTCCTCGGCGAGTCAAAGCTGCTGCAGTACGAGCGCGTCCTGGACATGAAGACCGGGATCCTCCAGCGCACGGCGCGCTTCCGGACCGCGCGCGGCGCCGTCGTCGACCTGCGCTCCGAGCGCCTGGCATCGCTGCACTGGCGCCACCTGGCCGCGATCTCCTACGAGGTCACGCTCGTCTCCGGGATGGCGGAGCTCGCGATCGCGTCGGAGCTCGTCACGCACCTTCCGCGCCCCAAGGGCCACGACGATCCGCGCATCGGCGTGCGGATGGACGAGTCCGCGCTGGAGCCGATCGACCAGTTCTGCGACGCCACGCGCGTGCTGCTGGAGCTGCGCACGCGCTCCAGTGAGATCGGCCTCGCGTGCGGGATGGAGCACAGCATCGAGACCGAGCTGCGCCACTCGATCGAGTCAAGCGTCCAGGAGGACGAGGGGCGCGTCGTGTTCTTCCTCGACGCCGAGCCCGGCATCCCGGCCAGGATGACGAAGCTGCTGGGCTACCACCACGCCACGAACGCGCCACCCGGCGATCTGCAGCGACGGGTCGCCCGCACGCTGGACCGCGCCGCCGGCGACGGCTTCGAGCGCATCGCCGAGGTGCAGCGCGAGCGCCTCGCGGCGTTCTGGGAGCACTCGGACATCGAGATCGACGGGCCCGAGGACATCCAGCAGGCCGTGCGCTTCAACCTCTTTCAGATCCGTCAGGCGTCGGCGCGCGTCGAGGGCCACGGGATCGCCGCCAAGGGCCTGACGGGCCGCGGCTACGAGGGCCAATACTTCTGGGACACCGAGATCTACGTCCTGCCGGTGCTGACGTACACGCAGCCGCACGTCGCCCGGCGCCTACTGCACTTCCGCTACGAGATGCTCGAGGCGGCGCGCCGTCGCGCACGCCAGCTCGGCCACCGGGGGGCGCTGTTTCCGTGGCGCACGATCTCCGGCGAGGAGGCGTCGGCGTACTACGCCGCGGGCACGGCGCAGTACCACATCAACGCGGCGATCTCCTATGCGGTGCGCCAGTTCGTGCGCGTCACCGGCGACGAGGAGTTCCTCGCCCGCGAGGGCGTCGAGATCCTCGTCGAGACGGCGCGCCTGTGGGCTGACCTCGGCTTCTTCTCGCAGCGCCGCGACGGCGCCTTCTGCATCCAGGGCGTCACGGGTCCCGACGAGTACTCGGCCGTCGTCGACAACAACGCCTACACGAACCTCATGGCGCGCGAGAACCTGTCTGCGGCCGCCGAGGGCCTGGAGTTGCTGCGCGAGACCGATCCCGAGGCCTACGACCGGCTCGTCGCGCGCCTGCGGATCGAGCCGCACGAACTGGCCGACTGGTGCCGCGCCGCCGAGCGGATGTTCATCCCCTACGACGAGCGCGCCGGCGTGCTGCTGCAGGACGAGCACTTCCTCAACCGCAAGCCGTGGGACTTCCAGCACACGCCCGTCGACCACTATCCGCTGCTGCTGCACTACCACCCGCTGAACATCTACCGCCACCAGGTCATCAAGCAGACCGACGTCGTCCTCGCGACGTTCCTCGCCGGCGACCGCTTCTCGCCGGAGGAGAAGCGCCGGGTCTTCGAGTACTACGACCCGCTGACGACCGGCGACTCGTCGCTGTCTTCGTGCGTGCAGAGCGTCATGGCGGCCGAGGTCGGCGACATGCAGGCCGCCTACGACTACTTCATGCTGAGCGCCGCGGTCGATCTCGGAAACCTCGCCGGCAACGTGAGCGACGGCATCCACGTCGCGTCCTGCGGCGGCGTCTGGATGGCGCTCGTCAACGGCTTCGCCGGCCTGCGCGACGTCGCCGGCGACGACCTGCGCTTCACGCCGCGCCTGCCCGCCGACTGGCGGCGCATGCGCTTTCGGCTGATCTTCCGCGGCAGCCGCCTGGAGATCGAGATGACGCAGGACGCGACGAGCTACACCCTCCTGGACGGCGCGCCACTCGGGGTCTTCAGCGACGGCCAGCGCTTCGAGGTCGCGCTGGGCGAGCCGGTCGTCGTGCCGGCGGTCGTCGGCGACCTGTCGTCAGCGGCCTGACCCGCGGAGACCGCCGCGGGTCAGACGCGCGCGCTGGTCAGCTGAACGTGACCTTGACGGACTTGGCGCTCGAGAGCCTGACGTCGCACGTCGCGACGCTCGACGCCTGGCCGGCGACCGGGGCGTGCACCGCCGAGCAGCCGCCGCTGATCGTCACGGTCGCGTTCGGCGCTCCGGTGGCCGTCACCGTCACGATCGTGTTCGGCGCGAACGAGCCGACGCAGGTGCCGGTGAGGCCGGCCTTCGCCACATGGCAGGCGATCGCGCCCTCCGGTGATGTCGTCACGGCGCCGGCCGTCGGGCCGCCGCCGGACGTGACGCTCAGCGACACCTCGCCGATCTTCGCGCTGCGCGTCGCGCCGTCGTGCGTCCAGCTGGCGGTCTCGCCGGCGAGCTTGATCGAGTTCGCGCTGAGCTTCGAGCTCGTCCCGCTGTCGAGCAGCTGCTCGTTGTAGTTGCGGTCAAACGCGTAGATGTAGACGGTCGAATCGGTGCTGGCGCCGTCGCCCAGGCCGATGTACGACACGACGAGCTCGCCCCGGGTGTTGACGCGCGCGGCGGCGATCTGCCGCGTGCTGGGGTCGATGTCGAACTCGATGTCCTGCGGCGGGTACAGGCCGTGACGCTTCTTGCCCGTGCGGGCGTCGACGACGGAGATCGTGTCGCGGTCCGAGATCGTCCGCGTGAAGGCGACGTAGGCGCCCTTGGCGGCGACGAGCTTTACCTCCTTGCCGCGAAACGGCCGCGTCAGTGCGACGACCGGGCCGCGCGGCTTGGCGCACCCGTAGAAGCGGTACGAGCTGCCCGTCCGGACCTTGTACACCTTCACCACCGCACTGTGGGCGAGGTCCGTCCCGCGCGTCTTGTTGCAGCGCGTCGGGCTCGCGGCCGCGGCGCCGGCCGTCGGCAGCAGCATCGCGCCGGTCGCTGCGAGGACGATCGCGCGGCGGATCTGCGTGGAGTTCGAGGGCTTGCTCATGTGACGTGCACCCACCTGTCTGGAGGTCGTGGTCGGGGCGCCGGGCGGCGTCCCGCGGTGCACGTGCAACGGGATCGGGGCTGAGAAGGTTGCGCCCCGATCCGGCCGGGGCGGCGCCGCGGTTGCGGCGCGCTATGGCTGCGCGGGGGCCTGCTCGCGCGCCGGCGGCGCCGCGAGGGCGCGCACGTCCACGCGCCCGAGCTTCAACCGAAACAGCGCGCCGCCGCCAGGCGCCTCCTCGACGGCGATCGAGCCGCCATGGGTCTCGGCGACCTGGCGCACGATCGCCAGGCCGAGGCCGGAGCCGGGGCGCCCGCGCGCCGAGGCGCCGCGGTAGAAGCGATCGAAGACGTGCGGACGGTCATCGGCGCTGATCCCCGGGCCGTGGTCGCGCACGGTCAGCTCGCCGCCGCGCAGGACGACCTCCACGGTCGTGCCCTCGGGCGTGTGCTTGGCGGCGTTGTCGAGCAGGTTGTCGACGGCGCGGCCGAGGCGCTCGGACAGGCCGTCGACGAGCGTCGGCTCGAGCCTCTCCTCGAAGATCGTGCCCGGCCGCCGGCGGCGGGCGCGCGCGACGGCCTCGGCGACGACGTGGTGAAACTGCACGTCGTCGGTGCCCGACAGCGGCTCGTCGCCGCGCGCGAGCTCGATCACGTCGGTGATCAGCGCCGTCAGCTCCTCGGTCTCGGCGCGGACGTCCTCCAGTAGCCGCCGGCGATCGTCGCCTGCCAGCTCGCCCTCCTCGGAGAGCAGGACCTCGATGTTCGTGCGCAGCGACGTGACCGGCGTGCGCAGCTCGTGCGACGCGTCGGCGACGAGCTGGCGCTGGGAGTGAACGGACTCATCCAGGGCGCGCCGCGAACGCTCCAGCGCGTCGAGCATCGCGTTGAAGCGCTGCGCCATCTGGCCGACCTCGTCGTCGGAGCGCACCTCGATGCGCCGGCCGAGATCGTCGGTCCGCGTGATGTGCTCGGCAGCGGCGGTCAGCTCGCTGACGGGCTGGATGACCTGGCGGCCGAACAGGCGCCCGAAGAACGCGGCCAGCAGCGTTCCGCCCACGGACAGCAGCGCGAGCACGAGCCGCAGCCGCGTCAGCGTCGCATCGACGTTCTTCAGGCTGCGGGCGAGCTGGATCGCGAACCCGCCGGCGACCTGGACGGTGAGCACGCGCAGGTGCACGCCGTCGGCGCTCTCGACGTCACGCAGGACCGCCTTGCGAACGCCGCCGGCGACGCGCCGGTCGGCGGCATCGACCGGCACCCGAACGTCGCTCTCAGGATCGCGAAAGATGACGTTGCCGTCCGCGGTCAGCACCTGCACCGGCCCCGACAGGCCGCCCTCGCGCGCCGATGGTCCCGGCACCCGCGATCCGAGTGCGGGCCCAGGGCCAAACCTGCGCGCCAGCCGCTGGACCTCGACGTACTGCGTTGCGAGCCCCTCGTCGACCTGACTGCGCAGCTCGTTGCGCAGCACGAAATAGGCGACGACCGACACGAGCACGACCGTGACGCCGACGGTCGCCGCCGCGAGCAGGGTCAGCCTGTGGCGCAGCGCGGTCATCCGTCGCGCAGAACGTAGCCGACGCCGCGCACGGTGTGCAGCAGGCGCCGTTCGCCGCCCTCCTCGGTCTTTCGCCGCAGGTAGCCGATGTAGACGCCGAGGGCGTTGGAGGTCGCGCCGAAGTCATATCCCCAGACGCGTTCGAAGAGCGTCGAGCGGGTGAGCACCTGGCGCGGATGCTCGAGAAACAGCTCGAGCAGCGAGAACTCCGTCTTGGAGAGATCGATCCGTCGACCGCCGCGGTGGACCTCGTGCGCCGAACGGTCGAGCACGAGGTCGGCGAACGCGAGCGTCGGCCCACCGGGATCGACGCGGCGCAGCAGCGCGCGCAGGCGCGCGTTGAGCTCGCGCAGCGCGAACGGCTTGACGAGGTAGTCGTCGGCGCCGGCGTCCAGCCCGTCGACGCGATCGTCGATCGCGTCGCGCGCGGTGAGCATCAGCACGGGCGTGCGGTCGCCCGCGGCGCGCAGCCGGCGGCAGACCTCGAGGCCGTCGATGCGCGGCATCATCACGTCGAGCACGATCGCGTCGACGGCGCCTTCGGCGAGCGCATCGAGCGCCTGCTGGCCATCCTCGGCGAGCGTGACCTCGTGGCGCTCGAGGGCGAGCGCGCGCTGCAGCGCGGCGCGCACGCCGGGCTCGTCGTCGACTACGAGGACCTTGGTCACAGATGCTCCTGCGGGCAGCACAGCACGGCCAGATAAGAGCCTACGAAGTGCGGCTCCGCGCGGCGGTGTGTGACGATGGCGCGATGAGCTTCGCCGACCATGTCGCGCGCTTTCTGCCCGACGGCGCGCAGGCGGTGATCGCGCCCGTTCGCGCCGGTGTCGCGGAGCGCCTGCCCGGATTTCGCGTGCTGCGCGTCGCGCCCGCGCAGGCGGGCGAGCCGTGGGTCTATGCGACGTGCGGTGCGGCGCAGTCGGCGGTGGACGGCGAGGACGGAGCCGAGTACGTGCTGCTCGCGCCGGAGCAGGACCCGGTCCTCGTGGAGATGCTCGCCACGCTGGCGACGGTCAACGCCGACGCGCAGGAGAAGTTCGGCGTCGGCAGCATCATCGCGCTCGGCCGGCCGTGGCTGACCGGCTCATGGGCGACGTACCTGCTGGTCCTGCCGCCGTACCCCTTTGCTCCCGGCTTTGAGACCTACGAGGACGGCGAGCGCAGCGCCGTCGTGCTGTGGCTCGTGCCGATCCTGACCGCCGAGGCGCAGTACGTGCGCTCGCGCGGGCACCGGGCGCTCGAGCAGCTCATCGAGACCCGCAAGGCCAACGTGGCCGACCCGCGGCGAGCGTCGGTCGTCTAGTGGCTCACGTCACTCGGGTTGAGCGCCCGCGTGGCGCTGGCGCGCCTGCGCCATCACGCGGCTGAGGAAGACCGGATTGCCGACGAGGTAGCGCCGCCACATCCGCTTGGGCTCGATCGCCAGGCGGAAGATCCACTCCAGGCCGTTGTCCGACAGCGACGCCGGCGCGCGCGGGACGCGCCCGGAGACGAAATCGAACAGCGCGCCGACGCTCCACAGCACGTCGCAGTTCAGGCGGTCGACGGTGCGCTGCGCCCAGATCTCCTGCTTGGGAGTGCCCATGCCGACGAGCAGGATGTCGGGCTTGCGGGCGTTGATGTCCTCGATGACGCGCTCGTCGTGCCCGGAGCCGATCTGGAAGTAGCCGTGGTGGGTGCCGACGACGCGCAGCCGCGGGTGCGCCCGGCGCAGGCGCTGGCCGGCCTGCGCCGCGACGCCGGGGTCGCAACCCAGCAGGTACACCGAGCGATCCTGCTCCTCGCAGAGCGCCGCCAGGTTCCAGATCCAGTCAGCGCCGGTCATACGGTGCGGGATCTCGGCGCTCAGCGCCTTGGCCGCCAGCCGCACGCCGTAGCCGTCGCAGTAGACGAGGTCGGCCTGCTCGAGCGCGGTCCGCAGCGCGGGATCCTCGCGCGACTGGTTGAGCACGTGCGCGTTGACGTACATCACGCGCCGGGTCGGCTCGCCGCTGCCGACCCAGCCGACGATGCGCTGCAGCAGCTCGTCGGGATGACCGAGCTCGATCGGCAGCTCGAAGATCCTCGCCTGGCCCGCGTGCGCCGCCGACCCGATCGCGGCTTGCGTGAGTTCTGGCACGACGCGGGATCCTAGCGGCCCACTCGATCTGCCGGCCGTGGTGGAGCCGTCTCAGGGCCCGCAGTACTCGGGCTTGCGCCATACGAACACGTGCCCGCGCCCCGCGCCCTCGAGGCCGAGGTCGCGCACGGCCGCGGTCACGCCGGGGTAGGCGTCGTCCTGCCAGTCATGAAAGGCGATGATCCCGCCCGGCGCGAGCGCCGCCTCCCACGTGCGGAACGTCGCGACCGTCTCGTCGTACTCGTGCGACGAGTCGATGAAGACGGCATCGACGGGCGGCGGCTCGGCGGGACCCAGGCCGCCGGGGCGGTCGTGCAGGTGCACCCGCCGCCGGTCGCCGGGCGCCAGCAGCGCGAGGTAGCGCTCGCGCTCGGGGTGCGCCTCGACGTCCCACGAGTGGACCTCGCGGCCCGGCTGGGCGAGCGTCAGGCAGCAGGTCGTCCAGGCCGCGGCCGTCCCGATCTCGGCGACGCGCTGCGCGCCGTCGAGCGTGTCGAGCAGGACGCGCAGCTCGGCCGGCCGGCAGGCGACGTCGATGCTCCACGTGTCGCGCGCGGCCTGCGCGCGGCGCATCGCGCGCAGCCAGAACCGCGCGACCGGGCGCGGTAGTCGCGCGAGGCTCGTCGCCTGCAGCGCGAGGCGCCGGCCACGCTGCAGCGGCGAGCGGCGGTCGTCGGCGCGAAAGAGGTGAAGGCCGTCGGCGGGCACCGGCGGGAACCTAGTGGATCGCCCAGCGAGAATTGGACCGCAACCCCCGCGGCCACTGCCGCACGACCGGCGTGAGATGGTTCCCCGCGTGCCGATCGTGACCATCGACGCGCGCGACGCGTTCGCGCCGCAGCTGCGTGGCTGGGGCCGATACGCGCGCGAGCTCGTCGACGCGCTGCCCGAGCGGCCGGGCCTGGACTACCACGTGATCTCGCAGGGTGGCCGCGGGCCCGAGGTCCTCTTCGAGCAGATCGAGCTGCCGATCCGCCTGCGCCGCGAACGGGCCGACGTCGTCCACGCCCCCAACTGCTTTCTACCGCTGGTGCGGCCCTGCCAGGGCGTCGTCACGATCCACGACCTCGCCTTCGAGGCCTTTCCAGGCGACTTCTCCAAGCGCACGGGCTCCAAGTACCGCATGTTCACACGCCGCGCGGCCCGCTCGGCGCAGCGCGTGATCTGCGTCTCGGGCTACACGGCAGGCGACGTCGTACGCCGCTACCACGTCGACGAGGCGCGCGTGCGGGTCATTCCCAACGCCCCGTCGCTGCCGATCGGCGGCGAGGCCGTGCCCGACGACGGCCCCTACCTGCTGGCCGTCGGCGATCTGCGGCCGAAGAAGAACCTCATCCGTCTGGTGCAGGCCTTTGCAGTGCTGCGCAGCGAGGGGCTCGAGCACCGGCTCGTGCTGGCCGGCGTCGACAGCGGCGCGCAGGCCGAGCGCGTGCGCGAGGCGGCGGGCGGCGAGCCCGTGCGGCTGACGGGCTACCTCTCCGACGCGCGCCTGGACGCGCTCATGCGCGGCGCCGACGCCCTGATCCACCCGTCGCTGTACGAGGGGTTCGGGCTCGTGCTCGTCGAGGCGATGGCGCGCGGGGTGCCGGTCGTCGCGGCGCGCGCGACGGCGCTGCCCGAGACGGGCGGCGCCGCGGCGCAGTACTTCGATCCGCTCGACGTCGGCGACATGGCGGCGGCGATCTCCGCCGTCGTCGGCGACCGCGCGCGCCACGCCGAGCTGGCGCGGCTCGGCGTCGCGCGCGCCGCGCAGCTGTCGTGGGCCGCCAGCGCGGCACTGACCGCCGCCGTCTACGAGGAGATGCTGACGTGAGCGGCGCGCGGCGGCGATGAGCGAGCCGCTCGGACGCACGACGGTGCTCGTCCTCAGCGTCGACGAGGCGCACCTGCTCGAGCATTCGCTGCCCGCGGCCGCGGCCCAGCCGGGGGCGGAGGTCGTCGTGATCGACAACGCGTCGTCGGACACGACGCGAACGGTGGCGCAGGCTCACGGGGCGCGCGTGCTCGGCCTGCGCGAGCGTGTGTCCTATGCCGCGGCGATCAACGCGGGGATCGTCGCGACGGACGGCGACGCGGTGCTCCTGTTGAACGCCGACTGCGTGCTCGACGCCGACTTCCTCGCGGCGGCGCGACCGCGGCTGTCCCAGCGCGGCGTCGGCTCCGTCGCGCCGCGGCTCGTGCGCTCGGCGGGGATGCACGCCGGCGACCGGCTGGACCGGATCGACGCCGCCGGCATGGTCGTCGACCGGCGTCGCAAGAACACGCTGGTCGGCCACGACGAGCCGGCGACCGGCTACCTGCAGGCGTCGGAGGCCTTCGGCGGCGACGGCGCCTGCGTGCTCTACCGCCGCGAGGTGCTCGCAGCGTGTGCCGTCGGCGGCGAGGTGTTCGACGAGGATCTCGAGCTGTGGGCGTCGGACGTCGACCTCGCGTGGCGGGCGCGGCTGCTGGGCTGGCGCTGCATGTACGAGCCGCGCGCGGTGGCGTGGCACATGCGCTTCTACTCCCCGACGACGCGCGACGGGCTGCCCGCGGCGCACCGCCGGCTGCAGTTTCGCAACCGGCTGCTGATGATGGTCAAGAACGACTCCTGGGCGGACGTGCGCGGCGACCTGCACCGGATCGCGTTCTACGAGGTGCTGGCCCTCGGCCACGTGCTGCTGCGCGAGCGCCACCTGCTGCGCGCCTACTGGGCTGCCGCGCGGGCGCTGCCGGCGGCGCGCCGCCGGCGCGCGGTGGTGCAGGCCAAGCGCACCCGCGCGGTGCGGCCGCCGTTCGGTCTGCGCGCGCCGCGCTGAGCGGGCGCTGTCTTCAGCCCTCCTGCTCGGTCAGCAAGGCGCTATGCGCCCCTGCGGTGCCGTGCTGGCTGTGGCCGGGGGTTGCCCGATGCGGGTCGTGGCACCTGAGGGGCGCTACGCGCCCCTGCGGTGCCAATGCTGGTCCGGCGGGGGCGAAATCTGAGGTCGCGCGACCTACGGGGCCATATGCACCCCTTGGCTGCCACGGTCGCGCGGATCGCCGATCGGCAGTACGGCCGGATCACGTTTGACCAGCTGAACGCCTCGGGCGTGAACCGCGATCGGATCAAGCGCTGGGTTCAGGACGGCCGGCTGCGGCGCGAGCACGTCGGCGTCTTCACGCTCGGTCGTCGCGATCCGTCGCCCCGCGGGGTCTACCTGTCCGCGGTGCCGGCCGCCGGCGCCGGCGCCGTCCTGCGCCATCGGGCCGCCGCGCATGACGGGGATCTGGCCGTGGCGCGCGCCGCGACCCGAGGTCACGGTTCCCACCACGCGCACCAACATCGACCACAACCACGACAAGGTCGACTGCCACTGGTCCGCGCACGACCTCACGATCGAGCTCGTCAGCTACCGCTACCACGCCACCCGCCACGGCTTCGAAACCGACATCGCCCGACGGCGCCGCTCCAAGCACCTCGCTTGCACCTCCGGCGACATCATCGACCGCGACGCCCGGAGCGCAGCAGAGCTGCGCCCACTACTCGCGTGACCGCACCCGCTCCCGCGCCGCCGCGAACAACTCGGCCACGGCAGGCTCCATGTAGTAGTCGGTGCCGCCGTCCTCGCGCCCCTCGGTCGCCAGCGGCAGCTCGCGGCCGAGCTTGCGCGAGTAGCGCCCCGGCCAGGCGAGAATCCCGGCGACGCCGTGGGCGCCCTTCTCCAGCCCCAGCCGCGCGGCGACGTCGTTGCCCGCGATGCGCTCGCCCGGCGCGTCGATCAGCAGATCGAGCAGCGCGCGGGCGGGCGGGGCGAGCTTGCCGTACAGCCACGTTGCCGCCTCGGCGTCTGCGGCCGACCACGGAGCGGCCTCGCCGAAGTGGTGGCGCCCTGGGCGCGCGTGCAGCCCGCCGTGTCCGCGCCTGCCGCCCCGGCGGCCGCCCCAGGGCGGCGCGCCGGGCTCGGCCGCCAGGAAGCTCGCAAACCAGATGTAGAACTCCGGCACGCGCTCCTCCGGCACGGCGACCGTGATCTGCTTGTCGGCCATCAGGCCGTCTGCGTGCCGGTCTCCGGCGCGGTGCTCTCGTCGGCGTGTGCGCGACGGTGGCCGCCGCAGCGGTGGCCGCGGCCGTGGCCGCGCCGGCCGGGGAAGCCCGCGAGGAAGCGTCCGTAGAACGCGTAGAACTCGGCGACGCGGTCCGCGGGAACCTCGATGGTGATCTGCTTGTCCTTCGATGTGGGCTCGGCGGTCATGTGCCGGCCCTCCTTTCCTTGCTTGCCCGATAAGCATACACCAGTATTCTACTTAAGTATGGGCTACCAGGAGCGCGTCAGGCCGCCGTCGACGAGCAGCGACTGGCCGGTCACGTAGCTCGCCGCCGCAGAACACAGGAAGACGGCGGCGGCGGCGACCTCCGCCGCCGTCCCCAGGCGCGCCGCCGGAACCTCCGCGCGCGCCGCCTGCTCGGCGACGTCCATCCCGCCGTAGCCCGATGCCAGCCTGTCCGTCGCGATCCGCCCCGGCAGGACGGCGTTGAAGGTCACCCCGTGGCCGGCGTTCTCGCGCGCCAGCAGCTTCATCGCGGCGAGCAGGCCGGGGCGGTTGGCGTTGGAGAGCTGCAGTCCCGGCAGCGGCTCGCGTGCGGTGCTCGACGACACCGCGAGCACGCGGCCGAAGCCGCGCTCGCGCATCTGCGGCACGACCCGCGCCAGCACGAGCATCGGCGAGACGACGAGCGCGCGGTGCGCCGCCTCCCACTCCGCGGGCGCGATCGACAGCGGGTCCGCGAAGCGCGGCGGGCCGCCGGTGTTCGCCACGTAGACGTCGACCGGGCCGAGATCGGACACGACGGCGTCGACGAGCGGATCGACCGCCTCGAGGTCGGCGCTGTCGAAGACGTAGCCGCGCCCGCCGGCGGACTGCGCCACTGCGGCCACGTCGCGAGCAGAGCGCGCCGCGACCGCCACGCGCGCGCCCTCCGCCGCCAGGCCGGCTGCGATCGCTCGCCCGATCCCCCGCGACGCGCCCGTGACGAGCGCTACGCGGTCCGTGAGGCCGAGGTCCACGACCTCAAGAGTCCTCGGAGTCGGGCTCCGTCTCCGGGGCGCGCGCGATGACCGCCATCCGGTCATGGAAGTCGGGCGCCCACATGCGGTCGGCGAGCCGCGCCGCCCGCGCGCCGCGCACGAGCAGCCGCGCCAGCGCGGGCGAGTAGCCGCCGACGCGCTCGAGGTAGTAGCGCACGCTGAAGGCCTTCGGCGAACTGGAGATCTCGAGCACCGTCCAGCCGCGGGACTCGAGCAGCGTGCGCAGCGAACCGCGCGTGAAGAACTGCACGTGCGTCGGGATCACCGACCACCAGCGCGAGCGCAGGCCGCGCGCGACGGCGCTGCCGGCGTCCGGCAGGGCCATCCACGCGATCCCGCCCGGGCGCAGCAGCTCGGCCATCCGGTCCAGCGCGTCGCCGGGGCGCGGCAGGTGCTCGATCACGTCGCCCATCACGATCGCGTCGTAGTGGCGCAGCGGCAGGTCGGTCGCGAAGAGGTCACCTGTGCGCACGTCGAGGCCGAGCCGGTCGCGAGCGTAGGCCGAGGCGAAGCTCGACGGCTCCACCCCGGTCGCCTCCCACCCGCGCTCGCCGGCCTCGGCGAGCAGGAAGCCGACCCAGCAGCCGAGGTCGAGCAGCGTGCGGTGGCGCGGGCCGCCGTTGTGCGGCGGGATCGGCGCCGGCGTGAGCTGCGCCTCGATGCGCGTCAGGGCGCGGCGCGCGGTCTCGCGCTGCCCCGCCTCCTCGCTGACGTAGTCCTCCGAGGCAGCATCCGCGTAGGCGCTCTCGAGCACCGCGTCGGCCGGCATCGGCTCGGTCTGGCGATGCCCGCACGACGTGCAGCGCACGATGTCCGCAAGCGCCGTGCCGAAGCGGTCGGTCGTCGGGATCAGGCCGTCGGGGCCCGCGTCGCCTGCCACCTTGAGGTGGGCGACGAGGCCGGCGGCGCCGCAGGCTGCACAGCGGGTCACGCCGCTCAGCCTACGGCCGCGCGCCCGGTGGTGCAGATCCGCCCTCGTATCGACGGCCGGAGCCACAGCACCAAGCACGCACTACGATCAGCGCAGTGGCCGACCGGCATCTGGGCCTGCTGAGCATCGTCGCGCCGATGCTCGACGAGGAGGGCACGGCGCAAGCGTTCTGCGATCGCGTGCGGGCGGCGCTCGACGGGCTGCCCTGGGAGCTCGTCGTCGTCGACGACGGATCCAGCGACGGCACGCCGCAGATCCTCACCGCGGCCGCGCGCGCCGACGAGCGCGTGAAGATCGTGACGCTGTCGCGCAACTTCGGCCACCAGACGGCGATCACGGCGGGTTTGGACCACGCGGCGGGCGACGTCGTCGTGATGATCGACTCCGATCTGCAGGATCCGCCCGAGCTCATCCCGACGATGCTCGAGCACTGGCGCGCGGGCTCCGACGTCGTCTACGCGACGCGCACCGACCGCGACGGCGAGTCGAAGTTCAAGCTCAGGACCGCGGACTGGTTCTACCGCATCATGGGCCGCGTCTCCGACGTTCCGCTGGCGGCCAACTCGGGCGACTTCCGGCTGCTGGACCGGCGCGCGCTCGACGCGCTCTTGACGATGCGCGAGCGCAACCGCTACCTGCGCGGCATGACCTCGTGGGTCGGCTTCACGCAGACCGCGCTGCCCTACAACCGCGAGGCACGCCACGCCGGGGCGACGAAGTACCCGATCCGCAAGATGATCCGCTTCGCGCTGGACGCGATCGCGTCGTTCTCGCACGCGCCGCTGCAGATCGCGACCGTCGCCGGCTTCGTCTGCGCGATGCTCGCGTTTCTCGCGGTCCCGGTCGCGATCGTGTTCCGGATCTTCGGCGAGTTCGTCCCCGGGGTCACGACGACGGTCGTCGCGGTGCTTCTGCTGGGCGGCATCCAGCTCATGGCGATCGGCATGATCGGCGAGTACGTCGGGCGCATCTACGACGAGGTCAAGCGGCGGCCGTTGTACGTCGTGCGCGAGCGGACCAACGTCGCCGCGGCCGAGGATGAGCGCCAGCGCACCCCCGTCTAGCGGCTTGCGGCGGCAGCGGGCGCTGACGGCGCTCGGAGCGATGATCTCGATAGCGGCGCTGGCCGGGGTCGTCCTGTGGGCGCTGCAGCAAAAGGCGCCGGCGGTGCCGGACTCGCCCGGCCGGATCGCCGAGTTCGCCGGGGCGATCGCGTTCTATCTCGCGGGCTGCGCCGCGCGCGCCGAACGCTGGTATGAGCTGCTGCGCTACAACGGCGCGCAGCCGCGGCGGCTGGACGCCTACGGTCTCGTCGCGGTGGCCTACTTCGGCAACAACATCCTGCCCGCGCGCGCCGGCGACGCGCTGCGCGTCGTCCTGATCTCACCGCGGGCGCAGACCGACGCGCGCACCGCGATCGGCACGGTCGTCGCCGAGCGCGTGCTCGACGTCGTCGTGCTCGTCGCGCTGTTCGTCGTGCTGGCCTACGGGGTGCTCGGCGGGATCGACGTCCCCTCGGCGGGGAGGCTCGTCTTCGCGGCGCTGCTGGTGGGCGCCCTGCTCGCCGCGAGCGCCGCCGCCGCCTGGCTCCTGCATCGCCGCGGCCACCTGCGCCGCGTGCTTGCGTTTCTCGCGCCGATGGCCGAGGCGACGCGGCGGCTGCGCTCAAACCACGGCATGCAGCTGCTGGGGATCACGTTCGCCGTCTGGGCGCTGGAGTGGATCGCGTGGTGGCTGGCGGCGCGCGCCGTCGGCCTGGACCTCGCGCTGCTCGAGGTCGGCTACCTGATGGGACTGGCGTCGATCTTCGCGCTCGTCCCGAGCGGGCCGGGCTACGTCGGGACGTTCGACGCCGCGGTCGTCTTCGGCGTCCGCGCGCTGCAGTTCAGCGGCGCCCAGGCGCTCGCCTATGTGCTGGCGCTGCGCTTCGTCGTGACCGTGCCGATCACGCTCATCGGGCTCGTCGTGCTCGTCGCCGGCTACGGCGGCTTGAGGCCGATCCGCGCCCTGGTGCGCGCGACATGAGGGTCGCGGTGCTGGGCGCCGGGGTCGCCGGCCTCGTCTGCGCGTACCGCCTCTCGCAGGAGCGCCACGTCTGCGACGTCTACGAGCGCTGGCCGGGCCTCGGCGGCCAGGCGGCGACGCTCGACGTCGGCGGCGGCGACCTGCTCGAGCGCTACTACCACCACCTCTTCACCAGCGACCGCCACATCGTCTCGCTCTACGAGGAGCTCGGCATGGGTGACGAGCTGGAGTGGCATCCGTCGTCGATGGCGTTCTTCGTCGACGGGCGCCAGTGGGCGTTCAACACGCCGCTTGACCTGCTGCGCTTCGGGCCGCTGTCGCCGCCCGCGCGGCTGCGCATGGGACTCGCCGTGCTGGCGCTGCAAAAGCGCGCACGGCAGGTCGAGCCGTTCGAGTCGATCACCGCGCACGAGTGGATCGAGAAGCGCATGGGCCGCGGTCCTTGGCGCAAGATCTGGGGACCGCTGCTGCGCGGGAAGTTCGGCGAGCGCGCCGACGACATCTCGATGGCGTGGCTGTGGAGCAAGCTCACGCTGCGCCGCCAGCTCGAGGGCGACGAGGCGCGCCACGAGCAGCTCGGCTATCCGTCGCACTCGTGGGAGCTGCTGTTCGACGCCCTGCGCGACGCGATCGTGGCGGCCGGCGGGCGCGTGCTGATCGACCGCCCGGCCGTCGCGGTACGGCGCGATCGCGACGGCGCATTCCATGTCACCGGCGGCGCGCCCGGCTCCTTTCGCGCCGGCCACGACCCGCGCTCGTTCGCGCCCGCACCCGGGCCCGGTGAGCGCTATGACGCGGTCGTCGCGACCGTGCCGAGCGACGTCTTCGGCGCCCTGCTCGACGACGATCTCGCGGACGCGATCGGCCCGGACTACCTCGCCCGGCTGCGGGCGACCGAGTACCACACGGCGCTGTGCCTGCTGCTCGAGCTCGACCGGCGCTTCTCGCCGTTCTACTGGACGAACATCGCCGATCCCGAGCTGCCCTTCGTCGGCCTCGTCGAGCACACGAACTTCATCTCGCCCGAGCGCTACGGCGGGCGCCGCTTCCTGTACGTCGCCAACTACCTCGCACCGGGCGATCCGCTGCTCGCGCTGACGCCCGAGGAGCTGCTCGCCGCCTACCTGCCGGGCCTGCGCAAGGTGCAGCCGGACTTCTCGCCGGACTGGATCCGCGCACGCTGGCTGCATCGCGAGCCCGCCGCGCAGCCGATCGTGACCGTCGGCTATCACCGCCGCATCCCACCGCTGCAGACCGGCGTGCGCGGCCTCGTACTGGCCAACACGACGCAGATCTACCCGGAGGACCGCGGGACGAACTACAGCGTGCGGCTGGGAACGCAGGCGGCGCGGGCACTGCTGGACGAGCGTCGTACCACGCGCGCCTGAGTGCCAATACCGGTCCGGCGAGGTTTGGAGCAGGTGCCCCTGTGAAACACTTGGCTCGTCTGGGGGAGCCACCATCAACAACACAGGACAGCGCCTATGGATGGCTTTGCTATACCGCTCATACTCTTCACCGCCGGCCTCACGTGGCTTCTGGTGGCGATCATCCGCGGCTCGTTCGAGGACCCGTACCCGCTGCGAGCCGGGGTGACCTGGGCCGTCACGTGCCCGGCGGCAGGGCTGCTGTTCGGCATCGGCGCCGCGCCGCTGGCGCCCATCGTGGGCGTCGTCAGCATGCTCGCGCTGGGATCGCTCGGATACTGGTTCCTGGCGACCGAGCCCGACGACACGGACGGCGACGCCGAGGAGACCGTGGAGCCCGACCCGGGTCCGAGCGACGACGACGTCATCGAGATCCCCGCCTGGGCCCTGCGTGCCGAGCCCAAGGCGGAGCCGAAGTCCGACGACGTGGACTGGGATGCCTTCGACCGCCTCCGCGAGGAGTGGGAGAAGGAGATCACGCTCCCGATCGCCGATCCGGAGCGCGAGCGCGTTCCGGCCGGCGTCTGACGTACCCGAAGTTCGATCTCGCGCGGCGCGCAGCGTGCGCGCCGCGCGAAGATCATCGCCTTCTCGCCCGGCTGAGGGCCTGCGCGTAGACCTGCCACGTCGCGCGAGCGGCGTCGGCCCAGGTCCACGCCGGCGGCGCCGGCGCCGGCCTCGTCGCCGCCGCGCCGGCCGCGAGCAGCCCCTCGAGGTCGCCGCCGTCGACGAACGTCGCGCGCTCGCCGAGCACCTCGCGCAGCACCGGGATGTCGGTTGCCACGACCGGCGTGCCGCAGGCCAGCGCCTCGACCGTCGGAAGGCCGAAGCCCTCGTCGTCGGAGGGAAAGACGAGCGCGCGCGCGCCCGAGTAGATCGCCGCCAGTTGGTCGTCCGGGACGAAGCCGGTGAGCGTCACGCCCGGCAGCTCGTGCGCCCAGGGCTTCGTCGCGCCGACGAGCACGAGCGGCAGCTCGCTCGGCGCGCGCGCAAGCGCGGCCACGCGCTTGCGCGGGTCGGGCGTCTGCAGCCCGCCGACCCACAGCAGGTACTCCGCGGGCAGCTTGTAGCGCGTGCGCGCCGCCGCGATCTCGTCCGCGCCGCGCTCGTACAGCGCCGAGGCGGGCGCCTCGTGGATCACGACGATCCGCTCGGCGTCGATCCCGACGTGCTCGGCCACCTCCGCCGCCACGATCGCCGTCGGGACGATCACGCGCGCCGAGCGCTCGACGGCGAGGTAGCGCAGGCGAAAGCGGACCCCGGTGCGCAGGTACTCGCTGCGGCGCTTGAGCGGGACGACGTCGTGCAGCGTCACGACCTGCGGGCCCTGCGGGCGCAGCAGCGCGCCGTCGATCCACGGCGAGTGGAAGACCTCGCCACGCCGCGGCCGGCTGCCTTCGACGACCTCGTCGCCCACGCCGGCCGTCTCGCGCAGCGCGCCGAGCAGGCTGCTCGCGTAGCGCCCGATGCCGCGCGGGTCCTGCGCCGGCCGGCTGTCGAACGTGACCCTCATGCCCGTGTCAGCGCCGGCCGCGCGACCGACCGCAGGATCGGCTCGACGCGGTCGGCGTACGCGTCGGCGCCGAAGCGCTGCGCGCGCTCGCGCGCCGCAGCGCCCATCCGCGCCCGTGCGGCGAGCACCTCGAGCACCGCCGCGGCGAGCTCGTCCGGGCGCCCGGGCGTCACGAGCCGGCCCGTCGCGCCGTCCTCCACGACCTCCGCGAGGCCGCCGACGCGCGTCGCCACGACGGGCGTGCCGGCCGCCATCGCCTCGGCCAGCACCGTCCCGAACGGCTCCTGGCGCGAGGGGGCGACGAGCACGTCGAGGTGACGCATGACGGCCGCTCCGTCGGCCACCCACGGGATGTGCTCGACGGCCGGCGACTCGCGCACGCGCCGGGCGTAGTCGGGCGCGCTGTCGTAGGGGTCGTCGCCGACGAGGACGATCCGCGCTCCGGGGGCGCCGGCGCGGATCGCCGGCGCCGCGCGGACGAGGTCGAGCGGGCCCTTGCGCGGCTCGATCCGTCCGACGAAGCCGATGACGGGGCGCGCGCCGCCGCCGTCGCCGTCGTCCGGCGGCCATGGCGGCGGCGCGGCCGCGACATCCAGCTCGACCGGGCAGTAGACGACGTGCGCGTCGAGTCCCGGCAGGCGATCGGCGACGGCGCCGGAGTCGGCGAGGACGGCGTCGGCCAGCGACCAGAAGCGCGGGACGCGCTCGACGATGTCGTGCACGTGCAGCACGCTGCGTCGGCCGGCAAGCGCGGGCAGCAGGCGGCCGGCGACGGTCCCGTTGAGGTAGACGAGGTCGTGCTCCAGCGCCAGCCCCCGTGCGCGCGGGAAGCTCGCTGCGGCGCGCGCGCCGCCACCGCGCCGCAGCCCGCCGAGGGCGAGCCGCACGACCGGCAGTCCGGCATCGTCGAGCGGGCCCGCCGCGGGCGTCGCGAGCGTCATGCGGTGCCCGCGCGCCAGCAGTCGCTTGGCCAGGCGCAGCAGCCCGATCTCCGCGCCGCCGGGGTGGGCGACGGCACATACGGCGAGGATCTTCACCGCCCGATCCTCGCAGGGTGCGGTGCGCTGCGAGACTGCGCTGACGTGGTGAGCGCGCTGCACGATGCGATCTGGGAGGCCGTGCCCGCCGACGCGGTGCCCGAGCGCTTCGCGCTGCGGCGCCTCTTCGTGCTGGAGCACGTGCAGGCGGGCGAGACGGTGCTCGATCTCGGCTGCGGCGCGGGCGAGTTCAGCGCCGCGCTGGCGCAGGCCGGGGCGACGCCGGTCTGCGTCGACGTCGCGCGCGAAGCGCTGCGCCGCGCCGGCGAGCGGGTGCCGGGCCTGGACCTGCGCCTCTGGGGCGAGAACGAGCCGCTGCCGCTCCAGGACGGCAGCGTCGACATCGTCTGGGCGGGAGAGGTCATCGAGCACGTCGTCGACGTCGCGCCGTGGCTGTCGGAGGTGCGCCGCGTGCTGCGCCCGGGCGGCAAGCTGCTGCTGAGCACGCCGCACCACGGCCCGCTGACGCTGCTGCGCCTCGCGCTCAGCCCGCGGCGCTTCGCGCAGCACTTCGAGCCGCGCTCGGACCACGTGCGCTTCTTCTCGCCGCGCACGCTGCGCGCGCTGCTCGACGAGCTCGGCTTCGACGTCGCGTGCGTGCGCATCAAGGAGGGGACGATCCTCGCGCGCGCCGTGCGCGCCTGATGCGCGTCCTGCTCGACACGAGCTACGCGCTGCGCGGACCCAGCGGGACGACGGTCTACATCGACCGCCTCAGCGACGCGCTGCGCGCCGAGGGCGTCGATGTCGTCGCGGCCGCCGACGAGCGCCGGCCGCCGCCGGCGGGCGGCGGCGCGGGCAGCGCGCGCAACCTCGCGCATGACATGTGGTGGACGCAGGTCGCACTGCCCCGCCGCGCCCGCGCCGTGCGCGCCGACGTGCTGCACCATCCGCTGCCGGCGCTCGCGCGCAGCGCCGGCTGCCCACAGGTCGTCACCGTCCACGACCTCGCCTTCGAGCGCCTGCCCGAGTGCTTCGCGCCCGCCTTCCGGCGCTGGTCTTCGCTCACCCATCGCCGCGCGGCGCGCGCGGCGGACGCCGTCGTCTGCGTCTCGCAGACGACGCGCCGCGACGCGATGGCGCGCTGGGGCGTGGACGGCGCGCGGGTCGTCGTCGCCGCGCACGGCCCCGGCCAAGAGCTCGACGTGCTCCGCGCGGAGGGCAGGCACTTCCTCTACGTCGGCGACGACGAGCCGCGCAAGAACCTCGCGCTGCTGCTGCAGGCCCACGCCCGCTATCGCGCGCAGGCCGGCGACGGGGCGCTGGAGCTCGTCCTCGCGGGCCGGGCGCGCACGGCCCAGGAGGGCGTGCGCTGCGAACCCGAACCCGACCTCGCGGCGCTGTTCGGCGCCGCCGCCGCGCTCGTGCACCCGGCGCTGCACGAGGGCTTCGGCCTGACCGCGCTCGAGGCGATGCACGCGGGCGTACCGGTCATCGCCGCGCGCTCCCCCGGCCTGGCGGAGACGTGCGCCGACGCGGTCGCCTACGTCGATCCCTACGACGCGGGCGCACTCGCGCAGGAGCTGGCCCGCGTCGGCGGCGACGCGCAGCTTCGCGCGGCCCTCTCGGCGCGCGGCCGCGAACGGGCGGCGGCGTTCTCCTGGCGGGCCGCGGCGCGTGCCCACATCGAGGCTTATACGCTGGCGCGGATGCCCGCGCCTGGAATGACCACCGCCGCGCGCGCGCCCCGATGAGGGTCGCGATCCTCGGCACGCGCGGCATCCCCGCGTCCTACAGCGGCTTCGAGACGGCCGCCGAGCAGCTTGCCAGCCGGCTGACCGAGCGCGGCCACGAGGTCGTCGTCTACTGCCGCCCGCACGTCGTCGACCGCCGCCTGAAGGAGCACAAGGGCGCGCGCCTCGTGCACGTCCCGGCCGTGCGCAACAAGTACCTCGACACGTTCACGCACACGTTTCTGTCCTCGCTGCACGCGGCGCGGCGCCTGCGGCCCGACGTCGCGCTGTTCTTCATCGCCGGCAACAGCCCGATGTGCCTCGTCACGCGCGGCGCCGGGATCCCGACCGTCATCAACGTCGACGGACTGGACTCCGACCGCTCCAAGTGGCCCGCGCTGGCGAAGGCCTACCTGCGCTTCGCCGAGCGCAACGCGCCGCGCTGGTCGGACACGGCGATCACCGACTCGCATGCGGTCGCCGAGATCTTCGAGCAGCGCTACGGCCGGCGCATCGGCGTCGTGCCCTACGGCGTCGAGGATCCCGGCCACGAGGGCATCGACACGCTCTCCCGCCTGGACCTCGAGCCGCGCAAGTACGTCCTGTTCGTCGGACGCCTGGAGCCCGAGAACAACCCGCACGTGCTCGTCGAGGCGTTCAGTCGCATCTCCAGCGAGCGCGCGAAGGGCATGAAGCTCGTCGTCGTCGGCGGCGCGCCCTACGCGCACGACTACATCAAGCAGGTCCAGCGCGCCGGCGACCCGCGCGTGATCTTCCCGGGCTACGTCTTCGGGCGCGGCTACTGGGAACTGCAGCGCCACGCCTACGTCTTCTGCGCGCCGACGGAGGTCGGCGGCACGCACCCCGTCATCCTCGAGGCGCTCGCCGCCGGCAACTGCGTGCTCGTCAACGACCACGCGCCGAACGTCGAGACCGTCGGCGACGCCGGGCTGACCTTCTCCGGCAAGGAGGGCGTGCCGTCGCTGACCGCGCAGCTCGAGCGGCTCTTCGACGAGCCCGAGCTCGTCGAGCGCTTCCGCTCGCGCGCGCGGGAGCGCGCGCGGCGCTACTCCTGGGATGCGGTCACCGACGAGTACGAGCAGCTGCTCGTCAACGTGCGCCAGATGGGCGGTCCCGGATCGCTGCCGGCCGAGCTCGTCGACGGCGCGCCGACGCCGCTCGCCGGAGCACGCTGATCAGCGCGTCGCGGTGACCGCGACGGGCCGGCTTGCGGTGGCGCTGGCGCCGTTTGACCAGAGGATCCGCACGTAGCCGCTGCCGTTCACGCGCAGGCGCGTCTCGAAGTAGTGGCGCGGGCCGCCGACCGTGATCCGCTTGCGTGTCGACCAGCGCTTGGAACCGCGGTTGCGGAACTGGACCTGGACGCGCACCGCGGCCGCGGGCGCGGCCGGGCGCGTCATCCCGAAGACCGTCGTCGAGCGGCCGCGGCGCACGCGCGTCGCCTTGACGTGGATCGGCGTGACGTAGGCCTTGTAGGACGGCTTGCGCGGCCCGCCGAGCAGCTGCAGCCCGCTCTGGAACGTGCGCCACTTGACGTTCGGGGACGTCTCGCCCGCGACGGGCGCGTCGTCGACGAGCAGAAACTGGCTGATGGTGCGCACGTTGGGGTTCTTGAAGGCCATGTACTCGGCCTGGTTGATCCACGCGGCCTGGCGGTTGAACGAGACGACGTTGGCGACGAAGGGGTCGGGCTTGGTCTGGTAGCCGTACTCCGTGAGGTACAGCGGCACGCCGCGCTTGGACTGCGTCTTCTGGCCGTAGCGGCGGTAGATGCGCGTCAGTTCGCGGCTGAGCTTGCCGAGGTCGGCGATCGAGACCCAGTCGGCCTGCGACGAGCGCCGGCCCGGCGGCGTCAGCAGCGCGTACGGGTGATGGGCGTAGCCCGTCGCCTGGAACAGGGCGGGATTCTGGGCGACGAAGCTCGCCGAATCGCCGGGGCAGTCGCGCACCCGCGCCTCGGAGCCCTTGAGGATGTTGAGGTTGTCGTCGAGGCAGTACATGCGGCGGACGAACTTCAGCGCGTCGATCGACTGCGCGATGCCGCGGTCGTTGCGCTCGCCCTGCGGCGCGGTCTCGCCCACGAGGATCGTGTCGCTGCCGTGACCGGTGTCGGCCAGCCCCTGCCAGGCGTTCTGGAGGAGCTTGCGGTACAGCGCCGGCGCCGCCTCGACGGACTTCCTGGCGTTGCGCGGGTCCGGACCCCACTGCGGCGTCAGCCAGCCCGCCTGGTTGGGCTCGTTCCAGACCGACCAGTAGTCGACGCGCGGCAGCCCCGCGAAGTTGCCGCTGTAGCGCGTGCCGACGGCGCGCACGAACTTGCCGAACTCCTCGGGGTTGGCGCCGAAGGTCTCCTGGATGTCGGCGCGCGGCGCCTCGCCGGCGGCCCAGCGCGGTATCGGCGACGTGAGGTTGAGGTTCACGAAGATCCCGCGCGCCTGCGCAGCCTGGATCAGCCGGTCGTAGCGCTCCCAGTTGGCGGCCGGGTACTGCGCGGGATCGGCGGCGTCGAAGTTCGGCTTCTGCACCTGGTCGTTGGCCGGCGCCACGACCGCCCAGAACACCGAGACGCGGATCCGATCGACGCCGAAGGACTGCAGCGTGTCGAGCGTCGAGG
>CADCVQ010000043.1 GCA_902806175.1 uncultured Solirubrobacteraceae bacterium
ATCCGCGCCTGACGTCCGCCGGCGCCCGCCCCCGTGCCACCAGCACGAAGGCGGGACACCGTCGACCGTCAGATCACGGCCGGGCATCCCGCAAAACCTCGCACAACTTCCGGACGCGCCCACTAGCAGGTTCGCCAGGCGGATCGCGTGCAACACGCGCCGTGCGCAACCATTGCTGTCGTCAACAGACTGGACCCGCCGCATGTCGAGCTCCCGGAACCCATCGACGACAGCCGTTCCCGCGCTCGAGCAGGCCCGTACGAACTACGAGATGGCGCTTGCCTACGATCCCGCAACTGCGGGCTGGCCTGGACTGCATCTCGGCAGGCTGCTGTATCTCAGCGGCGACCTGCACGCTGCCGCAGAGGCCTTCCGCGCCTCGATCGCGTCGGGACATGCCGCGTACGCACCGGTGGCCTCCTATCATCTCGGCAGGCTCCACGAGGATCTGGGCGAGACCGAGACCGCGATCGCCGCATATCGCCACGCCGGCGAGTCCGTCGATCCCAAGCATGCATCGGCGGCGACCTACAAACTCGGCTGCCTGCTCAAGGCCGAGGGCGACATCGACGGCGCACGCGCCGCATTCGAACGGGCCGCCGCCGTGACGAACACCTGGTACGGGCACCTGGCCGCCAACGCTTTACGGACGCTGGGATGACCTGCGGGTTAGGTTTCGCCGCTCCACGAGGCCCCGTGCGAGGTTCCGGCCTGGGTCGTACGACTCCCAGCGGCTTCGGGTTTTACCCCGCGCGTATCATCGTCTCGTGTCCGCCACGACGACCAGCGTCGAGGCCCTTGGCGTCGCGGTGGCGGCGCGCGTCCCCGTGTTGCTTTGGGGCGCGCCGGGCACGGGCAAGACCTCCGCCATCAAGGCGATGTCGCAGGAGATGAGCCTCCCGTGCGAGACCGTCATTGCCTCGATCCGAGAGCCGTCGGATTTCGCGGGCCTCCCCGTCGTCGCCGACGGCAAGGTCGTGTTCGCACCGCCGCGCTGGGCGCGGAACCTGGCAGAGCACGGCCGCGGGGTCCTGTTTCTCGACGAGATCTCGACGGCGCCGCCGGCCGTGCAGGCCGCGCTGCTGCGGGTCGTGCTCGAGCGTGTCGTCGGAGACCTCGAGCTGCCAGACGAGGTCGTCGTCATCGCGGCTGCGAACCCGCCTGAGTTCGCCGCCGGCGGCTGGGATCTGTCGGCGCCACTGGCCAACCGCTTCTGTCACCTCGACTGGCCCGTCGAGGCGCAGGCCTTCGCCGAGGGATTGAGCGCCGGCTGGGCTGCTCCGGTCGTGCCGGTGCTGCCCGACGGATGGGATTCGCAGCTGGCGGTCGGGCGCGGGCTCGTGTCGGCTTTCGTCTCCGTCCGGCCTGGTCTCGCCGTAGCGGTGCCGGAGGACGGCAGCAGCGCCGGCCGCGGCTGGCCGAGCCCGCGCAGCTGGGAGATGACGGCGCTCCTGTGGACCGCGGCGGCCGTCTCGGGCGCCTCCGAGCAGGCGCGCGCCGCGCTGGTCATGGGATCTGTCGGCCAGGGCACGGGGCTTGAGCTGCTCAACTGGGCGAGCGAGATGGACCTGCCCGATCCGGAGGTGGTTCTGGCCGACCCCGACGCGTTCACCATGCCCGAGCGCGGGGACCGCGCCTACGCGGCGCTGTCGGCGATCGCGGCCGCCGTGGCCGCCGATCCCACGGAGCCACGCTGGCTGGCCGCGTGGAAGATACTCGGTCGCGCGGCCGACAATGCAGCCGATGTCGCCGCGCTCGCCGCGCGGGTGCTGGCGCAGTGCCGCCCGGACGGCGTGCCGGCGCCCGCGGAGCTCAAGCGCTTCGCTCCCGTTCTGCGCGAGGCTGGTCTGCTCGACAGATGAGCGCGCCACGGCTCGACGAGCAGCGGATCGCGGCCGCCCGGCTGTGGGGAGCGCTGCGCTTTCCCTATCTCGCCTCCGCGGTGTTCGCCTCGCGTGTCGTCACGGCGCCCGGCCTCGGCACGATCGCCGTCGATCGGTCGTGGCGGCTGTACATGGATCCCGCGGTCGTCGACGAGTGGAGCGCCGCCGAGATCGGCAGCGTGCTCGTCCATCACGTGGGGCATCTGCTGCGCGACCACGCCGCCCGCGCGCAGCAGCTCGGGATCGACGAGTCCTCGGAGATGGCGTGGGTGGCAGCCGCTGACGCGGAGATCAACGACGATCTCGTCGATGCCGACGTCAGCTTCCCAGTCGAGCCGATCTTGCCCACGGCGCTGGGCTGCGAGCCCGGCCGCTTCGCTGAGGACTACTTCCGCGCCATCCGGGACAAGCCGGAGTTCTGCGCGGGCGAGTGCGGCAGCGGGGCACACGGCCGTGGCCGACGCTGGGAGCTCAACGCCGACGGGATCCCGCAGATCAATCCCGCCAGCGCGCATCTGCTGCGCTGCAAGGTGGCTTCCGAGATCCGAAGCTGTGCCGGGAATCTTCCCGGCACGGTGCCGCTGGGTTGGCAGCGCTGGGCCGACGCTCTCCTGGAGCCGAAGGTCGACTGGCGCAGGGCGCTCGCGGCCGAGGTGCGCGCTGGCGTCGCGAGCGTCGCGGGCTGCGTGGACTACAGCTACATGCGGCCGTCGCGGCGCGCGAGCGTCACTGGCGACGTCATCATGCCCGCGCTGCGCAAGCCGCTGCCGACCGTCGCGATCGTCATCGACACCTCAGGGAGCATGTCCGACGACCTGCTCGCCGCCGCCGTGGCGGAGGTCAAGGGCATCCTGCAGGGCGTCGGCCTGGACCGCGATCACCTGCACGTGCTCTCCTGCGACGCGTACGTCCACAAGGTGCAGCGGATCACGTCGGCGCGGCAGATCGAGCTGCGCGGCGGCGGCGGTACCAATATGGGAGCGGGGATCGACGCGGCGCTTCAGCTGAGGCCGTCGCCCTCGTTGATCGTCGTGCTGACGGACGGCTACACCCCATGGCCGGCCGACGGGCCCAAGCGGGCGCGCGTGGTCGTCGGGCTCGTCGGAGCGGGCCATTGGCCGGCACCGAGCTGGGCCAGATGCGTGCGTATCGAAGAGGTGACGTGACGGCAGGACCGAGCGAGATCGCGCGGGAGCCGACGGTTCGTCCGCGCCGCTGGTTCGACGGCCTTTCTCCCGTCACGGCCAAGATCAGGTGCGGCGGACAGCAGCACCGCATCACGTGGCGGCGAGGGAAGCTCGTTCTGGAGGACCACGACCTCCTGGCCGAGCGATCGCTGACGGCGCTCGGGTCCGAGCCGCCGTTGTGCGTGCAGGTGCTACAGGCCTGGCAACGGATGCGTAACCCTGAGCTGCTCTACGGGTTCCTGCTGCGCGACAACGCGATGGCGCCAGAGGAGGTCGCGGTCCCTCGGCCTTCCTATGAGACAGTGGCACAGCGCCTGATGTCGCGGCGCCGGCTACCGCCGCACATGGCGGCATCCTTGCGCCACGCCGCACGCGTCGAGCGCGACAACGAGATGTGGGACATCACGCTCGTCGAGGCGTTGCCGGACGCCCTGCGTAGGGCGCTTGCGCTGTCGGCGCTCGTGCGCGTCGAGCGGCAGTGGGACGACGAGCGATTCCGGCGCAGACACGCGATGCCCATCGCGTCCGCTCTCACGGTGATCACGCAGCCGCTGTTCGAGCAGAGCGTGCGCCGCTGGAGGCGCAACCTCAAGCCGCACGCGACGTTCGCGATCGAGCTGCGGCTTCTCGGGGCCGGCGACCCGCCGGCCTGTGCCGGATGGGCCGACCACGGCGGCGCCTTCGCCGTGTTGTCGCTTCCGACGTCCTGGTTTACGGATGTCTGGGCACACGGCGTCGCGCTCGTCGACGGCTGCTTCGTGCTCAGCCGTGGGCACACATCCTTCGACGCGTCGTCGTTTCCGGTGGTCGCGGTCAGATGGCAGCGCGAGGGCGGCGGAATATCGGGCGCGCGGGCGGCACCCGCGGTGGTGAGCCCCACGCCCGACGGTGAGCGGTCCGTGCACTGGATCTGAGCGCCGCGCATGTCCGTGCTCGTGATGGCCCAGTTGGCGACCGACCACGTCTCCGAGTGAACCAGTGCGGTAGCCGCCAGGCGCTCGGAGTGGGTCGCGCGCGATCCGCCCGCGACCGGCCCGCCCGCCACGCCGACGCGCTGTCGGTCCTTACGCGGATCGCGACGAGCGACCACGCACCGATCGCGTGCGGGCGGTGTTGGCGTTCTGCGCGCCGATGCGTCACGCTCTCCCGCCAAAGCGCTGGATAGAGGAAGCCTGATGAGGTACGCGATCCTGGGGCCTGTGGAGCTCCGCGAGGGCAGCCGAACGGTGGTGCTCGGCGGTCGACGGCAGGTGGCGTTGCTGGCGTTGTTGCTGGTGAGAGCCAATCGCGCAGTTGCGAGCGATGAGCTCATCGACGCGCTGTGGGGCGATCTTGGGCCGGAGGGGGCGGTGAAGCGCCTACAGGTGGCGGTCGCGCGACTGCGGCGCACGCTCGACGTCGCCGGGCGGGAAAGCTCGGTGTTGCGGACGGTCAGGGGCGGCTATCTGCTCGAGGTGCAGCCGGGCGAGGTCGATGCCGAGGTGTTCGCGGCGCGTCTTGCGGAGGGGCGTCAGGCGCTTGACGGCGGTGACGTGCGACGGGCGCGGCTCGTTCTCGGGGACGCTCTGGGGATGTGGCGTGGGCCTGCGCTGGCGGACGTGGCCTACGAGGAGTTCGCGCTGACGGAGATCAGGCGGCTGGAGGAGTTGCGCCTGTGCGCCATCGAGGCGCGGGTAGACGCGCAGCTGGATCTGAGCGAGCACGGTGGGCTGATCTCCGAACTGGACGCACTCGTCACAGCTCATCCCGGACGCGAGCGCTTCGCGCATCAGCTGATGCTGGCGCTGTATCGCAGCGGACGTCAGGGCGAGGCGCTCGACGTCTACGGCCGCGCCCGCGCGTACCTCTCAGGTGAACTGGGGCTGGAGCCGGGGCAGGCGCTGAAGTCACTGCAGCGCGAGATCCTCGCCCAGGCACCGTCGCTGGAGCTGCGGTCTTCGGCCTCTGAGCCAGTGGCGTCCGGGCTCGACATGTCCCCGTCGGGCCGGTTGCCTCCCGCGCTCGCCGGCATTACCGGGGACCTGTTCGTCGGGCGCCACCGCGACCTGGAGCATCTCGCGGATGTCTACGCTCAGGCGGCTGGCGGGAGCCGCCGCTTCGTCACATTGAGCGGCGAGCCGGGCATCGGCAAGACGCGTCTCGCGGCGGAGTTTGCGTTGCGCGCTCACGAGCAGGGCGCCATCGTGCTCTACGGGCGTTGCGACGAAGAGGCGCTGCTTGCGCAGCAGCCGTTCGCCGAGGCGCTGCGCCACTACGTCGATGCCTACCTGTCGCAGAGCGTGGCGGACCGCCTGCGGCTCAGCGGTGAGCTGCGTTGGGTCGTGCCGGAGATCGCGGATCGGATTGCGGAGCTGCCCGAGCCGCTGGCGGGAGATCCGGACGGTGCGCGCACGCGGATGTTCGAAGCGGTCTGCTCGCTGCTCTTCCAGGCCGCGCAGGACGCGCCGCTCGTGCTCGTCCTCGATGACCTGCACTGGGGGGACAGGTCGACGCTGCTGCTGTTGAAGCACCTCGTTCGCCAGCCGCGCCCGGCACGTCTCATGGTGCTCGGGACATACCGCGAGACCGACCTCGACGTCGACCATCCGCTCGCTGGCCTGCTGTTGGATCTCGGCCGCGCGCGCGTCCTCGAGCGGCTGTCGCTCGCGCGGATGGACGCGTCAGCCGTGGCCGAGCTCGTCGCCGATCACGCTGGCGATAACGCCTCGCCCGAGCTTCGCGAGGTCGTCTACGAAGGCACCGACGGCAACGCGTTCTTCGTGTTGGAGGTGCTGCGCCACCTTGCCGAGCTGGGCGCGATCGGCAGCGACGCAACAGAGCCGCAGGCGGCGATCGCAGCGGCGCGACTCGCCCTCCCAGAGGGCGTCAAGGAGCTGATCGGACAGCGCGTCGCGCGCCTGGGATCCGACACCCAGCGGCTGCTGTCCACAGCATCGGTCCTGGGGCGAGCGTTCGAGCTTGATGTGCTGAAAGGCCTGACCGAGGTCAGCGAGGACGACCTCATCGACCGCTTGGAGGCGGCTGCGCGTGCCCATCTGATCGAAGAGGTCACCGGCTGCGTCGGCCGCTACACGTTCTCGCACGCGCTCATCCGCAACACGCTGTACCGAGGGCTGTCTGCGACCCGCCGCGCTCGTCTGCACATTCGAGCGGGCATCGCGCTCGAACAGGCCCGCGCCCCGACGCTCGAACGACAGCTCGCAGAACTCGCTCACCACTTCGGGCACGGGGCGCCGCACGACCATCTCGAGAAGGCCCTCGACTACGGGGCGCGCGCCGGTCGGCAAGCGGTCACGCTTCTGGCGTACGAGCAGGCCGCCGGCCACTTCCGCCAAACGGCCGAGCTCATCGACGCCGCAGCTCCTCGCGCGCTGCAGCTGCGCCGCTGCGACCTCGCCATCGCCCAGGGCAATGCAGAGCGCCACGCCGGCGATTCCGCATTTCGCGAGACTCTCCTCAACGCGGCGCGGCTTGCGCAGGAGCTCGACGATCCCGAGCGACTGGCCCGCGCCGCGCTGGCCAACAACCGCGGGTTCGCCAGCTCGGCCGAGGGCGTCGATCGCGACCGAGTTGCGGTGCTGCGGGCGGCGCTCGAATCCTACGATCGCGCCGACAGTCCCACCCGCGCAGCGTTGCTGTCGCTGCTGGCCCTCGAGCTTGTCGCCGACGAGGACTGGGTCACGCGCGGCGCGCTCAGCGATGACGCGCTCGCCATGGCGCGGCGCATCGGCGAGCCGCGCACGCTCGCGCTCGTGCTCGTGCAGCGCTGCATGGTGCAGTGGCGAGCCGAGGTGGTGTCAGAGTTGCGCGACGACCTCCACGAAGCGAGCGAGCTCGCTGAGCGGCTGCAGGATCCGCTGCTGGCCGGGCACGTTGCCAAGGAGTGCGCAGACGCCGCGATGGAACTCGGCGACCTCGCGGAAGCCGATCGACGTTTGAGGCAGCTGACTGCGATCGCAGATCAGCTGCGTCAGCCGTTCATGCGCTGGTGGGAGGTCGTGGCTCGCGCGAAGCGCTGCTTGATCAGCGGCCCTGCCGAGGAGGCCGAGCGATGTGCCTTCGAGGCGCTCGAGCTCGCCCAGAGCGCGGGGCAGCCCGACGCGATGTCGTGGTTTCTCAGCCAGCTGTTCGTCGTGCGTTTCCTGCAGGGCTCGCTGAACGCTGACGATCCGCACCTGCCGGATCTCTTCAACGTGCCGGGCTCGTCGCTGCCGATCGGCCCGGAGCTGACGCCGGGCCGCTCGACGCCATTGCTGATCAGCGCGGCGATGAGCGTCGTACTCAGCGAGGTCGGTCGCCTCGACGACGCGCGTCGGCACCTCGACCTGCTCATGAGCAGCGACCTCGACGAGCTGCGCCACGACTATGCGGCACTGGCGATCCCGAGTTACGCGAGCGTCGCCTGCGCACATCTCGAAGACGTCGCCTGTGCGAGGCGGTTGCACGCGCTCCTTGAGCCGTATGACGTGAGGCTGGTCAACACAGGCTCAGGTTGGTTTGGCACCGTCAATCACCATCTTGCAGTGCTCGCTGCGACTCTTGGTCGCAGCGACGAAGCCGATGCGCGCTTCTGCGCCGCCGAACAGACCTACGTCTCGCTGAACGCGACGCCGTGGCTACGGCGCCTGCGTATGGACCGCAGGGGGATCCGTCTCGCCGACCGCCGACAGCAGTCGGGGCCGAGCCGCGCGCCGGGGCAGCGGTAGGCGCTGTAACCCGGCGTAACCGCGCCGTAGCCGCTGGCGGCAACGCTCGCGCCCTCAGCAGTCAACCAGTGGAGGATGAACATGAGGGTCTTGGCTAGGGCAGTGCGCAGCGCAGCGATCGCGGTCACGGTCGCGGCGGCGGTGTTGGTGCTGCCGGCGACGGCGCAGTCGGCGTCGGTCAGCTTTGCGGGTGACGTGTTGACCTACAACGCGGCGGCGGGCGAGTCCAACAATGTGACGTTGACGCTCGCGACGCTGGATTTCTCGTGTGGGTCGCGGCCGGCTCCGTGTCTTGAGATCCAAGAGATCGCAGGCGCCCTGAGCCTGCTGACCGATCGCTGCAGCGACAACGGGTTTGGCCGCGCGACGTGTGACGTGCCCGCGGCGGTGATCGCCAACCTCGGCGACGGCGAGGACGCGATCTTTGACTGGGACGGGCCGTCGACGATCGATGGCGGCGCCGGCAACGACCCGGTCCTGCGCGGACACGGCGGCGCGGACACGATCAACGGCGGCGCGGGCAACGACGCGCTGTTTGGCGGCGACGGCAACGACACCCTCAACGGCGCTGACGGCAACGACATCTTCGAAGGCTACGGCGGCCTGTCGCCCGAACAGCCCGTGCAGCACACCGGCACAGACGTCTACGTCGGCGGTCCCGGCGCGGACTTCGTCGACTACGCCGGCAAGACAGAGCACCTCAGCATCAGCATCGACGGTGCCGCCAACGACGGCGCGCCCGGTGAACACGACAACGTCGGCGTCGACGTCGAGATGCTGCGCGGCGGCGCGGGCGCCGACACGATCACCGGCAACAACGCCGCCAACCGCCTCGACGGCTGGGCAGGAAACGACGAGCTGCAAGGCGCCGGCGGCGAAGACGCGCTGCTGGGCGGAAGCGGCGATGACCGCACGTTCGGCGCCGACGGCCAAGACAACATCGAAGGCGGCCACGGCAACGACCTCGTCAACGGCGGACCAGGCACCGACACGCTGCACGGCGACGAGGTGCAGAACTGCGTGCCGATCGACTGCTCAACCGGTCAAGACACAATCGACGCGCGCGACGGCGCCAACGACACCGTCCTGTGCGGCCGCGGCGAGGACTCCGCCAAGCTCGACGCCGGCGACAGCATCCCCAACCCCCACAGCCCAGACGTCTGCGAGCACGTCGACCGAGACACCACAACAAACGCCGGCAGCGCTCCCGGCGGCGCGGCAACCGACCGCACCGCACCCCACATGCGCAACCTGCGCATCGCCAACATGCGCCGCGGGCGCAGCACCAAGGTGCGCTACAGCCTGTCCGAGGCCGCGCGGGTCACGTTCACGATGCAGCGCCGCATCAAGCGCGACGGCACCGTGCGCTGGATCAAGATCCGTGGGACGCTCACCCAACACGCCAAAGCCGGACACAACCAGCACCGCATCAACCCCAAGCTGCAGGGCCGGCGCCTCAACACCGGGCACTACCGCCTCACCGCCGTCGCGCGCGACGCCGCAGGCAACCAATCCAAACCCAGGAGCGTCGCGTTCCGCGTGCTGCGCTAACCGCCACCACCGCAGACACGGACAGATCAACGACGATCAACTCGAGAAGGCGCCGCGCGGTTCGCGCGGCGCTGTCTCGTAGCCCGGTCGCCGATCTACCACGGTCTCCCGCGCGAACGGTTTGCGTCAGAAGCCGCGCGGCATGAACTCGGGCACGTCGAGCTCGGTGACGCCCAGGCCGCCGCGGCCCGCGTGCGACGGCGCGGGCTCGGGCTCGGGGGCGGGCGCCCGCGCCGGCGCGCGGCGGTACTCCTCGCGCTCGCGGCGCGTGGGTTGCGACACGGGGCGCTGCGACACCGGGCGCTGCGCGCTGCCGCGCGACACGCGTGGCTCTCCGCGCGGCTCCTCGAAGCGATGCGGGCCGGCCTGGCCGCCGTAGCGCGTCGCCACGACCGTGACCCAGACCTGGTCGTCGAGGTCGTCGTCGACCATCGCGCCGAAGATGATGTTCGCCTCGGGGTGGGCGGCCTCGGAGACCGCCTTGGCTGCCTCGTTGATCTCCCACAACGACAGGTCGCGCCCGCCGGTGATCGACAGCAGGATCGAGTGCGCGCCCTCCATGCTGGTCTCCAGCAGCGGCGACTCGACGGCCTTCTGCGCGGCGTCAACGGCGCGGTTCTCGCCCGTGCCCATGCCGATGCCCAGCAGCGCGTTGCCGGCGTCGGACATGATCGTGCGCACGTCGGCGAAGTCGAGGTTGATCACGCCGGGCAGCGTCACGAGATCCGAGATGCCCTGCACGCCCTGGCGCAGGACGTCGTCGGCGACGCGGAAGGCCTCGACCATCGAGGTCTGCTTGTCGAGCACCGAGAGCAGGCGGTTGTTCGGCACGACGATGAGCGTGTCGACCTCGTCCTTGAGCGCCTGGATGCCGATCTCCGCCTGCTCGCGCCGCCGTGAGCCCTCGAAGCCGAACGGCTTGGTCACGATGCCGACGGTCAGCGCGCCGATCTCGCAGGCGATCCGCGCGACGATCGGCGCCGCGCCGGTGCCGGTGCCGCCGCCCGCTCCGGCGGCGATGAAGATCATGTCCGACCCCTTCAGCAGCGCCTTGATGCGGTCGTACTCCTCCATCGCGGCGGCGCGGCCGAGGTCGGGGTTGGAGCCGGAGCCCAGGCCGCGCGTGAGCGTCGAGCCGATGTGCAGCGTGATGTCGGCGAGCGAGTCCTGCAGGGACTGAAGGTCGGTGTTGATCGCGACGAACTCGACGCCCGCGACCTGCGCCTCGACCATGCGGTTGACCGCGTTGGAGCCGCCGCCGCCGACGCCGATGACGCGGATCACCGGCTGCCCGACGGGCTTCGCCTGACCGAAGGCGACCGGCCGATCGCCGGCGGCGCCGCGCGCGAAGACGTCGTCGGGCTCGGTCCGCGAGCGAGCGCGCGCCGCGGCCGGCGTCTCGGGCGCGGGCGCCTCCATGAGGTTCTCGGGAAGCTCTGAGGAGAAGGCCGAGCGCAGGCGGTCCTGCGGCGTCGGAATGCGCGGTTCCTCGTCCTCGGCAACGCCCGACGGCCCGGCGAGCGACGGGTGCGGGACCTCGCGCGGCGGGATCTCCTCGTCGGGCGTCGGCTCCGGCGCGCGCGCCTGCGCAGCGCCCTCGTCGGCGGCGGCGACGTCCTTCTCGGCGTCGGCCTGCTGTGCGTCCTCCTCGGTCTTGCGGAAGAGCGCGGCGAGCGGTCCCTCCCTCATGCTCGCGCGCTTACCGGATGCCATGAGCGAGAACCTCCTTCGCGAGATCGCGATAGGACTGGGCGGCCGTGCCGTCCGGGTCGTACTTCAGAACCGACATGCCCTTCACGGGCGCCTCCGCGAACCGCACCGTCTTCTTGATCCGCGACGCGAACAGCCGGTCTCCGAAGTTCTCCTCGAGGATCTCGATCGCCTCCTTGGCGTGCACGGTCCGCATGTCCGTCATCGTGGGCAGGATGCCCTCGATCTGAACGTCGGGATTGAGATTCTCGCGGATCATCTGGAGGGTGTTCTGCAGCTGGAGCAGTCCCCGCATCGACAGATACTCGCACTGCACGGGGACGATCACCTTGTCGGCGGCCGTCAGGGCGTTGATCGTCAGCAGCCCCAGCGACGGCGGCGTGTCGATGCAGATGAAGTCATAGTCGTCCTTGACGGTCTTCAGCGCCTTGTCGAGCGAGCGCTCACGGCCGATCTGCGTGGACATCGCGATCTCCGCGCCGGCGAGGTCGATCGAGGCGCACGCGACGTCGATCTCGCGCCGGCGGACGACCTGCTTGATCGGGATCTGATGCACGAGGACGTCGTACATCGACAGCTCGAGCGTGTCGGGATCGATCCCCTGCGACATGGTCAGGTTCCCCTGCGGATCCATGTCGACGCACAGCACGCGGTGGCCGGTCTCGGCGAACGCGGCGGCGAGGTTGAGGGTCGTCGTCGTCTTCGCGACGCCACCCTTCTGGTTGGCGAACGCGATCACGCGAGCTTGCTTGTGCTCGTCGGAGCTATGGAAACCGGACACGACGCCTTATTCGCATGCGCGCAGGCGATTCCTTCTGTGCTCCCCAATAGCATCCGCGCCGGATGATCAGCCACTGGGATGACGTGCCGTGGAAGCGCCATGAGCGCGGTGAGCTGCGCTTCGAGCGCCAGAGCCTGAGCCGGCAGGGCGGCAGCGCGGGCGCGAACCTCAGCCGCTACCGGATCGCCCCCGGCGAGCGCTCGATGCCCCAGCACGTGCACATCGACGAGGAGGAGCTGTTCTTCGTGCTCGCCGGCGCGGGCCACAGCTGGCAGGGCGACGCGCTGCACGAGGTGCGCGCCGGCGACCTGATCGTCTACCACGCAGACGGCGAGGCGCACACGCTGCTGGGCGCGGGCGACGAGCCGCTGGAGGTGCTCGCCTACGCCAGCGGCTCCGCCACGCAGCTCACGCTGCTGCCGCGCGCCAAAGTCGCGTGGGTCGGCGCGCGCTGGATCCCGCAGGACGCGCCGCATCCGTTTCATGCCGAGCCGCCGGCCGGCGACCTGCCGCCGGTCGCACCGCGCCCGCCGACGATCGTGGCGCTCGACGACGTCGAGCAGAGCCTGCAGGACCGGGGGCCCGTGCACCGCACGAGGCGCAATCTCGGAGAGGCCGCGGGATCGCGCCTGAGCGGGCTGCAACACGTGAGCGTCTCCCCCGGGCGGCGCTCGTCGGTGCGCCACTGCCACGCCCGCGAGGACGAGATCTTCGTCGTGCTGGCCGGCGCCGGGACCCTGCTGCTCGGCGACGAGCGCCACGCCGTGCGCGCGGGCTCGATCGTCACGCGCCCCGCGGGGACCGGCGTCGCGCACTCCTTCGAGGCCGGCGACGACGACCTCGTGCTGCTCGCCTACGGCACGCGCGACCCGGACGACATCCTCTGGTATCCCGACTCCAAGAAGATCAGCTTCGCCGGCATCGGCGTCATCGCGCGCGCCGAGCCGCTGGACTACTGGGACGGCGAGGAGTGACGCTCGTCCTCGCCGCCGAGCCGCTGCTCGCCTGTGCCGACGCCGACAACGCGCACTGTCGCGCCGTGCAGCGGCTGCTGACCAGCGCGACGGGGCCGTTCATCCTGCCGGGCCCGGTTCCCGAGCAGGTCGACGCGCTGCTGTCCGCGCACGCCGGCCCGCGCGCGCGGCGCGGCTTCTTCGAGGACCTCGTCGCGCGGCGCTTCCAGGTCGAGCGCCTCACCTCGCGCGACGTGGCGCAGATCGAGCAGATCGAACGCGAGTACGCCGAACTCGAACTCGGCCTGGCCGAGAAGGCGATCGTCATCGTGGCCGCGCGCGTGCGCTGCACCCGTATCGTCACCTTCGACGAGCAGCCGTTTCGCGCGATCCGGCCGCTCTACGGCGACGCGTTCACGCTGCTTCCGGCCGACGAGTGAGCGCGCTGCTGGACCGCCGCCTGCTCGTCGTGACGGGCAAGGGCGGCGTCGGCAAGACGACGGTCGCCGCGGCGCTCGGGCTCGTCGCCGCGCGGGCGGGCAAGCGCACGATCGTCGCCGAGGTTGCCCGGCGCGGCGACGTCGCGAGCGTCTTCGATCGTGAGGGCGCACAGCCGTTCGAGGAGGTGCAGCTCGCGCCGGGCCTCTTTCACATCTCGATCGACCCGCAGGACGCGCTGGAGGAGTACCTGCGCGACCAGCTTCCCTCGGGCGCGGTCGCCCACGTGCTCATCCGCAGCAAGATCTTCGCGATGGTCGCCGCCGCGACGCCCGGCATGCGCGAGCTGCTGACGGTGGGAAAGCTGTGGGAGCTTGCCCAGCTCGACCGCCGCACACCGGGCGCCGACGCCTACGACCTCGTCGTCGTCGACGCGCCCGCGACGGGCCACGGCGTCGCCGTGTTGAGCGCGCCGCGCACGTTCGCCGCCGCCGCCGGCGGTGGCCCGGTCGCGCGGCAGGGCAAGATCATCGACGCGATGCTCTCCGACCCCGCGCAGACGGCGGTGGTCGCGGTGGCCAAGGCGGAGGAGCTCGCGGTCACCGAGACCGGAGCGCTGCGCGAGGCGCTGCAGGAGCGGATCGGGCTGCCCCTGGAGCGCGTCGTCGCCAACATGCTCGACCCCGACCGCTTCAGCCCGCGCGAGGCGACGCGCCTCGAGCCCCACGGCTCGCATCCGGCGGTGGCGCGCGCCCTGCGCGGCCACCGGCGCGCGCTGCGCCAGCGCGCGCAGCTCGCGCGGCTGCGCAAGCTCACCGGCGCCGCCCCCGCGCACCTGCCCCTGCATCCCGGCGGCCCGGATCTCGAGCTGCTCGCCGACGAGCTCGAGGATCAGCTTCCGTGACCTCGCGCGAAGTGGGGATCGCCGACCGCCTCGAGGGCAAGCGAATCTGCGTCGTCGCCGGCTCGGGCGGCGTCGGCAAGACGACGGCGTCGGCGGCGCTCGCGCTCGGGCTCGCCGCCGCGGGCAAGCGTGTCGCCGTCGTGACGATCGACCCGGCGCGCCGGCTGGCCGACGCGCTCGGCCTCGAGGAGCTCGGCAACGAGCCGCGGATGGTCGACCCGGCGCTGCTCGAGACGCACGGCATCGCGATGCGCGGCGAGCTGTGGGCGATGATGCTCGACCCGAAGGCGACCTTCGACGAGCTGATCGGCACGCTCGCGCCCGACGCGCGCACCCGCGACGACGTGCTCGGCAACCGCATCTACGCGCAGCTGTCGAGCGCGATCGCCGGGTCGCAGGAATTCAGCGCCGTCGCCAAGCTCTACGACCTCGACCGCAGCGGGCTCTACGACGCGATCGTGCTCGACACGCCGCCCTCGCGCAACGCGCTGGACTTCCTCGACGCGCCCGACCGCCTGACGGACTTCTTCGAGGGCCGCGCGCTGAAGCTCTTTCTCGTGCCCACCGGGATCGCGGCGAAGGTGATGGGCGCCGGCACGGGCGTCGTGTTCGGGATCCTCAAGAAGCTCACCGGCGTGAACCTGCTCGACGACGTCTCGGTGCTGTTTCGCGCGATGGGCGGCCTGATCGACGGCTTCCGCGAGCGCGCCGCCGCCGTCAAGGCGCTGCTCGCCGACCCGGCGACCACGTTTCTGATCGTCGCCTCGCCCGAGCGCGAGCCCGTCGCCGAGGCGATCTTCTTTCGCCAGAAGCTGCGCGAGGCGCGGATGCCGTTCGGCGGCCTGATCGTCAACCGCGTGGCGCTGCTCGGCGCGGACGAGCACGGCGATCCGGCCGCGATCCGCGCGGAGCTGGCCGGCACGCTCGGCGACGCGCTCGCCGCCAAGGTGGCGCAGAGCGCGCAGGACGTGCAGCTGCTGGCGGCGCGCAACACCGCAGCAGTCGAACGTCTGAAGAGCGCACTGGACGAGCCCGACCCGATCGTCGTGCCGCGCCTGGACGGCGAGGTGCAGGACATCGACGGGCTGCTCGTGCTGTACCGCCACCTGGCGGGTGGGGTGTGAAGAACACCCGTCGGCCGGCGCCGATCATCCGACGCAGGTCAGGAGCCTGAGCCGATCGGGATCCGCAGCACCTGCCCCGGGAAGATCAGGTCGGGGTCGTCGACCTGGTGCACGTTGGCGCGCATGATCGGTGCGATGTTCGCGTCGCCGTAGTGCTTGCGGGCGATCTTCGTGAGGGTGTCGCCCTGCTTGACGACGTGCTCGCGGTAGCCGACGTAGCCCTTCACCATCCGCGTGCCGAGCAGCACCGGGATGCTGACCTTGTGCAGCTCGCTGCCGTCCTTCGCGCTGACCTCGAAGACCTCCACGAACAGCCGGTCCAGCGTGAACGACGCGCGGCCGACGGCGACGCGCTTCTGAAACTGCGCGTGCTCGCCGCTGCCGCCGCCGACCGTGATGAAGCCGGTCACCTCGTCGTGGCCCTCGTGGACGCGGAAGTTGATCGTGGCCTCGAAGCCGGTCCCGATCCCGCCGATCATGATCGGATTTCCGACGAGGTCCCAGCGGCGCGGTTGATCGAGTCGGATCGTCATGGCGCAGGTCTACCAGGCTTGCCTGCACGTGTGCGGGAGATGCTGCCTATGATCGCTGCGATGGTCGGCCATCGAGCACTCACCATCGCCCTCGCCGCGCTCGCGCTGGCCTGCGGGGCCGTGACGCTGCTGGCGGCTGCGCCCGCGCGGTTCGTGCCGGTCGCGGCGGCTCATCCCGAGCCTAACGACGTCGACGGCGACGAGGTTGCCAACGCTGACGACAATTGCCCGACCACGCCGAACGGCAGCCAGCTCAACACCGACGGCGACACGGAGGGCGACTCCTGCGACGCCGACGACGACAACGACGGCTTCCCCGACAGCGCTGACAACTGCCGCCTGGTTCCAAACGATCAGACCGACAGCAACCGCGACGGCCGCGGTGATGCCTGCCCGTTCGTCGACACCGACCTCGACGGAGTCTTCGAAGCCGACAACTGCCCCGCAATCGCCAACCCCGATCAGCGCGACCTCGACGGAGACGACAGGGGCGACGTCTGCGACCGCGACGACGACGGCGACAAGTACGACGACGGCTTCGACAACTGCCCGACGACCTACAACCCCGATCAGGCCGACCTCGACAAGGACGGCCTCGGCAGCGGCTGCGACGCGCAGGAGTTGATCGCCGGGCCTGCCACAGGCGGCGGCCCGACCGCCCCTGGCGAGCCGCCGGCGGGCGGTCCGTCGGGCCAAGCGGCGTCCGATACCCGCGCGCCGGTCGTCTCCGTCAGCATCGCGCGCCGCCAGCGCCTGTCTGACGCCGGTCGCTCGCTTGTCGTGACGGTACGCTGCTCGGAGGCGTGCAGCCTCAGCGCCGAGCTGTCCGCCGGGGCCGCAGCCGCGCGTCGCGCGGGGCTGGGCCGCACGCGCGGCGTCCTCGCGCGTGGCTCATGGTCGCTCGCCGGGGCCGGACGAACCTACGTGTTCGCCCGCTGGACGTCGACGGTGCGCAAGCTGCGCCCGGGGCGACGGTTGAAGGCGACGCTGCGCTTGACCGCGACCGACCCGGCCGGCAACCGCCGCGTCGTCAGCCGCAGCATCGAACTGCGCCGCTGAGCCACGGCCCGCAGCCGCCTTGCAGTCGCTACGACGCGCGTCAACAGCGCTGCGGCGGCCGGGGCCGCGCCCGCGCACGGGCGCGGCCCGGCCGCCACGTTCAGCGCATCCCGATCGACAGCGCCTTGTTGCGCGTCCGGCGCGAGCCGCCGGTCGGCGTGTATGCCACGTGCAGGACGCCGCTCGTGCGCCGCGTGCGCCGCTGCGACAGCGTGCGCCGCAGCAACCGCACCTTCGCCGCCGAGAGGCGGAACGTCAGCCGCACGCGGCCCTTTGCCTTCGCCGTGATGGTGGCCGTCTGTGCGAGGTTCATCGAGGTGCGCCCGATCGCCGCCTTGAGCGTCCCCCGCGCCTTGCCCGGCCCCGGCACGGTGATCGTGACGCTCGCCCGCCCGTTCGTGATCGTCAGGCGCCCCGACGACCCGAAGCGGAAGAACGACGACGGCTTCTTCGGGGTCACCACCACCGCCGGCGGCGCGGGCGGAGGCGGCGGCGGTGCGGGTGGCGCCGGCGGCGCCGCCAGCACCGCGCCCGGGCCGGTGTACTTGAGGATGTACAGCCCGTAGTCGCGGTCGGACGCCGCGATCAGCCGGTTGCCCGCCGCGTCGGTGAACTGCTCGACACCCCAGAAGTTGCTGCCGTCGGTGTCGATGAACTTGCCGACCTCGTCGAGGCCGCCCCGGCCGAAGCTCATCACCCGCAGCCCGCCCGAGTAGTACGCGGCGTAGGCCAGGTTCGTGCTCGGGTCGGTCGCGAATTCGTGGATCGACAGATCCCCGAAGTCGGTGGCGTAGCGGTCGTCGAGCGACTCCGGGATCGCGTAGGCGTCGATCTCCTCGCTCGTGTTGGCGTCGTACAGGTGCGCGTAGCCCCAACCGTCGTGCTCGGAGCCGATCTCGATCGTGAGGCCGCCCGCACCGACCGCGGGCACGTCGGTGTCCGCGGGCGTCTCGTTCGCGGCGCCGGTGCACTGGTACGTGCTGGCGTTGTAGACGCCGAGGATCCGCAGGCCGTTGGCGCGCCCGACGAACACCATCGGGATGTCGACCGAGGCGTCGCTGATGAGCATGTTGATGAGCGTCTCGCAACGGCCGCCGCCGGCGCCGAAGCTGTTGTTCATGATCACGCCCAGGTCGTAGCCGGCGTCGTCGATCCGATCTGCCTTGACCTGGAAGTCGCAGGTTCCGCGCTCGGCCACGGCGATCGTCACGCCCGCCGGTGGTGGCATGACGGCGGTGCACGCGTCCCCGACGAAGACCGTGTCGCCCCCGATGATCGCGCCGGGCGCGATCGGCTCGGCGGCCGACAGCGCGGAGCTGAACGAGACGCCCGCGAACGGCGCCTGCGTGATCCGGCTGACGAGCCGGAACGGGGCGAAGTCCTCGTCGGCGGCCAGGATGAACTGGTTGTCGTGCGAGTACTCTGCCTGGTGCGCGTTGCCCTCCGGCGGGTCGAAGCGCGTGAGCCGGTCCGGAGCGTCGAAGTCCGTATCGGTGATGTACGTCGCCCTCGCGGGATCGTCGACGTCGAGCTGCACGTAGCCTGCGTCCCAGTAGGAGACGAGCATGCGCATCGTGCCGGCGACGCGCTTGACGACGACGTCGTGGTGGAGAATCGTGTTCCCGCGGGCCGACGCGTCGACGATCTCGTCGGCCTCGGGCAGGGTGAACAGGTCGAGGTCGTTGATGAACTCGGGCGCGCGCGGGTCGGTGATGTCGAAGATGTCGACGTCCGCGAGCTCCTGGTTGTCGGATGCCACGAGATACGCCCGCGGCCCGTCCTGCCAGACGAAGACGCTGTGGTACGAGTTTCCGGCGATCGCCGGGTTCTGGGTCAGCGAGCCCTCGGGTGAGCGGTCGCCGGCGCCCTGCACGAGCGTCTTCGGATTCGCCGGGTCGCTGACGTCGTAGAGATCGAAGCCGCCGCGCGTGCGGTCAAGCGTGGCGGCGCACGGTGCCGGCACGTTGGAGCCGTACGTCTCGTCGTTTACCGCGAGCAGGTCGCCCTTGAACTGCGGCGTGTCGACGGAGATGACGTGGGCGCCCTCGCCGTGGTAGAAGCCCGCCGGGGCGGGGATGAACGCCACCTGCTTCGGCGCGGCGGGTGCGCGGATGTCGACGACGAACGTGCCGCCGCCCTGGCAGTTGGGGTTGTCCCACGAGTTCAGGTAGGCGAAGCCCTTGTGCACGGCGACGTCGGCGATCTGTCCCTCGACCACCGGCTGCCCGGTCGCCGGGTGGATCAGGTTGAGCTTGCTGACGAGATCGACGTTCTGCTGCGTCGGCGGCAGGTGGCCGAACAGCGGCCCGTGCTGGGCGGCGCCGAAGCCAAACGCCGTCTTGACGGCCGGCCGCTTGGCGTTGTCGGATACGACGCCCGAACGCGCCGCGTCGCGGGTGGTCTTGGTGACCGCGAGCGCCGCCGGCGCGAAGCTTGCGGTCGTTGCACACGCGAGGCCGAGCAGCGCAAGCGTCGCGGGGCGGCGCCGCACGGCGCGCCGCAGCGGCCCGCCGGCAAGAACCTGGACAGATACAGCACGCACAACCGCTGATCGCACGATGGATCCCCTCAACATTCGTAGTCAGATCGTTGGGCGCGCCCGACGGTCGTCCCCGTGCGCGGCGGGCGGCGCCTCCCTTGGCCGCAGCATACGTCCACGTGACGATCACCACAAACGAGAACGGCTGTCGCGTCGCGTCAGCGCAGCAGCCTGATCCTGACGATGTTCGCGGCGCGCGAGTTGCCTGCCCGATCGGTCGCGACGACGGCCAGGCTGACGCTGACCGGCCGGCGCCTGCGCAGCGCGCGCAACACCCGGCGATGCTGCGCGGGCGTCAGCGTCACGGCAAGCTCAGCGCCTGCGCCCGCGACCGCGATCAGGCGCCGCGACACGCGCAGCGCCAGTGCGACGCCGTCGACGCGCAGCGAGCCCGACGCTGCGACGTAGCCGCTCTCCGTCGAGCTTGCGAAGACGCGCACGCGGCGCGACCGGCCGAGGCGCTGGCGCGCCTGCGCCCCGACCTCGACGCGCGGTGCGACGCGGTCGCGCGCACCGCCGGCGCCGGCCGGGGCCGCGGTCACCGTGCGCGTCACCGTCTCGCAGTCGCCGTCGACCTCGTCCAGCGTGTCGGCATCGACGCTGTCGTTGCCGTCGCCGCAGCGCACGACGTCCTGGATGCCGTCGCGCACGCGCACGTCGTCGTCGGCCGCGCCGCCGTCGACGGCGTCGACGCCGAGGCCGCCGACGACGACATCTCCCGCGCCACCGCCGGCGAGCACGTCGTCACCGTCGTCGCCGCTGAGCTGGTCGGCCGCCGGCCCTCCCGTCAGCCGGTCGGCGCCCGGACCGCCGAGCAGCGTCGTCGAGATGTCGAGCGACACCGTCGCCGTGTCCTCGCGCTCCCCGAGGTCCAGTCGGATCGTCTGCACGCCGCTCGCGGGGCAGAAGGTCTGGATGATCCAGGCGTTCGCGTCGGCGCTGACCTCCCCGGGCGTGCAGGTGCCGGGATCCATCCCGCCATCGACCGTCGGGTCGCGAAACTCGATGCGCGAGCCGCTGCCCCGGACGACGAGCGTGTTCAGCGATGTCGCGTCCTCCGAGAGGTAGGACACGACGGCGCCCGCCGGGCGCACGAGCGAGTGCGCTCCGGCAGCCGGCGCGACGGCGAGCGCGACGATCGCGATCAGCAGGCCGCCCAGCATGCCGCGCCGCGCCGTCACGGCCGGAACGCCGCCTTCCACGTCCTGGCGCCGTCGGTCGTGTGCATGATCGTGCCGTCGCTGAGCGCGAGGAACAGCTCGTCGGTGCTGACCGCCTTGAACTTGTATGGCTCGCCGCTCACCCTGCCTGCAGGGTTCCAGGTCTCGCCGCCGTCCGCGGAGGTCTGCACGGTGCCGTCCTTCAGCGCGCGGTACAGGCGGTCCGGCGCCGGCCATACGAGGCGGATGCCCGGGCGGCGGTCGATCGGGCGCCACGAGGCGCCGGTGTCCTTGGAGCGAAACAGCTCGCCGGCGTTGGATGCCAGGACGTGGCGCGGATCGGCGGGATCGACCTCGAAGTCGATGATCAGCCCGCGCGGCGTGAACTCCTCGGTAAACGACCGGCCGCCGTCGCGCGACACCAGCAGCGCGCTGAGCACCGCGTCGAAGGCGTACATCCGGCCGTGCTTGAGGACGATCTTGTGCAGGTCGGCGTCGCCGAGGCGCGAGACGACGCGCCAGGTCCTGCCGTCGTCGTCGGAGCGGATGAAGCCGAGGAAGGCGGGCAGCATGCCCTCCTGGTCGGGGTGGCCCGAACCGATCAGCCGTCCCGGGCGCTCGACGGCGAGCTCGAGGAACGTTCCGACGGTCGCGCGCTTGTCGCCGGAGCTGATGCGCCCCTGGATCGGGCGGACACGACCGGAGTCGCGGCCGATCCGAAAGAAGCCGCGGTTCGTCGTGAGCAGGAAGTCCTTGGACTTCGGCTCGATCTCCAGCGCGTTGACGTACGGCGGCTGCTTGGCGAAGTCGACGAGGCGGTCCGAGCGTCCGCCGCCGTCGGCGGTCGAGTCCGATCCGCAGGCGGTGAGCGCCGGCGCCAGCACCGCCACCACGCACAGCAGCGCGCGCGCGATCATGCCGTTCCCGCCTGCGCGAGCAGCCACAGCGCGAGCATCGTGAAGCCGACCATGATCGCGAGCATCGCGTACTGCGAGCGCGCCGCCGCCCGCGCCTGCCCGTAGAGCGTCAGGGCGCGGTCGTGGGCGAGCATCAGCGCCGCGACGTGGCCGGCGACGACGCACGCGACCTGCGCATACCAGGCACCGTTCTGGGAGATGAGCCCGTAGTCGACGGCCGACGACGCCGTGCCGAACAGATCCCAGCCGCGGCCGAGCGGATCGGACAGCAGGTAGGCGATCCCCTGCCCCTCCAGGAGCAGGAACGTCAGGTAGTGCGCGGCGACGTAGACGAGCGCGATCGGCACGAGCGAGTGCACGAACCCGCGCCGCAGGCGCTCGGCCGAGAGCTCGGACGCCGGGCCGCGCGCCCAGCGGCTGCCGATCGCGTAGAAGCCCGTCACGAGCGCGACGCAGGCGCCGACGCCGATCGTCGCGGCGACCTTCTCCGCGGTCGCGAGGCTCAGCCCCGATGCCGTGCCGGCGTCGTGCAGCGGCTGGGAGACCTCTGACCAGACGCTCCCCTGGCTGAGCCCGTCGAACGTGACCGTGCCGATCATCACGGCCACGAACGCGATCATCCCCGGCACGATCGGCAGCCGCGTCAGGCCGCCGAGCAGCGGGCGCACGCCGACGACGCGCTCGCGCGTCTCAAACGGGGCAATCCGCGACAGCAGGTCGAAGTAGACCGAGAACGCCTCGCCGCGACGGCTCCAGCACTCGACGCCGTAGACGGCCTGCCCGGCGAGCGTCACGACGGTGTAGCAGGCGACGACGACCGCCAGCGTGCGCGGCTGCTCGGGCCAGCCCGAGACGAGCTCGATCCAGGTGAAGGCGACCAGGCCCGCGACGGCGGGCCAGACGCCGAGCCTCGGCGGGTAGCTTCGGCGCGGCGACCCGAGGCGCCCGCGCAGCAGCCATCCCGTGGCGCGGCCCAGCGCACGCCACGGATTGACCGCCCGGAAGATGTCGCCGAACAGCGCGCAGGCAAACGCGAGGCCGACCCAGAACGTGATGAAGACGAACGTCGGCGCGAAGTTCGCCAGCGCGTTCTGTGAGCCCGCGAAGCCGGCGATCAGCACGAGCGCGAGCAGCGCGACGCCGACGAGTCCGAGCGCGACCTCCAGCGCGCGCGCGCCGAGCGGCCGCCCGATCGGGTCCGGCAGCGGGCGCCAGCGGTCCTGCTCGAGGCGCGGCTGGCGCCACAGGATCGCCAGTGCGACGAACGAGAGCACGAGCACGACGACGGCCGACCAGATGAACAGCCACTCCGGCAGGGGCAGGTTCGCGCGCTGGACGAGCCCGTGCGCGAACGCCGGCGACGGCAGCAGCGCCGCGCCGAAGAGCAGCATCAGTGCCGGCGCCAGTGCGCGCCCGAGCGTCCGGCGACCGGTCAACGGCGAATCGCGAAGAAGACCTTGGCGCTGCGCGAGCAGCGGAACTTCAGCTTCGTCTCGGCGCCGAAGTTGCGACACCTGTAGCCGCTCGGCTTGATCTGCGAGGAGAGGTATCGCTTGGCGTGCGACCGCGCGGTCGCGCAGCGCAGCTGGTCGGCCTTGATGTTGTAGCGCTTGGCCTTGACGGTCAGCGTGCCGCAGTCGCTCGGCGGCACGATGGCCAGGCTCGACGGCGCGAGCGCGGCGAGCGTCGCGACGGTCATGGCGAGCGCGAACACGGCGTGGCGTCCGCGCGATATCTCCCACCTCTGCATCAGCGTGCTCCTTGTCGCGACGCGCGGAGATCCACGATAGCGCCGCGACGTGGCGCAGTCGCCGGTCAGGCGAGCTGCGGCTGGCGCTCTTCGCTGGCCTCGCGCAGGCGCTGCAGCGCCTGGCGGATGATCCGCGAGATCTGCATCTGGCTGACGCCGATCGCGGCGCCGATCTCGGCTTGCGTCATGTCGTGCTCGAAGCGCATTCGCAGCACCTCGCGCTCGCGCGCGCTGACGGTTTGCAGCAGCGCGTCGAGCGTCGCTCGCTGCTCGGCGCGACCGAAGCCGTCCTCGGTCACGCCGACCGAATCGGCGAGTGTCTGCGCGTCCTCGCCCGCTGCGCCCGCAGGCGCCTCGAAGGAGACGGCGCGGTAGGCACCGCCCGCCTGCAGCGCCTCGAGCACCTCTTCCTCCGACGCGTCGACGGCGGCGGCGATCTCCTTCACCGACGGGGAGTGACGCAGCTCCTCCGACAGGCCGCCGACGACGCGATCGACGCGCATCGAGAGCTCCTGCAGACCGCGCGGCACGCGCACCGCCCAGGTGCGGTCGCGGAAGTAGCGCTTGATCTCGCCGAGGATCGTCGGCACGGCGTAGGAGGAGAACGCGACCTGGCGGTCATGGTCGAAGCGGTCGATCGCCTTCACGAGACCCAGCGAGGCGACCTGCAGGAGGTCGTCGAATGGTTCGCCGGAACGCTGGTAGCGAAGCGCGAGCGAGCGCGCGAGGGGCAGGAAGCGCCTCGTCAGCTCCTGGCGCGATCGCTCGTCTCCGCTCTGCGCCCGCATGAACAGCTCGCGCTCGGAGCGCCGGCCGTCCATCACGTCGAGGCGCCGGAATCCGACGACGGCGCTTGCTGCGACGTCACATATGGCCACGTTCGTCCCTTCCGGGCCAGCGCGCATCCGTGGAGCACGGATCGTCGGGAGCTGGCCGGTCCAGCTTTGGGATTACCCGGCGTTCGGCAGAACTTAACGCGCCGGCGTTCACGTGGCGCGTCAGGCGGCGGCGGTGGGCTCGGCCAGCAGTTGATCGGCGACGCAGCGCAGATCGGAGTCCAGGTGGCCGCACAGCACGTCGCGCAGCAGCGCGCGCAGATGACCGGCGACCTCGGCGAGCAACTTCTCGACGCCGCCGTCGATCGGCGCCAGGCCGGCGACGATCGCGCGCTCCATCGAGATGGCGTGCGCCACCCGCTCGGTGAGGGCGAGGCGCTCCTCGGGCGTCGCGCACAGCGCGGCGACGCGGCCGGCGAGGCGGCCGCTCTGCGAGCCCTCCGGCTCGAGCAGCGCGCGCAGGCCGAGCAGGTGATCGGTCAGGGCCTCCAAGGCGCTCGGGCGCTCGCAGCCCAGCTCGTAGCGGCGCAGCGCCCAGGCGAGCTCGCCGGCGCGCGGCGTGCGCCGGGCGATGAGGTTGCAGAACGCGCGCAGCTCGTCCTCGGCCTCCTCGGCGATCGTGATGACGCCGCTCGGGCGACCGCCCGTGCCGAGGCCGCCGATCGCCCACGGGCCGGCGCCGGACCGTGCCCAGGCGACGGGTCCGAGCGTCACGCGCACCGGGTCGTAGAGGCGCAGCGCCGTCAGTATGCGGCGAAAGCGCACCGCCGCCTCGCTCAGCGGTGCCGGCGCGCCTGGATCGTCGACGAGCGTCAGGCAGGCGAGCACGCACGGCTCCTGCGCCGCGCCGGGCCAGACGGCCTCGGCCGGGGCGTCCTGCAGCTCCTCGCCGCGGATCAGCGACAGGCCCTGGCCGAGCGGCACCTCGGCGGAGTGCAGGCGCAATCCCAGCAGCGGCGCGACGACGACGGACTCGGCGCGGCCGTCGAGCAGCGCGTCCTCGAGCTCGCGGTAGGCGCGGTCGAAGCGCTCGGGCGTGATGACGAACTCGGTCGCCTCGCTGAAGACGCGGCTGATGAAGACGCACAGCGCGAGGTCGGCGCGCTCGCGCGGCGCCGCCGGCACGCGCGGCTCGGCCTGCGCGCGCAGGTAGTCGTCGACGCCGTCCAGCGCCGCCAGCGCCCGCGCCGCCGCGGGGTAGGACGGCAGGCGCTCGAGCACGCCCACGCGGTCGCGGATGAAGGTCTCGGTCAGCGGGCGGTAGCAGTACAGCGGCGTGTCGCGCCGCGCCCCGCGCGACTCGACGATCTCAAACGGCACCTCGGCGCCGTCGGCGGTGTCTTCGGACAGCTGCCAGGCGCACTCGTCGGCGAAGGCGCTGAGGGCGACGTGCAGCGGGCGGTGGCGCATGGTGTGGGGCGTTCGCCCTACGGCGCCGTGGTCCTCCCTGCTGCAACCGGTTGTGCGCCCTGTTCGCCACTCACGCTCGGAGGGCGGGCGCTGGCGGGACCGTGCCCCGGCGAAAACCCGCCGCGACCCCTAATCGGACTCCGGCGGCTCGTCGATCAGCCGCCCGCGCAGTATCACCTCGTGGCTCGTGACGACGAGCCCCAGCCGCTGGCCGATACCGGAGATCGCGCGCTCGAGCTCGGCATCGTCGAAGGGCACGACGTCGCCGCTCGGGTCGAGCACGATGTGGTGGTGGTGCTCACCGGAGGGGTCGACGGGCTCGTAGCGCGCCAGGCCGTCGGAGTCGAAGCGGCGCACGAGGCCGAGGTCGTGCAGCGTCTCCAGCGCGCGATAGACCGTGGCGGTCGAACCGGCGCTTCCCTGGTCGCGCAGCTGGTCGGCGATCTCCTGCGCGGTGAGCAGGCAGCTCTGGCGGCCGAGCAGCTCGACGACCGCCGTGCGGCCGGCGCTGGTGCGCAGGCCGGCCGTGCGCAGAACCTCGCCGGAGTGCTGCATCCAGCGCTTCTGGGCGGGCGCGTCCATCGCACGCATCCTGCCATGCGGCGTATATGAGCACGCTGCCGGGTAGCCTCGGTGGGGCATGCAAACCCCCGACGTCACGGTGACGCGGGACGGCGCGCAGTACAAGAACGACCGGCGCTCGGCATCACTGGACGGACTGCGCGGACTCGCCGCGCTGGCCATCTTCGGGTTTCACGGATGGCTGTACACGATGCCCGCGCCGGACGCGACGGACCGTTCGTCGATCGGCGACTATGCCGCCCACGAGCTGCGCCTGGGTCTTGTCGCATTCTTCGTGCTGTCGGGCTTCCTGCTCTCCCGCCCATGGTTCGCGGCCGCGCTCGAGCAGCGCCGGCCGCCCAACCTGCCGCGCTACGTGCGCGCCCGCGCGGCGCGCATCCTGCCCGCGTACTACGCGGCGCTGGCGGGCTCGATCGTGCTGCTGTGGGGGCTGCGCGGCACCCCCGGGCTGCGGCTGCCGCCGTCCGACGCGCTGCCGCTGTTCGTCGTCTTCGGCCAGAACTTCTCGGTCGCGAGCGTCATGAAGCTCAACCCGCCGATGTGGTCGCTCGCCGTCGAGGTCATGTTCTACGCGCTGCTGCCGCTGATCGGCTGGCTCGCGCTGCGGCTGCCCGCGACGCGCCGGATGCAGGCGCTCGGCCCGCTCGCGCTGCTCGCGCTCGGGCTCTTCTACAACTGGTCGATCGCCGGTCACGGGCTGGGCCTGACGTTCTCCAAGACGCTCGCCGCGATGCTGCCGTACTTCGCGCTCGGGATGCTCGCCGCGCTCGGGGTGCACGGCCGGACGATCGACATGCGCGCCAGGCGCAGCCTGATCGTCGCCGGCGTGGCGCTCGTCGTGGCGGACGCCGTCGCGAAGGCCGCCGCGCCCGCGCACGGGATCGATGTCGGCGACGCCTTCGTCGTCGTTCGCGACGTGCCCTCGGCGATCGGCTTCGCGCTCGTCGTCGCGGCGCTCGCCGCCGCGCCGCACAGCCGGATCCTCGGCGGCCGGCTGCTCGCCGGCATGGGCACGATCTCCTACGGCTTCTACCTGTGGCACGTCCCCGTGCTCATGCTGCTGCGCGGCTACGGGCTGCTGCCGCTGGATCCGGTCGCGGGGACGCTGGTCGCGCTCGTCCCGGCGCTTGCGGTCTCGGCACTGAGCTGGTTTGCGCTCGAGCGACCGATCCTGCGCTGGACCGCGCGCCGCGACAGGCGCGCGCGCGAGGCGCCACTAGGCGGCCGCGGCGGCGGTATCGACCGGCGCAGCGGCGGGCGCGAGGTCGCCACAGTCCGCCCCTAGCCAGCGCGTGCCGTACGTGCGCATGCCGTCGATGATCGGCATGAGCGCGCGGCCCTTCTCCGTCAGCTGGTACTCGACCCGCGGCGGGACCTCGGGATAGGTCTCACGCTCGATGATGCCCTCCTCCTCGAGCGCGCGCAGGCGCAGCGAGAGGGTGCGCGGGCTGATTCCCTGCAGGGAGCGCTCGAGCTCGCAGAAGCGCGAATGGCCCTCCGCGAGGTCCCGGATGAGCAGCAGGGTCCACTTGCCGCAAACGATCTCGGCCGTCTTGCAGACCGGGCAGGTGTCGTCCATGACGGATACTTTACCGACTGAAGCAATGCGGCTGGGCGGCGGATCGCGCGCCGCCTGGCGCGCCGGCCTACCCCCCGCTCTTGGTCGTCATCATGATGCGCCCCTCCGACGGCTGCACGAGCACCCAGCCCTCGCCGGCGAACGCCATCTGAAACGTCTCGCCGGACCCGAGCCCGACGAGGCTCTTGAGCTTGACGTCGGTCTTCAGCGACGTCGTCACGCCCGACGACCACGCGACCGCGGCCTGCGCGTCGGCGAACGTCGGCGCCTGCGAGACGTCCAGGCGCACGGGCGGGCCGTCCGTCAGGGCGGCGACCCAGCCGGTCCCCTGGAGCTTCGTGTTGAACAGCCCGCCGCCGACCATCCCGGCGACCGACTTGACGCGCTCGATGTCCCAGTCGATGCCGTCGTCGAAGGCCAGCACGTTGCGCCCGTTGACGGTGATGCGGTCATCCTGCAGGAAGAAGAGGTGGATGTCCTGCGCCGCGTCCGCGAGGAAGACCTCGCCGCGGCCGGAGATCTTCATGAGCGACTGGCCCTCGCCGGTCGCGACCTTCTTGACCAGGCGCCCGAATCCGCCGGCGCCCGCATGGTCGAAGCTCACCTCGCCCTGGTAGGCGACCATCGAGCCGAGCTTGGCCTGGATCGTCACCTGGTCGAGGTGGACCTTCAGCAGCTTGTGGTTCTGCAACGCGAACGCCTCCGTCGAGGTCGTCTCGCTGAACTGTTCGAGGTCGTTCTGCACGCCCGGTCCTTTCCCTCAAAGCGGATTGGAACCCGGAATGATTACGCGGCGCGCCTGGCCTCCGCCTGTGCGACGTCGCTCATCGTCGTGCCGCGCCGTCCGTCGGCGGCGAGCAGCAGCTTGAAGTCGTGCGGGCTCGTGGCGGCGAGCAGCGCCTGGTCCACATCGACGCGGCCGGCCTTCACGTGGCCGAACAGCGCCTGGTCGAAGGTCTGCATGCCGTAGTACGCGCCTTCGCTGATGACCTCGGTGAGGCGGCCGGTCTGCTGCGGGTCCATGATCATGTCGCGCACGCGGCCGGTCATCCGCAGGATCTCGCAGGTCGCGACGCGGCCGCCGTCGGTCGAGCGCACGAGGCGCTGGGAGACGACGCCCTTGAGGGTGCCCGCGAGCATCGCGCGCACCTGCTGGTGCATGTGCGGCGCGAAGAAGTCGATGATCCGGTTGACGGTCTCGGCGGCGTCGACGGTGTGGACGGTCGACAGCACCAGGTGCCCGGTCTCGGCCGCGCTGAGCGCGGTATGGACCGTCTCCTCGTCGCGCATCTCGCCGATCAGGATGACGTCGGGATCCTGGCGCAGGACGCGGCGCAGCGCGCGCTTGAAGGACAGCGTGTCCTGCCCGACCTCGCGCTGGTTGATGATCGACCGCTTGTCGACGTGCAGGAACTCGATCGGGTCCTCGATCGTGACGATGTGCTTGGACATCTGGCTGTTGATGTGGTCGATGATCGCGGCGAGCGTCGTCGACTTGCCCGACCCGGTCGTGCCGGTCAGCAGGATGATGCCGCGCTCCTCCTCGGCGAGCTCGGAGATCACGGGCGGCAGGTTGAGGTCCGAGACGGTGCGGATCGAGTGCGGGATCGCGCGGCAGACGAGGCTCAGCGTGCCGCGCTGGCGAAAGGCATTGACGCGAAAGCGGGCGATGCCGGCGATCGAGTAGGAGAAGTCGACCTCGTGCTCGCTGGCGAGCTCCTCGAGCTTGACCGGATCGGCGAGCATCGTGCGGACGGCCGTCTCGGTGTCCTCGATGCTGAGCGCGGCAGCCCCCTCGATCGGGAGCAGCTCGCCGTCGACGCGCGTCAGCGGCGGGACCTTGACTTTGAGGTGGAGGTCGGAGCCTCCGAGCTGCACGAGCGTGCAGAGAGCATTGTCGACGTCGAACACGTGGTGCGCATCGGCGCGCGAGCGGACCGATGCGAGCGTCGGGCCCCCGGATCGGACAGATGGCCAGCCTAGTCCCAGTCCGGCGCGAACGAGGGGTCGGTCGTGCGGTGCCCGCGTTCGAGCCCGGCGATCCGCCCGCGCTCCTCGTCGCTCAGCTCGAGCGTGTAGACGGCGAGGTTGGCGGCGCGATGCTCGTGCGATGCGGCCTTCGGGATGGCCGCGACATTCGGCTGGTCGAGCAGCCAGCGCAGCACGACCTGGGCGGGCGCCGCGTCGTGCGCGGCGGCGATCTCGCCGATGACCGGGTCGTCGAGCAGCTCGCCCTGCGCGAGCGGCGAGTACGCGGTGACCATGAGGTCGTGCTCGCGGGCCAGCTCGAGCGCTTGCGGCTGGCCGAGGTACGGGTGGTACTCGATCTGGTTGCAGATGAGCGGCGTGTGCTCGAGCGCCTGGCGCAGCATCGCGCCGGGGAAGTTCGCCACGCCGATGTGGCGGACGCGGCCGGCTTCGCGCGCCTCGAGCATCGCGTCGAGCGTGCGCGCGAGCGGGAACTCGGGGTTGGGCCAGTGGATCAGCAGCAGGTCGACGTACTCCGTGCGCAGGTCGCGCAGGGACTGCTCGAGCTGGTCGTGGACGCCGACGGCGCTGAGGTCGGTGTACCAGAGCTTCGTCGTGAGGAAGATCTCGTCGCGGTTGCGCCCGGAGTCGTGCACCCCCTCGCCGATCTGCTCCTCGTTGCCGTAGGCGCGCGCGGTGTCGATGTGGTCATAGCCCAGCTCGAGCGCGTCGCGCACGGCGACGACGCAGTCATCGCCGGTGAGCAACGAGGTCCCCAGGCCGAGCTTCGGGATCGTGACGCCCTGCACCGTGAGCGTCGTGTCGGTTGTGGCTTCTCGTGGCATCGGCTCGGGGGTGCCCGCTTTGGCTTCGGTGCACGCGCAGCTGGTCGCCGTGCCGGGTCGATGTCTTGCTGTCCCACAGCAACAACTCGACGGTCGGAGGCAGGGGCGCCGCGTTCGGCGAGTGGCTCGAGTCGTTGGTGTCCCACGACAACACCTCGACCGGGGCCTCACGACAGCGGGCGCGCGGGCCATCACACACGACAACGGGGGCCCGGAGGCCCCCGCGGTGCTCGGGCGCGGTCGCGGCTGGTTACGCGACGTCGCGGAGCTTCTGGGCCTCCGCGAGGGACTGCAGCTTCTTCAGCGACTGGTTCTCGATCTGGCGGATCCGCTCGCGCGTGACGTTGAACGTCCGACCGACCTCGTCGAGCGTGCGCGGGTGCTCGCCGCCGAGGCCGTAGCGCAGCTCCAGCACGCGGCGCTCGCGGTAGGACAGGTTCTCCAATGCCTCGCGCAGCGCCTCCTTGGTAAGGATCTCCGCGGCGCGCTCGTAGGGCGACTCGGCGCGCTCGTCGGCGATGAACTGGCCGAACTCGGACTCCTCCTCGTCGCCGACCGGCTTCTCCAGCGAGACGGGCGCCTGCGCGGAGCGCTTGATCGAGTCGACCTCCTCGGGATCGATCCCGGTGACCTCGGCGATCTCCTCCGGCGTCGGCTCGCGGCCCAGCTCGGTGACGAGCTTGCGCTCGGCGCGGCCGATCTTGTTGAGCTTCTCGACGACGTGGACCGGGATGCGGATCGTACGCGCCTTGTCGGCGAGCGCGCGGGCGATCGCCTGGCGGATCCACCAGGTCGCGTAGTTCGAGAACTTGAAGCCCTTGCGATAGTC
>CADCVQ010000044.1 GCA_902806175.1 uncultured Solirubrobacteraceae bacterium
GCCGTGATCTGACGGTCGACGGTGTCCCGCCTTCGTGCTGGTGGCACGGGGGCGGGCGCCGGCGGACGTCAGGCGCGGATCGGGCGCCCGGAAAACCCGCAGAACTTGCGGACGCGTCCACTAGCGCCTACTCGCCCTCGTTGCGCAGCGGCGTGCGCTCGAGCGGCTCCTCGAGCAGCATCTCCTTCGTGAAGATCAGGTCCTGGCGGTTGTAGGACGACATCTCGTAGTCGTGGCCCAGCGTGATCGCGTCAAACGGGCACGCCGTCTCGCAGTAGCCGCAGAAGATGCAGCGCGAGAGGTTGATCTCATAGACCGCCGCGTAGCGCTCGCCGGCGCTGACACGGTTCTCCGGCGTGTTCTCGGCCGCGACGACGCGGATGCAGTCGGCCGGGCAGGCGGCCGCGCACAGCGAGCAGCCGACGCACTTCTCCAAGCCCGTGTCCTCGAAGCGATGCAGCCGGTGGCGGCCGCGGAAGCGCGGATAGACCGGCACCTTCTCCTCGGGATAGGAGATCGTCTTCGGCCCCTCGAAGAGGCGCGCCATCGTCGTCTTCAGGCCGCGCAGCGTCTCGCCGAACGCACGGTACGTGCCGCCCGCGGCGCCCGGCTGGGGCGCACGCTGCACGCGGATCATCTCGTCGCCAGGGGTCCAGCTCATGACGTTGCCACCACCACGATCGCGGTCACCAGGGCATTTGCCGTCGCCAGCGGCAGGAGCACCTTCCAGCCGAAGCTCATCAGCTGGTCATAGCGCAGGCGCGGCAGCGTCGCACGGATCCAGACGAAGAGGAAGACGAACACGAAGATCTTGGCGAGCACGACGAACGGGTCGACGAAGCCGGGCGGGTCGATGAACGGCAGCTGCCAGCCACCGAGGAACATCGTCACCGCGATCCCCGACACGACGAGGATGTTCACGTACTCGGCGAAGAAGTAGGCGGCGAACTTCGAGCCGCCGTACTCGGTGTTGTAGCCCGCCACGAGCTCGGCGTCGGCCTCGGGCAGATCGAACGGCGCGCGGTTGGTCTCCGCGAAGCCCGCCGTGATGAAGATCAAAAAGCCGACGAACTGCGGCACGATGTACCACATCCCCGACTGCTGCTCGACGATCCCCGTCAGCGACAGCGTGCCCGCCATCATCAGCACGCCGACGAGCGACAGCCCCATCGCGACCTCGTAGGAGATCAGCTGCGCGGCGGCGCGCATCGCGCCGAGAAACGAGTACTTCGAGCCGCTCGCCCAGCCGCCGAGCATGAGCCCGTAGAAGGCGATCGCGCCGAACGCGAAGACGTAGAGCACGCCGATCCCGACGTCGAGGCCGTAGAGCCCGACCTCGGTGCCGAAGATGTTCGCGACGTCGCCGAAGGGCAGGATCGCGAACGCGGCAAGCGCCGTGAGCAGCGAGATCACGGGCGCCAGCGCGTACAGGAAGCCGATCGCCGTCGACGGCTGGAAGGGCTCCTTCGTCGCGAGCTTGATGATGTCCGCAAGCGGCTGCATCGCGCCGAACGGGCCGACGCGGTTGGGGCCGTAGCGGTTCTGGAAGCGGCCCAGCAGCTTGCGCTCGGCGAGCAGCACGACCGGCACGATCTGCACGGCGAGCAGGAACAGCACCACCGACTTGACGATCTGGATGTACCACTCCTCGGCGTAGCCGACGGCGGCGAGGGTGGTCGTCACGCGGGCGAGACCTCCACGAGATCGTCGTCAAGCTCGCTCGCGGAGTCCTGCGCGATGCCCTGCTCGAGGAAGACCGTGCCCTCGGGAACGCCCGAGCGCAGCGCGACCGTGGCGCTCACGCGGCTGCCGTTGGAGCCGACCGTCACGCGATCGCCGTGGGCCAGGCCGAGGCGCCGCGCGTCGGCGGGGCTCAGCTCGGCGCGCTGGTGGGCGCGCAGGAACTTCAGCGCGGGCGACAGCTCGACCTCCGCAGCCGCCCAGATCGAGCGAAATCTGCCGAGGCGCAGGCTCCCGTTCGGCGTCGGTGCCTGCTGCGGCGACTCGAGGCCGAAGGGACCGCCGTCGGCCGCTGGCCATGCGGCGGACGCCGGCCGGGCCGGCCAGCGCAGGCCGCGCCCGCCGAGCTCGTCGAGCGTGATGCCGGCGTAGAACGGGACGGCCTCGAAGAGCTTGGCCGACGCCATCGGGCCGCTCAGGATGCCGGGGTCGTGCCCGAGGCGCCGGCTCAGGTCCGCCAGCACGTTCCATTCCGCGCGCACCGCGTCGGGCCTCGCGATCGCCGGGCGCAGGCGCTGCACCCGCCCGTCGGGGTGCGTGATCGTGCCCTCCTTCTCGGCGTAGGACTCCGAGGGGAAGACGACCGTGGCGTGTTCCCACAGGCCCTCCGACAGAAACTCGGCGTGCGCGATGACGCTGTCGGCGCGCTGCAGCGCGGTGCGCCACGTGCGCCGGCTCGGAAGGTCGCGCAGCGGGTCGACGTGCAGCAGGTAGAGCGCGCTCAGCGCGCCTGCCGCGGCCGCCGCGCCGATCGCGCCGGTGTCGAGGCCGGCGGGGCCGATCTCCGCCAGGCCGGGACCGGCGTTGGGCAGCATGCCGGCCTCGCGCAGGCCGCGGCCGTTCGTGCCGGCCGGCAGCTCGAGCAACCCCGAGCCGTCGTGGCCGGCGCTGACGACGTGGCCGGCGACGTTCAGCAGCGCGCGCGCTGCGTGCTCGCCGCGCGCGCCGTGCGTCAGGCGCTCGCCGTAGACGATCACGATGTCAGCTCTGCCCTGCGAGCCGCCAGCCGAGCGGGCATCGCCGGCGCCGGTCAGCAGCTGCGCCAGCGCGAGCACGTCGGCGGCCTGCGCGCCGGCAGCGGCGGCGAGCTCCGCGACGACGCCATGGCCGCCGACCGCCGCGTTCAGCGCCGCGCAGAACGCCTCGGCGGCGCCCGGCGCAAAGCGCGCCACCGCCGCGGCGTTGGCATCCAGCGACGACGGGCGCGACGTCGCCACCGCCAGCTTGACGCCGTTTCGGCGCACGCCCTTGCGGATGCGCAGGTCGAGGATCGGCGCGTCGTCGACGGGCTCGCAGTCGAGCACGAGCACGGCGTGGGCGAACTCGAGGTCGGGGACCGTCGCCTGCAGGGCGGGGGCGTGCAGCGCGGCGTGCAGCTCGCGCGGCAGCATCCCGCCGAAGCGCGAGTCGACGTTCGCCGACCCCAGCCCGCCGCGCACGAGCTCCTGCAGCAGCCAGCCCTCCTCGTTGGTCGTCTCGCCGCCGGCGATCGCGGCGCTGTCGGAGCCGGCCGCGCTCAGCGCGGCGGCGGCCTCGTCGAGCGCGCGGTCCCAGCTGACCGGCACGAGCTCGCCGTCGACGCGCACGAGCGGGTGCGACACGCGCTGGTCGACGTGCACCGACTGGTAGGCGAAGCGGCCCTTGTCGCACAGCCAGCCGTCGTCGACGCCGTGGTGGTCGCGCGCCATGACGCGCAGCACGCGTTCGTCGCGGACGGTGAACTCGACGTTGCACTGCGCCGGGCACAGCGTGCAGACCGAGCCCGACCCCTCGATGTCCCACGGCCGTGCGCGGAAGCGATAGGGCTGCGACGTCAGCGCGCCGACGGGGCACAGTTCGATGATGTTGCCGCTGAACGGGGCCACGTATGGGTGACCGTCGAACGTGGAGACGAAGGTGTCGGCACCGCGCTCCTCGAGGATGAGCTGGTAGTCCTCGGCGACCTCCTGGCTGAAGCGCACGCAGCGGTAGCAGAGGATGCAGCGCTCGCGGTCGATCGCGATCAGCGGCGACAACGCGAGCGGCTTGACGAAGTGGCGCTTGGGCTCGATGAAGCGCGAGCGGCCGGGGCCCCAGCCGAAGGTGATGTCCTGTAGCGGGCACTCGCCACCGGCGTCGCAGACCGGGCAGTCCAGCGGATGGTTGATGAGCAGGAACTCGAGCACGGCCTCCTGCGCCTGCTTGACGCGATCGGTCTGCGTGAAGACGACCATGCCGTCCTTCACCGGCGTCGAGCAGGCCGTCTGCAGCTTCGGGATGCCCTCGATCTCGACGAGGCACATGCGACACGCGCCGACCGGCGGGCCGAGCTTGGGCTCATAGCAGAAGACCGGGATCTCGACGTCGCCGAACTTCGCGGCATCGGCGAGCATCATCCCCGCGGGCGCGTTGACCTCCAGGCCGTCGACCGAGAACGCGGCCGTTTCGGGGTTCGGCCTAGGCACCCGCGGCTCCCTGGATGAGGACGGGGTCGGTGTCCGGCTCAGCGTCCCCGAGCCACGGGTTGGCGGCCCGCGCGGCTTCGATGTGGGCCTCGAACTCGTCGCGGAACTTCGCGACCATCGAGCCGATCGGCATCGCCATCGCGTCGCCCAGCACGCACAGGCAGTTGCCGATGATCTGCTCCTGCACCGAGGCCATGATGTCGAGGTCCATCGGCGTCGCGAGGCCCTGGTCGACGCGCTCGAGCATCGAGACGGTCCAGCGCGTGCCCTCGCGACACGGCGTGCACTTGCCGCAGGACTCGTGCTTGTAGAACTTCGCGAGCTTCAGCGCGACGCTGACGACCGGCACGGTGTCGTCGACGACGATGATCGCGCCCGAGCCGAGCATCGACTTCGCCTTTGCGAGCGAGTCGAAGTCGTAGGGCACGTCGAGGTCGTCCTTGGTCAGCACCGGCGACGACGAGCCGCCCGGAAACCAGAACTTCACCTCGCGCCCCTCCGGCGGCCCGCCGGCGAGGCCGTAGATGATCTCCCGCGAGGAGATCCCGAGCTCGATCTCGTAGTTGCCCGGCCGCTGGACGTTGCCGCTCACCGAGACGACCTTCGTGCCGGCGCTCGTCTCTGTTCCGATCTTCGCGTACTCGGCACCGCCCATCCGCAGGATGTGCGGCATCGTCATGAGCGTCTCGACGTTGTTGATCACCGTCGGGCCCTGGTACAGGCCCTGGTTGGCGGGAAACGGCGGCTTCAGGCGCGGGTTGCCGCGCTTGCCCTCCAAGGAGTCCAGCAGACCGGTCTCCTCGCCGCAGATGTAGGCGCCCGCGCCGCGGTGCAGGACGAGCGACAGGCTGAAGGCCGAGCCCATGATGTTCTGGCCGATGAAGCCGGCTTCGGTCGCCTCGACGAGTGCGGCGTCGATGATGTCCGCCTGCTCGGCGTACTCGCCGCGGATGTAGATGAAGGAGCGGTTGGCGCCCGCTGCGTATGCCCCGATGATGATGCCCTCGATCAGCATGTGCGGGCTCTTCTGCATGAGCTCACGGTCCTTGAAGGTGCCGGGCTCGGACTCGTCGGCGTTGCAGACGAGGTACTTGTCGACGTTCGCCTTCGGGATGAACGAGATCTTCTTGCCGCTCGGGAAGCCGGCGCCGCCGCGGCCGCGCAGGCCGGAGGCCAGCAGCTCGTCGAGCACGGTCTGGGGCGTCATCTCCGTCAGCGCCTTGCGCGCCATGTCGTAGCCGCCGTGGCTGCGGTAGACGTCGATCGTGTTCAGGCCGGGCTCGTCGATGCCGGCGAGGAGGATCGTGGGGCTGCTCATGTGTCGTCGTCCTCCTCGGGTGGCGGGGGAGCTTCCTCGATCGCGGCCGGAGGGCCGGTGATCTCGCCGCCCATCGGCGTGCCGTACGTCGTCGTCGGCGTGATCGGGTCGGCGCCGCCCTCGATCGCCGGCGCGGCGCCGGGGTCGGCGTCGCCGGCGACGGGCCGCGCCGCCCCGGGGTCGGTGCTCTTGCGCTTGCGCAGCTGCTTGCCGGGCAGCGGCGGCGTTCCCTCGCGGATCTGCTCGACGAGGATCGCCACCTCGTCGAGCGTGATCGGGCCGACGTAGATCCCGTCGACGGACGCCATCGGCGCGATGTCACACGCACCGAGGCACTCGAAGTGGCGCACGTTGAAGTCGGGATCGCCTTCGGTCTCCTCCTCGAGGCGGGCCAGCAGCTCGTCCGCACCGCACAGCGAGCAGGAGATGTTCGTGCAGACATAGACCGAGTGGCGTCCCACGGGCTGGGTCTCGAGCATGTCGTAGAACGAGGCAACCCCGATGAGGTAGCCGGGCGTCAACCGCATGACGCAGGCGGCCTGCCAGATCGCCTCGGGCGAGCACCAGCCGTGGACGCGCTGGGCGGCGGCGAGCGCCGGGATCGCGGCGCTGCGGAAGTCGGGGTACTTCGCCATGTGCGCCTCGATCTCCTCGCGCAGCGCCGCCGGTACGGGCGTCGTCGCGGGATCGGGGATCTGCGCGGGGTCCTTGTCGAGGTCGACGGCGTCGTCCCAGCCAGGCACGCGCGAGCCGTGGCCGAAGCGCGTGACCTCGCGCCCCGGCATCTCGGCCGCGCGGGCGCCGATCGGGTCGGCGGCCGTGGCCGCGGTGGTCTCGGTGATGCCGGCGCGCTCGCCCTTCTTGCGCCGCCCGATCACCGGTCGATGCCCCCGAGCACGGGGTCGAGCATCGCCAGCGTCGCGATCAGGTCGGCGATGTAGGAGCCCTCCGTCATCGGCGCCGTCGCCTGGAGGTTCACGAAGGAGGGATCGCGCATGTGCACGCGCGCGGGCTTCGAGGAGCCGTCGGAGCGCACGAAGCAGCCGTACTCCCCGCGCGGTCCCTCGATCGGGAAGTAGACCTCGCCGGGCGGCACACGGAAGCCCTCGGTGACGAGCTTGAAGTGGTGGATCAGCGCCTCCATCGAGGTGGCGAGCTCGTGGCGCGGCGGCAGCGCGACCTTGCGGTCGTCGGTGATCGTGCGGCCCTCGGGCAGCCCGTCCATCGCCTGCTCGATGATCTTCACCGACTCGTAGATCTCGGCGACGCGGACGGCGAAGCGGTCCCAGTTGTCGCCCTCCGTCCCGACCGGGATGTTGAAGTCGAAGTGGTCATAGGAGCTGTAGGGCTGCGCCTTGCGCAGGTCCCAGGGGTTGCCGGCGGCGCGCAGCAGCGGCCCGGTGACGCCGAGCTTGAGCAGCTCCTCCTCGGCCAAGGGGCAGACGCCGCGCAGGCGCTGCAGGACGATCTCGTTGTTGGCGAGCAGGTCGTTGTACTGGTCGGCGCGCGTCGGCATCTGCGACGTGAACTCGCGCAGCTTGGCCTCCCAGCCGCGCGGGATGTCCTCCGCGACGCCGCCGATCTGGATGTAGCGCGTGTGCATGCGCGCGCCGCTGGACTGCTCGAAGAGGTCGAGGATCAGCTCGCGGTCGCGGAAGCAGTACCAGAACATCGACATCGCGCCGAGGTCCAGCGCGCTCGTCCCGAGCCACACGAGGTGGCTCATGATCCGGTTGAGCTCCATGTGGATGACGCGCAGGTACTGCGCGCGCGGGGGCACCTCGAGCTCGAGCAGCGTCTCGGTCGCGCCGCAGAAGGCGTAGGCGTTGAAGTAGTACGCCAGGTAGTCCATCCGCTCGACGACCGGGATCGCCTTCCAGTAGGACTTGTCCTCGGCGGTCTTCTCGATGCCGGTGTGGACGTAGCCGATGATCGGCTTGAGGTCGCGCACGACCTCGCCCTCGAGCGTCACGAGCAGGCGCAGCACCCCGTGCGTGGCGGGATGGTGGGGGCCCATGTTGAGCGTGAGCAGCTCATGGTCCATGTCGTCCGAGCCGAGGCGCTCGAGCGGCGCCAGCGTGGTCGACTCCTCCATCGCGCGGTAGTCGCTCGGGGTCGGGGTGACGTCGGTGCTCATTGGGTGTACGCCGTCCCTTCTGACTCGTCGATCGTGAACAGCACGGGCTCGCCGCCGACCGGGAAGTCGCGCCGCTGCGGGTGACCCTCGTAGTCCTCGGGCATGAGGATCCGCCGCAGGTCGGGGTGGCCGTCGAAGATCACGCCGAACATGTCGTAGATCTCGCGCTCCTGGAAGTTCGCCGTCGGCCAGTTCGGTGTCACCGACGGGACGTGCGGGTTGTCCAGCGTCACGCGCAGCTTGACGGTCACGCGGTCGACCGCGTTCATGTCCAGCAGCTCGTAGTGCACCCCGAGGCGCGGCTCCTCGGGGTAGTAGTCGACGCCGTGCACCGACATGAGCGCGCCGTAGCCCTTCTCGCGCAGCTGCTCGAGCACCGGCACGATCGTGTACGGCTCGACGATGACCGTCGCCCTGTCGCGGAAGTAGACGGTCGCCAGGACCGCGTCGGCGCCGGCTCTCGCGGCCAAGTCCTGGGCGAGCAGCTCCAGACCGACGGAGTCAGGCACCGTGGCCGCTTCCCGGCGTCTGCCGGTAGACGTTGACGGCCGTCGCCTGGCCGTCTTCGCTGCCGATGACCTCCTCGGTGCCGTAGGCGTGGTGCCCCGCGCGCCAGCCCATGTCGGGGTCCTCCTGGATCATCTTGCGCAGTTTGAGGATCCCGTGCATGAGCGACTCGGGCCGCGGCGGACAGCCGGGGACGTGCACGTCGACGGGCATGAACTTGTCGGCCGGCACGATCGCGTAGTTGTTGAAGACGCCCTGCGAGCTCGAGCAGGCGCCCATCGCGATCGCCCACTTGGGCTCGAGCATCTGGTCGTAGATGCGCCGCACGACCGGCGCCATCTTGATCGAGACGCGGCCCGACAGGATCAGCAGGTCGGCCTGGCGCGGCGAGGCGCGGAACGCCTCGAAGCCGAAGCGCGCGACGTCGACGCGCGCGGCGACGATCGACATCATCTCGATCGCG
>CADCVQ010000045.1 GCA_902806175.1 uncultured Solirubrobacteraceae bacterium
GTGCTGCGCCGTTCTCCCGGCGTGTCCTCCGAGCCGATCATGGCCCACGTCCGGGTTGGCGCTGACGGAGCAAGGGACTTGGTCTCGGTTGTCGATCCAGCGGCCGTGATGCGTGGGATCGGGCCGGAGGGTGAGGATCACGTGACCGAAGATCGCGCGCTGAAGCAGGGCATCCGCCGTCGGATCGAGTTGACGGGCGAGAAGTACACCGAGGCACGCCGTGCGTTGTCCGGCGACCTGGGCGAGAGGCCCGGTTATCCCGGGGCGTATGCGTCGTATTGGGAGGAGCTGGCCGAGCGCTATGAGCGCATCGGCGGCGAACAGGAAGGCCTTGGCACGCGCCACGGTCCCATGCCGCGATGCATTCTCTGCAGCTCACCTTCACGCTCAGCCCCTTTTACAAGATCGCCGTCGGGCGAGCTCCGAGCGGCCCTGATGGCTGGTTGGCCGAGCGACCCGCGGTCGAGTACAACGCGCGGACGATCGAGGCCGCCGCCGCGCTGGCCGCGGTCGGCTTTGCGCCAGAGCTTGAGCGCAACCGCCAGATCGCCGATCGCGTTCTCGTGTTGATCGATATGAGGTCCGCCGGCGCCTCGTCGCAGGCGCGGGAGGCTGCTGCGCGGCGTCGGCCGACTCTCGCAGCCATGCCGGCGCCGCGTGAGCCGTCCTCGCGCGCGGCAGCCCGGCCGTGGGGTGAGCGCTCCAAGGAGATCGGCCACGAGGTGTACGGCGACGACCGCGATGCCTTCCTGAGACACCCGCCAATCGACAGGATCTATCGAAACCGGCAGGGAACCGACGACGCTGTGCTTCTCGGGCTGCTCGACGCGTGGCTTGAAGACCTTCAGCGCAACTACGCAGAGCTCGTCGACGGAATGCCGCCGCCATGGCACGAGCACGGCGAGCTGGACTTCGAGGCGTCCGCTGAAGACCCGCACACGGACGCCAACGCGGCACACCGTGACTTCTGCAGCCCCGCCCGCATGCGTGTCGAGCAGGCCCACCGCGGTGAACTGCGCGAGCACGAGCCGGTCGCGACCCACGTGCTGCGCGTCGAACGAGGCGTCTCGCCGCAACCCGACGGCATCGCGATCGTGGCGCCCGGCGAGCGCTGGCACATCCGCGGCCACCGCCTCACGGACGGCATAATCATGCCGTGCACGGGCACCTACCGCATCAGCAGCCCCCACTCACACACCCGCCGGCAACCACGCGCTGGTTCAGCGTCCACGCCAAGCGTCGGCGGCGGCGCCTCCGACAGGTCCCATGAAGCACGCTGTCGCCGATGACGTCCGCGCCGCGCGCGTCGCGGCAGCCACCGAGGCCGATCGGCTCGGCCACCATGGATATCTCGGCTGCGAGCACCTACTCCTCGGCCTGTTGTCAGACGATGACTCGATCGCGACGCGGGTGCTCGCCAAGCAGGGCGTACACCTCGAAGCTGCGCGACGCGAGGTCGACCGCATGATCGGCGAGCCGCCGGACACCGGCGCCACAGCACACAGTGGCCGCACCAGCACACCGCGCGCCAACAACGTGGGTGTGCTGGCACAGATCGAGGCTGAGCGCCTCGGCGCGCCCATGGCCAACACCGGCCATTACCTGCTCGCGTTGCTGACCGAGGGCGACTCGGTCGCCATCCGGGTACTCGACGCGCTCAAGGTCGACCTCCGCGAGCTACGAAGCGACCTTCTCAGCACCATGCAAGTCCCGCGCAAGACCAGCGAGCGATACATCCACGAACGCGACACGTACCTCGCCAGCAGCTGACCAGCATTCGCCACTCGCCTCTGCCGAGCTCAAATTCGCCCGCAAGCCGGTCCCTCATCGGGACGTGGCGACCCTGTCGGCGGCGCACGCTGGTGTGCGGTTCGTGCCTACACTGCTGGGATCGTGGATGTCGAGCGTGAGCGAGTTGAGCGTTACCTCCGTGGCCTTGCGCATTTCGGTTCCTGGCGCTCGGTTCCCTTGCAGCGTTCGCAATCGCGCGAGCAGATCAATGCCGCGCGTCGGGTGCGTTTTGAGCACTCGGCGCAAGCGCTGACGGCGATTGGAGCCATCAGCGAGTCAGATATCGAGCCGTTTCGGCGACGCCTCGAACATGAGATCGAGCATCCGTCCGTGCTGCCAGCGGTGATCGACGACGACGAGCTCGCGCGCCGCGCTCGCGGATTGCTTGCGGCGCGCCTGCGCGAGCTCGAAGACGCGGCCGACGACTCGGTGTCTGGCGGGCAATCCAACGCTCGTCATCCGGACCGCATCGCCGCCGTCGAGCGGCTGCGCACCGCGTGTGCAGACTGCGACGCGCTCACGGAAGCTGAGCTTTCGCGATGGCGCGAGCGCCTGTGCGAGGTCGATGGCGGGCGGACATGGTCGCTTGAGCAGGAGCGTCGTCAGAGGCGCTGCACGCTGACTGAGCTGCGCACGGTCGTCCTTGGCGAGGCCACGTCGAACGGGACGCTGCAGATCGCCACCGCCGAGCTGTACGCCGACGGATTGGTGCTGCGCTGGCGCTCACACGCCGGAATGGTGTCCCCGCCGTCGGTTGCCGAGCCCGGCGATCCGACTGCCGCCGGCTGGTATCCACCGGCTCCGGTGTCGCTCACAGATGACGTGGGCACCGAATACCGGCACGTGCATACCGGTCAGGTCATTCGCGTTGCCGGCGGACCTGTCGCGGGGACCTCGACGTTCGCCACGACAGTGCCGGCAGCGGCTACGCAGCTGATCGCCGAGGTCGGCGAGCAGCGTCTGACACTTGCGTTGGGTGGATCGGCGAGGCGGCCGTGAACGCGCTCGCGCACGACATGGCGATCAAGAGCCTCGAGCGGTCGCTTCTCTTGCTCACGGGCCGCCACGCGAGCCTGTTCGCCGAACAGGCGAAGGACCTAGCTTGCGGTCTTGCCGAGCTACAGCTAGTGACTGCAGCCGAGCAAGCCGATTGGAACGAACGCTTTGAGCGTGCCGCTCGGCCGGCAGCCCCGGTCAGCGAGGAGATCCGCCGCCGGGCGCACCAACTGCTCGAGCTCGAGCTCGCCGCTGACCACGATCTCGCCAAAGACCCGCGCGAGCGCCGAGAACGATTCAGTGACGTGCTGCAGACCCTTCTCAGGATCGGAGCGATCGACTGGCAGCAACAGGAGCGGTGGTGGCAGCGCCTTGACGAGACGATCGCGCCCCCGATGGGGACGCCGCCCCCGACCCTGTATCAGGCCACCCACCTTCACGCCGTTGCGCTCGGCCCTCCTGACCGGATCGCCGGTCTGCGCATCACGTCGGCTGAACTGTTCGAGGACTGCGTGATGATCCGCTGGCACCTCGTGATCGACGAGGATCCCGAGTGGCGTGCGCGTGTATTCCCCGCCGATCACGGCTGCGACCTGGCCCACGCACATGGCCCCACAGCTCTGACAGACGACCTCGCCACAAGCTACGTCCTGACACCGGTCAGCACCTTGTACGACCTCGAATGGCTGCGCCTGAAACAGAACCCCGAGGTACTCCCCGGCGCCTCGGTCTTCGTGCCACACGTCCCGGACCGCGCCACACAGCTCACCGTCGCCTCCAACGCCGGGAGCTTCGAGATCGATCTGCGCAGCTCCTCGTAAGCTCACACCGGCAACTTCAACTCTTTCGTAGGCCGGTCCCTTGCCGGGACGCCGCCGCGGCGGCGCGTCCCACCGACGAACCGCTACTGGGACGCTGGTGTCGACTTCGACGCGCGATCAGAGCGCTCTGCGATCGCGTTCGTGAAGCGTTCCCTTGCACGCGAAGGAGAAATCCGGCGCTTCGGCCGCCTAGGCTAGTCCGTCGCTGCAAAGGTAGTGCGGGGCGGGTTGCTCAGATGCGGCGGAGCAGCACTTTGGAGCGACCTCGGACTCGCGATCCGGCCCGAGGAGCGCGGCCGCTCGCCGAGCTGCGCCGCCTCAGCGAGCCGCTCGGCGATTTCCCGGCGAAGGCTCCCGCCGCCGCGCCGCCCGGCACCCTCACGTCCTGCTGCCCGACGCCCCACCGTTACGCTGCGGGCGGACCATGACCGTCCGCAAGACACTCACGTTCGAAAAGGCGCTGACCCGGCTGCTCGCGCTGATGGGCAGCCGGGTGGAGGTCACGATTCTGTCCGAGGAGCCCCGCGGCGTGCTCGCCTACTTGGAGGGCGAGCTGGCTGCAGGCGCCGAGCTCGCGCCGGCGGCCTACCCGGCGCACAACGAGAGGTTTGCGTTCCGTGTCGGACGCGCGGAAACCGCGAGCTTCGTGCTCGAACGCCGAATGCTGCGCCGAGCAGTCCTCCTCGAGTCGGACGGCGACGGGCCCGACTCCCTGCGCTTTTACGTGGCGATAACGACCGTGCTCCAAGTCGATCCCGTGAACGAGGACAACTGAGGCTCAGCGAAAGCCTGCCAACGCGGCAACCAGCGAGTTGAAGCGACCGGAAGGCGGAGATCCACGGGCTACCTAGATAGTGCCCGACGGCGGTCGCTGGCCCCTTCCGCCTGCAGGGGGCAGTCTCGTCGAGCTTGTCGCCGGCATCCGCAAGCCGGTCCTCAGCGGGACCCCTGGCGCTCGTCCCGCAGCGAACCTCAGCCGGAACGGGTACTTCGATCGGCTGCGCCGCCTCAAGCATCGTGATCGCGGGAGGGACCCGGACAGCCTCGTCAGCGAGCGGCCGGGGGGACGCCGCGATAGATCGAGCCGCCAGGCGTTCGTTCGGGACAGCCTGGCGAGCTTGCCTCCTGTGCTTGGCGGCCGGGGTCGCCGTGGTTGCTGCGAGGGCTTGACCACCACTTGTCGCGCGCTGTGTCGCAATCGGTTCATGCGGTTTCGTGAACCGCTTTAGGCTCGGCGTTCGACAGGTAGGGCATGGGAGCTGTGGTGAGCGCAGATCGCGAAGACGTCGAGGTGCTGGCTGCCGTGGCAGATGGCGACCGTCGCGCGCTGCGGGTGTTGTATGACCGTCATGCGCCGTGGCTGGCGGTGCGCCTGGCGCGCCGCTGCGCCGACCATGGGCTTGTCGACGAGACGATTCAGGACACGTTCGTCGCGGTCTGGAAAGGCGCTGGGCGCTACCAGGGCGACGGTGATGTCGGCGCGTGGATCTGGGGGATCGCCATTCGCCGGTTGATCGATGCGCTGCGCCGCTTGCCGCGTCGCGAGGTGCTCGTCGCGCAGGTCGACGATCGGCGCTCTGCCGAGGAGGAGATCTTGCTCGGTGTGGAGTTCGGCGATCTGGGCGGGGTGCTGCGCCGGCTGTCTCCGGAGCTGCGCGCTGTCGTGCAGGCGACCGTCCTTGATGGCCTGACCAGCCGCGAGGCCGGGCGGCTGCTGGGCATCCCCAGCGGCACGGTCAAGACGCGGATGATGCGCGCGCGCGCGCAGATGCGAGAGGAGCTGGCCACATGACCTGGCACGTGCAGTCTGAGCTGCTGGCGCAATACGCTCGCGGCGACATCGACGAAGCGCACGCCTTCTCGATCGAGGCGCACCTGCCGTCATGCGCGCACTGTCGCGCCCAGATCGCGCCGCTCGTCGACGATGCCCGCCTGGCGCAGGCGTGGGAGGTCATCGAGGAGCGCCTTGACGCGCCGCGGCGCGGGCCGCTGGAAGCGGGGCTCGCGCGACTGGGGGTGCCCGGGCATGTCGCGCGGCTGCTCGGCGCGACGCCGGCGCTGCGGCTGTCGTGGCTGTTGGCGTGCGCGATCGTGCTGGCGTTCGCGGTCCTGGCGGCAACCCGGCGCGAGGCGGGCTTGTACTGGTTTTTGGTGCTCGCGCCGCTGCTGCCGCTGGCGGGCATCGCGCTTGCCTATGGGCCTGACGTCGATCCGACCTACGAGATCGGGCTGGCCGCGCCGATGCGCAGCTTCACGCTGCTGCTGATCCGCGCGCTCGCGGTCCTCGTCGCCACGACCGCACTGGCCGGCCTCGCAGCGCTCGCGCTGCCCGGCCTGCACCCGAGCGCCGCCGGCTGGCTGCTGCCGTCGCTGGGGTTGACGCTCGCGAGCCTTGCGCTGGCGACCCGGATCTCACCGGTGGTCGCGTGCGGTTCGCTGGGCGTGCTGTGGATGCTCGTCGCCGGCGCGGGCTGGCGCCTGGCGCAGGAGCCGCTTGTCGTCTTCGGTGCGACCGGACAGCTCGCGTGCGCGCTGCTCGCCGCGCTCGCCGCGCTCGTCCTCATCCGCGATGTCGACAGCTTCGATCGTCGAGGAGATCTGACATGAGTCACATCGCGATGTCCGACCTGCGAAAGAGCTACGGCGCACGTGACGCCGTGGCGGGTTTATCGCTCACGATCGGCCCCGGCGTGACGGGGCTGCTCGGTCCTAACGGCGCGGGCAAGACGACGCTGATGCGGATGGTCGCGACGGTGCTCGCGCCGACGAGCGGTGATCTGCGGCTGCTGGGCCTTGATCCGGCTGATCGCGAGCAGCGCACGGAGATTCGCCGGCGGCTGGGCTACCTGCCCCAGGAGCCGGGGTTTCATCGCCACTTCACGGCGTTTGAGTTCGTCGACTACGTCGCGATCCTCAAGGAGATGACCGACACGCGCGCGCGTCACCGCGAGGTGCGGCGCGCACTCGAACTGGTCGGCCTCGGCGACGTCGCCGGCAAGCGGATCCGGAAGATTTCGGGCGGGATGCGCAAGCGCGTCGCGCTCGCGCAGGCGCTGCTCGGCGAACCGCAGCTGCTTGTCCTCGACGAGCCCAGTGCCGCGCTGGATCCCGAGCAGCGCCTGCGCTTCCGTGAGCTTGTCTCAGAGCTCGGCGGCGATGAGCGCATCGTGCTCGTCTCTACGCACCAGACCGAGGACGTCGCGGCGCTCTGCCAGCGCGTGATTGTCATGCGCGACGGCCACGCGGCGTTTGATGGGACTCCTGCGCAGCTCAGCGGCGTCGCGGACAACCGTGTCTGGATCGCCGGCAGCCGCGATCCGCGCGCGCGGCTGTGGTGGCGAACCAGCGAGGGCCTGCACCGCCACGTCGGCGACCCCCCCGCGGGCGCGCAGCTCGTCAAGCCGACGATCGAGGACGGCTACCTGCTGCTTGTCGGACCCGCCGCTGTGCCCGATGCGGTGGCGGCATGAGCACCACGACGACCGCGCCGCAGCGAGAGCTCGTGATCGCGTCAAGGACAGCGCCGCCGCTGCACACGGTGCGCTGGGCGCTTGCCGGCACCGAAGGGCGCCGCCTGCTCAGACACCCGCTTTTCATGCTGGGGTTCGCTTTCGCGGTGTTCGGGTTGGTGTTAGATGCAGACAGCGGCGAGAGCATCTTTGGGCTCGCAGGCGGCGCCTATCTGTTCCCCGGCGTTGGCCTCGGCGGCATGACGTTCCTCGTGGCATGCCTCGCCGCAAATCGCGAGCGTCGTGACAGCGCGCAGGACTTCTATGGCGCTGCGCCGCTGTCAGAACGCGTGCGGACCGAGGCCGCGCTGCTCTCGATCGCATGGGCGGGACTGGCTTGCACGGGCCTTACGGGCGTCGCAGCGCTCGTGCTCGCCGGCTTTGACGGCGTCCTCTTCTTTGACGGCGAGCGCTACGCGCTGCGCCCCCTCGAGCTTGTCCAAGGACCGCTGTACATCGTCTTCGCGGGCACGCTCGGCGTCCTTGTCGGCCGCTGGACGCGGCGCACCTACGCCGCCGTGATCGGCGCGCTTGTTCTGGTGCTGCCGCCGGTGGTGTGGCTGCCGTGGATTGTGTTCGGTGACGGCGTACCCGAGGGCTTCAGCAGCGACTGGCTCGATCATGCGTCGGTTGGTTGGCACGTCATCGGACTCATCGGACTCGCCACGGTCGCCGTCGCGGGCGCCCGCGCGCGTCACGACCGGCGCCCGCGCGTCGCCCTGCTGTTCCTTGTCGGCCTCGGCGCCGCCGTCGCCGGGATCGCACTTGGCTTGCCGACAGGGCCTGATCCGTTGTGATACCGGCGCTGCTGTCGCGGCTGACGCCCGTCGCGCGGACCGTCGCGTGGCCGGCGCTGCTCGCCGGCACGCTGGCCTGCGTCGCCATCATCGCCGCAGCGTCACTCGCACCCGACTGGTCTCCATTAGCACGCTGGCCCGGCCTCGGGGCGCTCGCGCTGTGCGCCGGCGCCGCGTTTCTGCTCGACGACGCCGCTAGCGCCACAGTCAGCGCGACACCCCGGACGCTTGCGCGGCGCAGATTGCAGCTCATCGCGCTGGCGCTACCGCTGCTGTTCACCGCCTGGACGGCCTGCCTTTGGTACGCCACCAGCACCCAAGGAGCTTGGTTTGGCCCCGATACCCGACTTGCACTGAGCGTCCAGTTCGCAGCGATGCTCACGCTCACGCTCGCCGCATCGGCAATCGCACTGCGACTCATGTCCGACGAACACGCCGGCTGGAGCGGCGCGCTCGCGCCACTCGCGATCCTCGCAGCGGCAATCATGCTGCCCGAGCGCTGGGCGCTGCTCACGCTACCCAGCGACACCGACTGGACCGCCGCGCAACACCGCTGGTACGCGCTCCTCTCGATCGGCGCGCTCGGGCTCGCCTGGGCCAGCCGCGACCCCGCGAACCGCCGCCACTGCTGACCGCAAGCGGTCCCTTGGCGGGACTCCCACCAAGCGAAGCCCAGCCCCCGCGAACTTCCG